>CAXMQQ010000009.1:0-61506 GCA_964195545.1 uncultured Acidimicrobiia bacterium | reverse complement strand
CTCAATCCACGGTTTCTCGATGGAGAATCGGCGGATTTCCCAGTCGCCCAACGGGTTTCGCCACCGCCGGTGCAGCCACGGTCTTGGTGTGGCCTCGGAGCCGCGGTCAACCTTCTCCGCCAAGGACTCCGGGCAGATTCGGATCCGCGACTCCGTGGATTCAGGCTCAGGTGGAGGTGCCGCTGAGGGCGGCGGAGGGAGTCAATGGTCACACGCATCGGGAACCGTCTGACCCCTCCCTTCGGCACCTGGTGGCGCTGCCACCCGCCTCTGTGGGAGGGAAGAAACCGCGATGTCTGCCAGGAGTCAGGATCCGAGGACGGCGGCGTCGGTCCCTTCGAACGGTCCGACGTACACGACCCGAAAGCCTTCCTCGAGTCGGACGAAGTAGTGCTCCACCAGGGCTCTCTGCTGATCCTCGTCCGGTTCTTCCGCGAGGACTGCCGACACCGCATCTTGAGAATCCACAACATGAGCCTCGAAGATCGGTGGGAAGCGATCGACGGCATCTGCAATCACGTCATACAGGTCCAAATCCGACAGACTCGTGTAGGAAGCGGGGTCGAGGAGGAGCACGACCGTGTCTCCGGTCTCGACGGAGATGATCCGTTCGGCGATCCGGTACTCGGGGAACGACGGCATGGTCGGGACCGCTGTCGTCGTGGTCGACGTCGTCGCAGTCGTGGGTGGCGTCGTCGTTGTAGTGGTCGTGGTTGAAGTAGTCGTCGTAGTCGTCGTTGCGGCCGGTTCGTTCGACGAAGTGCAAGAGACGATGACCAGTGCCATTGCAGCGAGCAGGTATGAACGCGACCTCATGGACATCGATTCTATCTGATAGAACCGTCGCTGCCTTTTTCAACCCAAGTGTCGTAGTCGACACCTTCCATCCATGTCGAGCCGTTCACGGCCCGGAACCGGCGTCGCACCTCCTCAAAGCCCTCCGACGACGGGGATGCCCCGAGTTCCTTTTCCGCGAGTTCGAGAGCCGGTCGCCAAGCGGGGATACCGACGGCGAGGTCAACTCTGGCTTCCCACGATTCCTCCCCGCGGTATCGCTCTGCATCTTGTGATCCCCAGAACCGCTGAAGCTTCGTTGCGACGCGAACGGCTCGGCGGAGGGACCGTGCGGTGAGTCGATCGATCGACGAGGAGTCGACCGTGAGATTCGCCATCCATTCCCCAAACGCCTCGTCACCCCACCGGTCGGGTTCCATCACCACGTCGCGATAGAGGTCGTCGACGGCTGCCGCGAGCGACAGGCTCATCGATGGAGTTCCTCGTCAACGAGCGCAGTGAAACCGTCCTGGAGCCCTCTCGTCCCAACGCCGACGCCGAACTCGCGATCGTCGACGTGCACGATCGGGAGAACCTCCCGGACCGTTGACATAGCAAAGACCTCGTCGGCGCTCAACACGTCATCGATTCCGTAGATCCCCTCTCTCACCATCATGCCAAGGCGGCCGGCGACTTCGATCACGGCGGCTCGCGTGATCGACTCAAGGATGCCGATCTCGAGGCCGGGTGTGTGAAAGACACCATCGCTGATCCATCCGATCGAGAAGGTTGGTCCTTCGAGAACGTGGCCTCTGCGCCCGATCAGGAGGGCGTCGCCGAACCCATCGTCTTGGGCTGCCACGGATGCGGCGAGATTGAACCCATACGACAGGGCCTTCGCTCCCGTGAGTTCGGACCAGTCACCGTCGGTGTGCCACGGCGCAGTCCTCGATTGAACGGTCATCGCCGGGGCGTCCGGGCGAACCGCCTCTGCAAAGACAACGACGCGCGAATCGGTACCCGGCACTCTCGGATCGGAACCTCCCGACACGAACACCCGCACGACGCTCTCCCCCGCAGCTTCCGCGGTCGAACGACACCATGCAGTGATGGAGTCGCGGTCGGGAGTAGGCAGTCGAAGCTTCGTAGCGCTGGACTCGAGTCGGTCGAGATGCGGTTCGAGACGAAAGATGGAACCGGCATAGGAGCGCATCGCCTCGAAGCACCCGTACCCGCGCTGGAACCCGATGTCGAAGACCGAGATCGCAGCATGTTCTGGATCTACCGGTAGCCCGTCGATGAGAACAGATCCGAGAACAGCCATGGCACGAGCGTACTCCGTCTATCCGGCTCCGCCGGGTGTACCACGTACTACGTAATACGTAGTACGTGGTACGAAGTCGGTGAACGCTTCGATCTCATTCTCAGAGCTCACGCCTCTTCCGCTATGACTTGAATCGTGTGCCAGCCCTCCGCTCCATCCGGTCCCGGTGACACCTTCGCCTCGGTCTGTGTGAAGCCCGTGCCATCGGTGGCGCGGACCGAGATGTCGTGTTTCCCGACCGGCAGCTCGCTGTGAAGCTTCCACTGGACCCAGGCACTCTCAGCGAGTGGTTCCGATAGTTCGGCAAGCACCCACGAGCCACCATCGATCTGGACCTCGACGCGTTCGACCCCTCTGGTCGGAGCCCATGCGACACCTCCCAGGGTGTAGGAACCCGCTTCGATCGTCGCTCGATTCCGAGGTCGATCGATCCGCGACTGCGTCTTGATCGGAGCCTCCTTGGACCAACCCCGTGGGATCCAGTAGCCATCGAACGAATCCCATGTCGTCAACTCGATCTCCGTCAGCCACTTCGTCGCAGACACATATCCGTACAGGCCGGGTACCACGAGACGAGCGGGGAAGCCGTGGATTGCCGGGAGGATGTCACGGTTCATGCCGATCGCCACGAGGGCATCTCGATCGTCGAGCGCGGCGTCGATCGGGAACCCGACCGTGAAGCCGTCTATCGATCGACCGACGACTTGTTCCGCTCCCTCCTGGACCCCCGCCATGGCGAGCAGGTCTCTGAGGAACACTCCCGTCCAAAGGGCATTGCCCACAAGATTGTCACCGACCTTGTTGGACACACAAGCAAGTGTGACGTATCGCTCAACCAGTGGCATCGAAGCGATCTGGTCGTAGGTGAGCACTATCTCGTTGTCGACCAACCCCTTGATCGTCAACGTCCACTCTTCCGGATCGATCGTGGGGACCACCAGGGCCGTATCGATCCGGTAGAACGCGGCACCCCCCACGACGATCGGAGGGACGCCCTCCAGACCGAAGTCGTTGGCGGATGTCGGATCGAGTCGGATCTCCACGGGATCAGGGAGGACAAGAGCAGCCAGTTGAGCGTCCGCCCGTCCACGGATCATTCCCCGACCGACGCTGATCGCAACGGCCGTCACGATCGTTGCCCCTGCGAGACCCACAATGAGTCGCCGTCGTGACATGTCAGTCACGGCATCGTCCGTGATGCCTCTGCTCGTGCCGCCCGACCATGTCTTGATGCCGTACCAGGTCGCGATCCCAAGCCCAGTGGCAACCGCAGTCGAAACAGCGACGAGCGGCCACAAAGCACCCGGCTGGGTGAGTTGGGCTGCCACACCGACGGCACCGGCGACGGAATACCCGATGATGATCGGCCTCGGTGAGGCGACCGAAGCCTTGCCGAGATACCAGCCGATGATGGCGGAGACCAGGAGGATCCCTATCGCCAGGACAGCCTTATCGGCCGTGCCGAAGGCTGAGATGGCGAACGTCTTCAACCATGACGGGGAGACATCGATGACATAGGTGCCAATCGCGGAGATCGCAGAAGGAACCGCGTCCGAGATTCCGGCGAAGAGCTCTGTTGCGCCCATCGCAATGAACACTCCAGCAACACCGGCCCAGCCGGAGAACCGCCTTGCTCTGAGATTCTGCAAACCCGTCATTCGACAACTGAACCACAAGATGGAGGCTTTCGTGACCGAAATTGAAGAAGTTCACTGTTTGGTAAGGAACAGCCCAGATGTCGGTACTCGGTGAATGACAGACACGAGACCCGGGATTCGAGACATGAGACCAGCGATGCCGCTGTCTCCTACCTCTCTTCTCACATTTTCACATCTCAGCCGCCCCACCCCAGAACTGTCGGACCGGGTGCTCCCGCTCGGTAGACGCCGATCAGGTTCCCAGATCGGTCTACCACGGGGATCGTTGTGCTCTCCGTGTCGTCAGCGAGGTCCAGGGCGTGCTCGATCGTCGCCTCAGGAGAAAGGAAGGCCGCTTCCTGAGCCAATCCGCCGAGATCCGCGTCGGGATCTGCTGCCTCGAGTGCCGCCACGGGGACCACACCGATCAGGGTGTTGTCAGACGCTACGACGGCGTCTCCTGCTCCGACCACGCGCGCGTCGGCGACACGCATTTGGGGACCGAAGGCGGCTGGCGCCTCCATCGCCTGGTACACCCGAACCGGCGCCGTCTTCACAACGACCGTTCCACCTGACGCTTTGTGCTTGATCCTTGGTCCCGGGCCGAAGAGCTGGCGTTGGAACCACGATCCGCCGGGGGCGCCAACCACGAGCAGAGTCCCCGATGGCAAACCTTGCACCATCGCCTCCGGGCTCGCGGGACCGATCGTCTCGATGGACAAGTCGGGGAACTGATCGTCGAACTTCTTCACGATCTGAGTCGCAGAGGCCGTCGGCTCGGACCCGCTGTGGGCGTAGACGGCACGGGCGGGCACGGTCAGGCTCCGTCCAATCCTCCCCGCTACGGCGGCCGCGAGCGATGAGTGTGGTCCACTTCCCACAGCGGCAACGACGCCGGTGGTCTCGTCGGCAGAGAAGCCGCTGGGGACGGCCACGTTGCACAGGTCGAACGAGCTCAAGCGTCGGCTCACCAACAGCGTCGCACGGGTTCCAATACAGGTGGCGACCGGATCGGAGTCCACTTGGATGGCGACATCGCCAGAGATCAGCTCGGCAAGCTCGCGACACCCCGATCCCCGGGTCCACACGACCACCGGCTCGACCGTGGACTGTCGGTCATTCGACAAGTGACGCTCCCCTGTAGTCGGTAGTCGGCGAAGAATCTGTCTTCCTGACTCCTGTTGCCTGTCGCCTATTCCCCTGTCGCCTACTAGTTCAGATATCGATTTGTAATCGGGAGCCTTCGGTCTCGGCCGAAGCCCTTGCTTGTGATCTTCACGCCCGGCGGTGCTTGACGCCGCTTGTACTCGTTGCGATCGACCATCCGGGCGATCCGGCACACAAGGTCCCGATCGAAACCAACGGCCGCTATCTCATCGACGGTCCGATCCTGCTCGACGTACTGCTCGAGCACGGCATCAAGCACGTCATAGGGCGGCAGCGAGTCCGTGTCGAACTGATCCGGACGGAGCTCGGCCGAGGGGGCCTTCTCGATGATCGCCAGGGGGATCACCTCGCGATCGCGATTGCGCCATCGGGAAAGCCGATAGACGAGTGTCTTGTACACGTCCTTCAACACGGCGTATCCGCCGGCCATGTCGCCGTAGAGAGTCGCGTAGCCGACCGCCATCTCCGACTTGTTCCCCGTCGCGACAACCATGCCCCCGAATTTGTTCGAGACGCCCATCAGAACCGTTCCCCGGATCCGGGCCTGCAGATTCTCCTCGGCTACGTCCGGTTCGGTGTCGTGGAAGAGCGGATCGAGTGTCGTCAGGAACGACTCGAACGTGTCTTCGATGGGGATCACGTCGAATCGGCAGCCGAGGTTGGACGCGAGTGACTTCGAATCCGCCACCGAACCCTCAGAGGAGTAGCGAGTCGGCATCGTGATCGTGTGGACCGCATCGGGACCGATGGCATCGACTGCAATCGTCGCTGCGAGGGCAGAGTCGATACCCCCCGACGATCCGATGACGACACCGGCAAATCCGTTCTTCATCACATAGCCTCTGAGACCGGTGACGAGCGCTTCATAGATCTCTGCCTCGTCACTAAGCCGGGGCGGGAATTCGGGAGCGAGCAACGGTGACCGATCACCGGACTTCTGGACGACAGGAACCGGTGACACAATCGTCTCTTGAGCGCCAGGGAGAGGGAGATCGACTGCAAACATCTCCTCAGCGAACTGTGCCGCTCGATACACGAGCATTCCGTCGGCGTCGAAAACCATCGAATCGCCGTCGAAGACCAGCTCGTCCTGGCCCCCGACGCAGTTGACGTAGACAACCGCGGCGCCGCTACGGATCGCCTCTTCGCGAAGTAGCGCGGCACGATCCTCTCCCTTTCCGATGTGAAACGGGGACCCGTTCAGATTGAGTAACAATTCGGCCCCTGCTTTTGCCTGACGGGCCGACGGGCCGCTGGGGGACCAGATGTCTTCGCAAATCGACACGCCGGTGACGATGCCACCGATCTCCCACAGTCGGACCGGATCCCGGCTCTCGGCGAAATACCTGGCCTCGTCGAAGACGCCGTAGTTCGGAAGCAGCTCCTTGTGGTACACCCCCACGATCCGACCCTCTGCCAACACTGCGGCAGCGTTGGCGACCCGTCGCTCCACCGAGTCATCGTCGAGAACACCTTCTGTGAGCGGATCGACGAATCCGACGACGACGGCACACGTTCTCGACGCTTCGGCCAGGCGATCCAGCACGCGAAGGTTCTCCGCCACGAATCCTTCCCGCAGGACCAGATCCTCCGGCGGATAGCCGACAACCGCCAACTCGGGCAATACAAGGACATCCGCGTCTGCGCCATCGGCCCAGCGCATCGCCTCGAGGATGCGAGCCTCATTCCCTTCGAGATCCCCGACGGTGAAGTCTTGTTGGGCTCCGGCGACCCTGATCGTTGTCATAGGTCGGAGACGGTCTCGTCGATCAGGAAGTCAACGACGGTGACCAGAGCCTCATGTTTGTCCGCTCCTGCCACGACCGCCGCTTCGTAGATCGCTCGTTGACGATCTGCACTCGTGCCGCGCCGCAAGATCTCCTCCACGTTTCCCACCTCCTCAACGCAGTCGAGGCGCCGGGCGTCATCGGCGACCAGTTCCATGATCTCCCCCATGAGTTCAGGGAACGGAACGAGGCTTCCGGTGCCGAAGTCGATCAGCGACTCCGAAACACCGTAACGCTGAGCCCTCCAGATGTTCTCCTTCAGCAACATTCTCGAGTAGACCCGCCACCGCTGGTTGTCTTGCCGCAGGCGGAACAGCATCGACAGCAACGAGATGTAGAGAGCTGCGAGTGTGATCCCATCGTCGAGATGTGTCGCTATGTCGGTCGAGCGCATTTCGAGCGTCGGATATCGGGCGGAGGGGCGAATGTCCCACCACAGTTTGGTCTCATCCTCGATCACGCCCGACTGGACGAGGATCTGGGCGTGACGTTGATAGTGGCTCCAGTCAAGGAACTCATCCGGCATCCCGGTGCGAGGCAGGGTGCGAAACACCGCGGTGCGGTACGACTTCAGGCCGGTGTCGTCACCGTGCCAGAACGGAGACGACCCCGAGAGTGCGAGCAGGTGGGGCAGGAAGTAGAGCACCTGATTCATCAGATCGATGCGTGCGTCCTCGTCTTCGATCCCGACGTGTACGTGCATACCGCAAATCAGAAGTCGCCGAACGACGCCCTGGAGTGCCTCGGCCAGAGTGTTGTACTGGGACTTGTCGGTGTGCCGCTGCTCGCCCCAGGCCGCGAACGGGTGCGTCGAGGCGGAGATGATCGCCATGCCGTACTCGGAAACGACGGAAGAGACGTCGAGGCGGAGCTGCGCGAGATGCGCTCGCACCTCTTTGACTGACGAGCTGACCGGCGTGCCAACTTCTATCTGCGAGCGAATGAACTCCGGGCTCACGATGCCCTCTGCGATCTCTTTGCAGGCAGCGAGCAAGCCGTCCGGCATGTCCGGCACGAGATCGCGGGTCTCACGATCGACGATGAAGTACTCCTCCTCGATCCCGATGGTGAAGCTCGGCTCTGTCGTCATGGTGCCTCCTGTCCCCGTAGCGTAGAGAGCGCTGGCACGACAAAGCCGTACAATCTGGTCCGATGCCAGGCCTCACCGATCATGTCACCTCCCATGCCCGTGCGATCGCGCCCGACGCCATCCGGATGCGGCGAGATCTGCACCGCCATCCCGAGATCGCATGGACCGAGCGCAGGACCACGTATCGCATCGCCGAGGCACTCACGGACGACGGGCTCGATCCTCAGGTACGCGCAGACGGCATCGGGCTGTTCGTGGAGATCGGATCCGGCAATCCGATCGTCGGCTTCCGTGCCGACATCGACGCCCTCCCGATCCAGGAGGAGACCGGCGCGCCGTACCGATCCCAGGTAGACGGTCTCATGCATGCGTGCGGCCATGACGCACATGCTGCGATCGGTGTCGGAATCGCAAGAGTCCTCGCCGCTCTGGGTGACCTTCCGGGTACAGCACGCATCATCTTCCAGCCGGCGGAGGAGGACAGCCCCTCCGGTGCAGCCCGACTTGTCGAAGAAGGCGCTCATCATGGCCTTGACGCCATGTTCGCCTACCACGTCGACCCGTCGATCCCGGCCGGGAACGTCGGCCTCCGGATCGGTCCGATCACCAGCGCTGCAGACAAGATCCACATTCGACTCACCGGTCCCGGAGGTCACACCTCGAGACCCGATCGAACGGTCGACCTCGTGAACGTCGCGGCCCGAGTCGTGACCGATCTCCCGAATCGGCTCATCGACGCACTAGGGCCGGATCGACATCTGACTCTCGTGTTCGGTCGAATCGCGGGCGGCGGTGCGGCGAATGCCATCCCGTCTGTCGTCGAGATTTCGGGTACCGCCCGCGTCCGCGAGGCTGCAGTGTGGACGGAGCTCCCCGATCTCGTCGAGCGACATCTCAAAGACATCGCCACCACTTGCGGTGCCGGCGCGGGAGTCGACTACCACCGGGGTTCTCCACCAGTCGATAACGACAGCTCCGTGATCGAAGTCATCCGACAAGCTGCCACAGAGATCCTCGGTGAAGAGGGGGTCCGACCGACGCCGCAGTCGATGGGATCAGAGGACTTCTCGTGGTTCCTCCAACACGTTCCAGGGGCACTCGTCCGGCTCGGTGTCGGAAACCACGTTCCCCCTGTCGATGTGCACTCCCCGACGTTCGACCTCGACGAGACCGCCATTGAACACGGCATCGCTGTGGGGACGCTCAGTCTGGTCCGATTGATGGAACGACAGCGCTGAGCCCTTCTGCCGTGAGCGCCGAACGAAGCACGCCTTCTTCCCCCGCCCGAACTGACAGTGTCAGGATGCCGCCACCCCCGTATGGGGCATGGCGAAGCTGAAGGTCGCGAAGGTCGGCGCCGCACTCGGCAAGTGCATGCCCCACCGATGCCATCTCCCCCGGGCGATCCTCGAGAGCGACCCGCACGACGGCCAGTTCGGGCCCGAGTGAGGCCCGCAGGTGACGAGCCTCCACGAGTGTGGCGTCAAGTTCTGCATCGGAGGCTGTGAATTCTGCGAGACGCGCCCGGAGCGTCTCGACGGCATCCACCACCTCCCGCCGATTGACCGTCAGGATGTCCATCCAGATGGCCGGATCAGACGCAGCGACCCGGGTGAGGTCGCGGAAGCTCCCGGCAGCCAGATCCATGGCACCCGGGACTTCGTCCGCACCGCTCAGGAGCGCAGCGGCAACGATCTGAGGGAGATGGCTGATCCGGGCCACGGCTGCATCGTGGTCGCTCGCGGCCATTCGGACAGGTCTCGCCCCAAGGTCGGTCACGATCGTTTCGACCGCCAGAACGTCGGATTCGTCCGCCCCGTTCGGTACCAGCACCCAGGTGGCGCCACGGAACAGTCCCGGTCGGGCAGCATCGGGACCGGTTACCTCCCTGCCCGCCATCGGATGCGTGCCGACGAAGCGTCGAGTCCGAACGACCTCGAGAATCGGAGCCTTCACGGACGCGACATCGATGACCAGAGCCGCCGTCTCCAGCTCGCTCAGTGTCGAACGAACGGCGGACGGTGGGGCGGCGAGAACGAGGAGGTCGTTCGTCCCCAGCGTCACCGCATTGAAACTCTCGATCGGAGCGACGGCTCCGGTGCGAGCGGCGCTGGCAAGTGCCTCCGGGTTCGGATCCCAACCGAGGGTCTCCCATCCGAGATCCTGGAGACCCAGAGCGATCGACGTCCCGATTAGCCCGGTCCCGGAAATGAGTGCACGCCGCACAGCGGTCAGACTTCGACGTGCATCGCTGCAGCGAGCGCACGAACTTCATCCATGAGTTCGGCGAACTCGCCCGGCAGGATCGCCTGGGGACCGTCGACCAGCGCCGTCTCGGGAGCCGGGTGCACATCGACGATGAATCCGTCGGCGCCTGCAGCAACTGCGACGCGAGTCAGCGGCGCGACAAGTTCGCGATGACCACCGGAGTGCGAAGGATCGATGATGATCGGGAGGTGCGACAGGCCTTTGACGATTGGCACGGCCGAAATGTCGAGCGTGTTGCGGGTGGCCGTCTCGAAGGTACGGATGCCCCGTTCACAGAGAACGACGTTGTGGTTGCCTTCTTTGTAGATGTACTCGGCGGCGTTGAGCCACTCCTCAATGGTCGCGGTGAATCCCCTCTTGAGCATGACGGGTTTCGACTGACGCCCGAGTTCAGAGAGAAGAGAGAAGTTGGCCATGTTCCTCGTGCCAACGCGTATCAGATCGGCATACGAGGAGACGAGTTCAACGTCACGGGGATCGAGCACTTCGACAACAAAGGGCAGACCAAACTCCTCACGGGCCTCAGCCAGCAGCACAAGACCAGCCCCACCAAGTCCCTGGAACGCATACGGCGAAGACCGCGGCTTGAAAGCATCGCCACGAAGGATTGTCGCGCCGGCTTCCTGCACGGCCGCTGCCGAGGCGAAGAGTTGATCTCTTGTCTCCACAGCGCATGGACCCGCGATCGGAGCGAAGTGCCCACCACCGATCTTCGCCGGCCCTACGATGACGACAGAATCGTCTGGCTGGAAATCGCGGCTCACGAACTTGAACGGCTTCAGAACCGGAACGGCCCGCTCGACGCCGGGGAATGCCTCCCACGGGAGTTGCTGCACCCTGGTTCGATCGCCGACAATGCCGATCACCGTCTGGTTGCTCCCTTCGGAGACGTGAGCTTCCGCATCGACCTCCGCGAGTCTGACGAGAACGTGGTCGATGTCCTCGCGCGTCGCATCCGCACGCATCACGATGATCAAACTTCCATCTCCTGCCATGTTCTCGTTCCGGTGGCTGTTGAAGGTTAGGTGCTCAAGGGTATGCACCAGAAATGAGACATGAGCCTCCGAGCACAGCCACCAGTCTCACATCTCACATCTCACCCCCAACTCGCCGCACGCTCCCCGCGGGTCCTACCCTCTGAACCATGCGGCGCATCCTTGTGACGGGCGCAGCCACCCGAACCGGTGGCCGCCTTATCCAGAGCCTCGAGCGAACGCTCGACACCCAGGTCTTCGCCGTGGACGATCTCGATCCACTCGAGGATTTCTCATCCCCGTTCGAGCGTCTCAGTCTCGACCAACTCTCCTTCGCCCGGTTCCTCCTCGACGTCAAACCGCACACGGTCGTGCATCTCCAGACCGTCGACAGGTCGGCACTCCACGGTGCGACACGCGCCCATGAGGAGTCGATCGTCGGAGCTCAAGCTCTCTTTGGCGCGATCGGTCGGTGCACGACGATCCGTCACGTCGTGGTCAAGTCGGACGGTGCGATCTACGGGGCCGGACCTCGATCCCCTTCGATACTGTCCACCGATTCGAAGCCACCGCGATCGAGCGGCCGCTACCAGAGCGACCTCGAGCAGATGGAGGCATTCGTCCGTGATGTAGCGCAGCGCCACGATCACGTCGACTACACGATTCTCCGTCTCGCTCCGATCTTCGGGCCGACGATCCGGAACCCGCTCAGCGCCTATCTCACACTTCCCGGCGTGCCGACGCTCCTCGGATTCGATCCTCGAATGCAGGTGATCTCGGAGCGGGACGCGTTGGACGTGTTCCTGCATGCGATCGACAATCCGGTTCCCGGTACGTTCAATGTTGCCGGCAATGGCCAGCTTTATCTCTCCCGTATCCTCCGCCTCGGCCGGAGAGTGCCCCAGCCCCTCCCGAAACGTGCCTTCCACGCTGCACTGCGAGGTGTGGCGAGAAGCGGAATCCCTCTCGAGAAGCACACCATCGCCTTGTTGAAGCACGGCCGGGTTATGGACACTTCCGGCATGGAGGACGCTCTTGGATTCCATCCGTTCCTCAACTGCCGCCAGACGACGATGGTCGCATACGGTCGCGTATCGGCTGGATTCGATCGATGAAGCACGACGAACTCTCCTCACTCACCAAGACCGAACTCCTCGCTCGCGCGAGAGCGGTGGATCTTCGCGGACGATCGAAGATGACCAAGGCCGAACTCGTTGAAGCTCTGGCCGAGACCGAACGGGTCGAAGACCCCCCTCTGAAGATCGAACCCGGCCCGATGATCCCCATCCCCGGGGTGAGCCAGGAAGACCGGGTGGAGGCCCGTGCACGCAGGACAGATCTCTACGATCGGCTCGCCGGTCTCGTGGACCAGGATGAACGCTGTCGATGGCGCAGCATCGAGGGTCACGGTTGTGGTCTGCCCATCGTTCGGGGTAGGGACGCTTGCGCCCTGCACTCCGGCAGGGATCGGTACGACACCGCAGTGCCCATCACCGGGCAGCTCGGGTTCGACACGTGGCCGACGCTCTTGAGACATCTCCATCTTGCGACCTACGACATCGACGCCATCGGCCTCGACCCGGTTGTGCACGAGATGGCGTGGCACATCTTGAACGGGATCTACTACGACTACTTCCGGGTTGAAGTTGAGGGCATCGAGAACATCCCCATGGACGGTCCGGCGATGATCGTTGCCAACCATGGTGGGGCGGCACTTCCGTACGACGCTGCGATGCTGGCGCTCGCCGTGTTGAACGAAGCCCCTAGACCTCGTCGGGTCCGCGTGAGCGCAACGGAGATCTTCAACATGCTCCCGTGGGTGTCGCACATGTACCGAAAGGTCGGCGCCGTGTACGCGACCCACGAGGACGCTCGCCACCTCCTCGAGCGTGGAGCGCTCCTCGGCGTGTTCCCCGAGGGGGAATCCGGATTCATGAAACCGGTCTGGCAGGCATATCACGTGCAACGGTTCGGCCGTGGCGGCTTCGTACAGCTTGCCGAACAGACGGGAACACCGATCGTTCCCGTCGCAATCCTCGGAGCAGAGGAAGTCCACCCGGCGGTCGCCGTGTCGAAACGCCTTGCCCAACTCGTGCGGTTCATCTTCCCCCAGCAGCGGGTCGAAGAGATCGCTGTGTTCCTCAACCCGGTCCCGCTGCCGGTGCGTTGGCGCATCCGGTTCCTCCCACCGGTGATGCCGGAGAATCCCGGTGTTGTGCCCGACCCGCTGAG
Organism: uncultured Acidimicrobiia bacterium; assembly: GCA_964195545.1. Classification (GTDB taxonomy): domain Bacteria; phylum Actinomycetota; class Acidimicrobiia; order Spongiisociales; family UBA5794; genus JAHEEL01. The sequence goes on along the minus strand of CAXMQQ010000009.1, from coordinate 48,253 downwards.
GATGCTCGAGCGATCCGAGGACATTCGACGCTCAGTTCAGACCAGCCTCGACACGCTGCTAGCTGGAAGGGGAACCGCCTTCTCGTAGCGGACTCTTCCGACAAGTGCTTGCAATAGTTAGCGTTTTGCGATATGTTGCAATCATCGTGAAGAGTCCAACTGTTTCAGATCTCGGCACATTCATCAAGGAGCAGCGAACGCGCTCGGCGATGTCTGTTCGGAAGCTCGCCGATCAGGCGGGCATTTCAAATCCGTATTTGTCACAGATCGAACGTGGACTTCGCAAACCCTCGGCCGAGATCCTCAAATCACTCGCCCGGGCATTGGAAATCAGAACCGAGTCCCTGTACGAGCGTGCGGGACTCCTCGACGATGTCGACCACTCGGGTGTTGAAGACGCCATCGCGTCCGATCCCACGCTCACAAAGACCCAGCAACAAGCGCTGACGGAGATCTATCGAAGTTTCGTTGGCAATGAACAGAAGGAGGCGACATGACCACCGTCATGGAAACCCAGAAAGAGAATGCCGTCAAAGTGTTCTACGTAGCCGTCGGAGCCCCCGTCGTAACCGGCCGTAAGACGAAGGACTTCGGGGCACAATTGTTAGCCGATGCTTCGATCGCCGACCTCGGCGGTGCGAGCCGCATGGTCATGGACTTCGGAACCCAGTTGTTCATGGAGACCTCGGTCGCCGAACTCGAAGCAGCAGGCCGCGAGTTGGGTGGTTCGATCCGTGAGTCGAACATGGTTGGCCAGCTCCAGGATGGCGTCGAGCACATCCAGGAGGCAAAGGTCCTCGAGCAGATCCAGGAGAAGGTCGACGTCGATCAGTTCCAGGAGAAGGTCGAGATCCTGCGTGAGCAACTCGAGACCACACTCAACAACTGGCGCGAGCAGTTCACCACCGGTGTCAGCGCACCGAAGCCCGTGGAGGTCAAGAAGACAGCCCCGGAGAAGACGACTCCCAAGAAGACTGCTGCCAAGAAGACGACTCCCAAAGTGACAGCCAAGAAGACCACGCCGAAGAAGACGACTCCCAAGGTGACAGCCAAGAAGACCACAACCGAGAAGTAGTCCTCAGGTTCGCGCGTTGAAGCCTCGGTCTCCTCCCGGCCGGGGCTTCGTCGCGTGAACGGCTGTCGACGGTCGGTAGTCGGAAAGCATCTCGTTCAGAGCTCAGAACTCATCGCTCAACTCTCGTAGACCTGTTGCCGAAAGACCCCGTTCTCCGACTGCTCACGCGTCGTCAGTGCGTCACGAGCGGCTCAATGTCCTTCGCCGCATCTATCCATCCCGCGACCATCGCATTCGTCGGGAGCCGACGAATCAGGCGTCTCCTGGTGTTCAGATCGGTCATGGCAGCCAGAAGCCGATCCGGGTTCCGCCTTCGCAGTTCGCGGATCGTGTCAACGCCTGCGGCCTCCATCAGATCTGCGTATTCGGATCCAACGCCCTTGATTCGCATGAGGTCGGCGCGATTCACCCAGGAGAGGATGTCGCTCTCGTTCAGGCTCGCTTCCCTCGCAAGCCGGCGACGTCCGGTTCGCGTGGCAGCGGTCTTCAACAGTGCGCCGGTTGTGCGCACGCCAGCCTTCCGAAGCTTCGTTGCGTCGCGCTGGTCCATTGATTCGATTGCTGAGATCGATGCCACTGCTTGCTCCCTCCGTTCATCTCTGGAACCCGGGTCGGCAATCCTACCGGATGCTCGGATGCCTCGCCCGCTCGAACGTATTCACCGGGCAGAGGCGTCCTCAGGGTGCTGGATTCGCGGGGTCTCGAGGTGATCGAACCACACCTCGGCAACTCCAGCAGGATGACTCTCGAGAAGGCCGAGGAGGTCAACGTCGCCTTCCATTCCGAGCAGGTGCTCCCACGCATCTCTGGCAAGCACGATTGGGAATCCGCGTCGGTACCGGTACTTCGGTACAACAGCCGATTCATCTTCGGTGCTTTCCACCAGAGCGGAGACGTCGCTCGCAGGAACTCCTGGCTGATCAGCGAAGGAGATAATGACGAAGTCGGCCGCTGGGCCGCGCATCGCAACATCGAGGCCGACACGTAGCGAGGCGGCCAGGCCCTCTTCCCACTCCGGATCGATGACGATGGTCACATCCCAGGACCCGAGTGTTGATGCGATCTCTTCGGCATCAGGGCCCAGCACAACGATGACTTCGTCCACCGGCCACACGGACGCGTCCGCCAACGACCGGTCGATGAGCGTGATGCCACCGATGTCGGTCAGATACTTCGACCCGGCGAAGCCTGAACCCGGGTCATTAGCGAGAACCACAGCGACGATCCGTGGCACGGTCCCTCCTTCAACGGGGCGCTAACGGTACCGCAGGTCAGGTCGGATCGACCATCGCATCAGCGTATCGCAACAGAGCCCCGGCTTGGACCGCTGCCAGGGGCCCGGGATTCAAGACGTGCCGCACACGCCCACCGGTGCTGCGAACCAACTCGCTCAGGCGGTCGACGACATCGGGGATTGACCGAAGCGAACCGCCACAACCCGGACATGTCGAACCGGTCTCACAGGTAACACGCCCACAGTCGACGCAGGTTGATCCCGGCGTGGTGCTCTCCGCCTGAACGTAGAGCACCTCCACCGAACGACGATCGACTGCGGCGCACGTCTCCTCGAGACCGAGGACCGCCGTTCTCCCCGATGCCGCAGCGTCGAAGAGATCCGCCACGAGTCGATGCTCTTCTTGTACCTCCCACGCGCCTGCCACACGCCGAGCATGGTCGAGCACCGTCGCGGGTGTCATCGTTCCCGGGTCGATCACGAACGTTCCGGCCAACAGATCTGCCACGTCTGAAGGAAGTTCCCCGAGAACACCGGCAACATGAGGATCAGACCCGCCGATGATGAGAAGATCGAATCCCTCATCCGACCGCCTCAGCTCTGTGAGTCGCTGGGCGACATGCCGATAGTGCCGGGCCGCCATCTCGTCCGCTCTCGCATGCACATGCTGCTCCTCATACCCGGAGAAGCCGCCATAGTTCGCCTTTCGAATCTCCTCGTCGCGCATCTCTTCCCAGGTGTCGAGTTGGTCCATGGAGAATCGAAAGATCGATCCAAGGCGACGACCGATGACCGCCACGCAGTACCGCTGATAGTGCTCGATCATGGCTTCGAGGGGCCGGATGTAGGCGACGACGTCAACGATGGCCCGATCTCTCACGGGTCCGGGAAGCGCGAACTGCTCATCGATCCCCGCCCCGGAGGAACGGAAGACGGCGACCCCATGGCCAAGATCCGTACCGAATCGACCGACATCGTGCGAGAGGGTATGAACGTCTTCTCGAATCGAGAGACGCTGCGACCTCGGAAGGGATTCCGACGAGACGTCGGCCCGTGAGAGGAGATCCTTGATCCGGGCGGGAAGGCTCCGCAGTGACTCCGGCCCTGGTTCAAGGTTCACGTAGACCGAAAGCACGGGATACCCCCCGGTGTCGGTCCGCTTGAGTCGATCGATCCGAGCCTGATCCAGCACCTTGACCTCCTGCGTGTCGACGCCACCGAGGCTACTCCTACGACCGGCAGGCGAACAGGGTCGAAAATACTCTTGTCAGACGGTTGAGCCCTGATCGCTCATCGCAGTTCGGTGTCGATTCTCGCAGCCGTATCGACGCGCTGGTCGTTGATCCAGTCTTCGAAGTCCTGCCGCGAGACCCGCCACTCCCTACCGAACTTGACCGCGGGGAGCCCGCCAGTCCGCAGTTGACTGGTGACGACGAACGTGGACACGTCCATGTACTCGCAGATGTCTGCGACGGAGAGCCATTCCTTCTCGATATCGACCGTGATGCGATCCATGTGACTGTTCTACTCGACTCCGAGCGTGGCGTCCACCCTGTTGACATTCCCTTGCAGATGTCGAACGTTCAGCGTAGGGTTCCGATCCGAATGCGACCAACCCGGTCGCTCTGCAGGATTGCAGGGGCAGCGACGGGCGGAGGGATCCGGGGAGACGGACGCATGAAGATTGAAGCATCAACTGTTGAGGCACACAGGTTCGCCCGCGTGCGCCGCAAGGGCTATGACTCCGTCGAAGTCGACCGGGTCATGGAACGGCTGATCGCCACTCTCAAATCCCACGAGCACGACACCGCCGAGCTCGAAGCGCGAGTAGCACAGGCAGACGACTCCGTCGACGCCATCCGCCGAACGTTTGCTGCGGCGCAGCGCACCAGAGACGAGATGATCAACGAGAGCGCCGGTCGCGCCGCATTGATCGTCGAGGATGCCAAGGGGGAAGCCGGCCGACTCATCGAGACCGCCCGGACCGAAGCCGAGGCCATGATGTTCGAGCGGGATGAAGCGATGATTCGAGCCCACCGAGATGGAGCCAATCGGATGGCGGAAGCCGAGGCTGCATCCCACCGATTGCTGCTCGACGCAGAGATGGCACGCTCGGACACTGTGACGCTGACCGAGCAGGAACTCGAGCGCAACAAGGCCGAGATCGACACGATGACAGCTGCGGCCGTTGAAGAGGCAGATCGGATCGCGAACGAGATTGTCGGCGCTGCCCACCGCGAGGAGATTCGACTCGCGTCACGCCTCGAAGAGTTGCGGACAGCGGTCGCAGAAGTCGAAACGAAGATCAACGCTCTCGCGGCACTCACGGCACCCCACACGACGCACATCGCTGAGGTCATCGATCTCACGGTCATCGATGGTGAGGCAATGCTCACAGGTTTGGGTCGGAGCTAGGGGCCCAATGCCGAGGGCGGGCCGTCCATGTGGACGGCTCGCGCTCGGTGCCTAATCCATTCCGCGGGCTGACAGCGTCATATACAAGGACTGCAACCCTGGGTACGCGGCCCGTCTCGTTCCGCGGGCTGACGGCGTCAAATACGAGGTCTGCAACCCTGGGTACGCGGTTGGGGTTGGCCGGGGGGTGTTGACAGGCCATACTGAACTTATGACTGATCAGTATTACCAGGAAGACAGCCAGGCGACGACGATCCTTGTCCTCGGCATCCTCGGCCTTGTCCTCTGTCAAGTTCTCGGCCCGTTCGCGTGGGTGATGGGGAACAAGGAACTCGCGGGGATCGACGCCGGGAAACGCGCGCCGGAAAATCGCGGCACGGCCCAGGCGGGGCGAATCCTCGGGATCATCTCCACGGTCTTGATGATCATCGGAGTCGGCTTCCTCGTCTTCTTCCTCATTATCGCCTTGTTCGCCGCGGCTTCTTGATCACGCTCTCGCCTGCGGCGTCCCGACTTGGGACGAGATCGCTCTTTGCGATTCCGTTCGTCGCGGCCATCTCGTTGGCCACGATCGCACCGTCAGATGGGAGTCCGACGATCTGCGGCTTCGCCAACTGCACCGGTGTGGCTTGCCCGGGCTGCGGGATGACGAGGGCCGCCGGCCACCTCATTCGCGGAAACCTGACCGAGGCACTCCGCTACCACCCGTTGATCGTGCTCGTCGTTGCCGAACTGCTCGGTGCGTGGACGATCTGGGCCGCGCACCAGGCGGGATGGATCCAGTGGAAACACCGCCGCTGGGTCGACGTCGTCATCGGTGGAACGGCGGCATTGCTGATCATCGTGTGGATAGCGCGGCTGGTCACCGGCACGACTCCCCCGATCTGACGTTCGATCAGGCTGGTTCGCTCTCTACGTGCACCAGGACACTCGGGGCAGAGTCCGGACCGTACTCCCTCACGATCAAACCACGACCGTAGAGATCTGCAACAAGACCGGCCGCCGATAGTTCGAAGAGGTCGAGTCGCTCTGCGACCTCCTGGATCGAAGCACCGCCGCCGATCGCAGCGAGGATCGGCCAGGTCTCGGCATCGACCACGACTTCCGACACACCGAGAGCGAGTCGGGGACGCACCACGAAATGGGTCGACGTATCGGGCACGATCTGAACGATCTTCGCCCATTCGGCACGGCGGGCTGCGGCGGCTTCGAGAGCTTCTTTGGCTTCGAACCGCTGGATCTCCTCGGCACCGTACGCCCGGGTCTCCACTCCCTCGACGAACCAGAAGCGGCCGCCGGGACCGTGGGCGAGACGAATGAGGACCTCGCTGATCTGTTGGAGGATGAGAGATCGCGCCGGATCGGGCCATCTCCCACCAGGGTTGCGACCCCGGCGATCTCGTTCGGGTGCGGTTCCCAGACGGGCAAGCGCCGCAACCGACCCGTCGCCATCTCTGGTCGTGGCATACGTGAGATACCCGTCGACGAAGAACACCCTGCCCGTCAACGCCCCTCGTTCGACCCGGAGCACACCAGTCCCCCCGGCAGTCGCGACGAGACGAACAACGTCCGCGAGCGAAAACGAGTCAAGGTCACCTTGGAGAGCGTCCATGGGTTGGTATCGGCGGACGAGCGGCCCGACATGAGACATGAGATATGAGGCGTGACCGGAGTGACAGGGGCGACAGGGGCGACGGGTGACAGGCAAGAGCCAACAGCCAACAGAGAAGGCGTCCCCCAGGCTCTCGCCGGGGGGACGCCTTCTTCGTCTCTACCGAGTACTCAGTGCTCAGTACTCACTACTCGGACACAATTGCCGCTTGGGCTGCTGCCAGGCGGGCTACCGGGACACGGAACGGGGAGCAGCTGACGTAGTCCAGACCGAGTTCGTGGCAGAGACCGATCGAACGCGGCTCACCGCCGTGCTCACCACAGATCCCGGCCTCGATCCCCGGACGGGCTGACTTCGCTTTCTCGAGGGCGATGCCCATCAACTGCCCAACGCCGTCACGATCGATCGTGAAGAACGGGTTGTCATCGAGGATTCCCTGAGACACGTAGTCGATGAGGAATCCACCCTCGGCATCGTCACGGCTGATGCCGTAGGTCATCTGCGTAAGGTCGTTCGTACCGAACGAGATGAACTCGGCGAACTCAGCGATCTGATCGGCGGTGAGAGCCGCCCTCGGAATCTCGATCATCGTGCCGAACTTGTAGTCGATCTGGATGTCCTGTTCGACCATGACATCCTTGGCCTCCTTCTCGAGAACGGAACGCTGGCGCTCCAGTTCGTTCACATGGCTGGTCAGCGGAATCATGATCTCCGGATGCACGTCGATGCCCTCGCGGGTCACCGTGCATGCAGCCTCGAAGATCGCCCTGACCTGCATCCGTGTCATTTCCGGGCGGAGAATGCCAAGACGCACCCCACGCAGTCCGAGCATCGGGTTCTGCTCCTTCAGGGCCTCCACCCGGTCGAGCATCTCCGACTTCTCTTCAATCTCTGTCTGGATGGACTCCCGCTCGGTCGCGTCTGTCGTGGTGGCCAATTTGATCCGCAGATCTGCGATCTCGTTGACGAGCTCGTCGAATCCCGGCAGGAACTCGTGGAGCGGCGGATCGATGAGTCGAATGACGACCGGATAGCCGTCCATCGCCCTGAACAGACCGGCGAAGTCCTCGCGCTGATAGGGCAGGAGGGAGAACGTCAGTTCCTCTCGCTCTTCCTGCGAATCGGCGAGGATCATGCGCTGAACGACGGGGAGACGCTCAGGCTCGAAGAACATGTGCTCGGTCCTGCACAGCCCGATACCGCGAGCACCGTATGAACGGGCGCGCTCGGCGTCGCTCGGGTAGTCGGCATTCGCCCAGACGTCCAGCTCGCGCCGATCATCGGCCCAGCCGAGGAGCTTCGTCAACCACGGATCGTCGATGTCTGGAACCTTTGTTTCGACCATCCCGAGGAAGACCTCTCCGGTGGTTCCGTCGACTGAGAGCCAGTCGCCCTCGTTGACGACGACGTCGCCGACGGTCATCGTCCGGGCTGCAACGTCGATGTCGAGTTCGTGCGCCCCAACAACGGCGGGCTTGCCGAACTGACGAGCAACGAGTGCTGCGTGGCTCGTACGGCCACCGCGAGAAGTGACGATGCCGTTGGCGGCGAGCATGCCGTGCACGTCATCCGGCTTGGTCTCGGGACGACCCAAGATCACATCTTTGCCGTCCTTCGCCCACTCTTGAGCGAGGTCCGGGTCGAAAGCGACCATGCCGACCGCGGCGCCCGGGGAGACGTTGAGACCGAGGGCGATCTGTCGGCCCTCCTCGGCTGCCGCCGTCTTGGAATCGACGTTGAACTGTGGATGCAGGAAGAAGTCGACGTGATCCGGAGAGACCCGCATGAGGGCTTCATCTGTTGAGATCATCCCTTCTTCGACCATGTCGACCGCGATCCGAACGGCCGCCTGAGCGGTCCTCTTGCCGTCACGGGTCTGGAGGAGCCAGAGCTTCCCGTTCTCGATCGTGAACTCCATGTCCTGCATGTTGCGGTAATGGTCTTCGAGCTTCGTCGCGAAAGCGTCGAACTCCGCATACACCGCAGGCATGTCATCGCCGAGCTTCGCGACGGGATCGGTCCTCCGGATTCCTGCAACGACGTCCTCGCCCTGGGCATTGAGCAGGTAGTCGCCCTCCAGGTGTGGTTCGCCGGTCGTTGCGTTTCGGGACATCGCCACGCCGGTTCCGGATCCTTCTCCCATATTGCCGAACACCATTGCCTGAATGTTGACGGCGGTTCCGAGATCATGGGGGATTCCGTCCGCGTTGCGGTAAGCGAACGCACGGTCAGAGTTCCAGGATTTGAAGACGGCTTCCACAGCCAACATCAACTGGTTCTTGGGATCCTGGGGGAAGTCCTGACCCGTCTCGTTCTTGAAGATCTCCTTGAAACGCTCCAGCACGCCCGATAGGGCGGCAACGTCGAGATCAGAATCTGTCTCGACACCCGCAGCGGCGCGAGCTTCAGTGAGCACCTCTTCGAAGGCGTGGTCGTCGACATTCATGACAACACTTCCGAACATCTGAACGAGACGGCGATAGGAGTCATAGACGAATCTCTCACTGCCGAACGCTTCAACCATGCCGGGGAGAACTGCGTCGTTGACACCGATGTTGAGAACGGTGTCCATCATCCCGGGCATTGAGAACTTGGCGCCGGAGCGACATGAAACGAGGAGCGGCGCGTCCGCAGAGCCGAACTTCTTGCCGAGCTTCGCCTCGGTCGCCGCGAGTGCAGCATCGAGCTGGTCCGTGAGCCCATCCGGGAACTGCTCGTCGTTGTCGAGGTAGGCGTTGCACGCCTGTGTCGTGAGTGTGAATCCCGGGGGTACCGGCACACCGATCCTCGACATGTCACCGAGGTTGGCACCCTTGCCACCGAGCAATCCTCGAACTTGATCCCAATCGTTGTCGAGGGCTGCTTCAGCCTGATCGACCTCGTCGAACCGGTAGACCCACTTCTCCATCGTGTGCTCCTTCTCTGCATCCGCTCGCTACGGCGCGGTGTCCCCCGGCCGCGCGGATGGGCATGAACGACCGTGTTTCGATGTCTGAAAGGTACCGTTGTCTCGATGCATTGGAGTCGCTTCCTTGGCGTGATCGGTTGGACGGCATTCGCGATGCTTCTCGGCGCCTGTACGGCAGATACTTCAGCGTCGCCTCGACCGCCGCCAGCGTTCACTTCGATCACCGCGATTGCTGCGACGACGACTGTCGTTGCCCCTTCGCCGACAACCACAACGACAACGACACCCGAATCCACGACGACTACCACCCCTGTTGAACCGGCTCTGTCGTTTCCTAACGAGAAGCAGCGCCTCGTCGTCAGCGGAACGGGAGACGTGAACCTCGATCCGACGTTCGTCCGGTCATTCCCGTCCACCGGCTACGACTACGCCTGGTCCGGCCTCAACCACATCCTCAATCAGGACGACCTGACGGTGATCAACCTGGAGTGCTCGGCGTCGAATCTCGGCACAGCCTGGAACAAGCCGTGGACGTTCCGGTGCGATCCTGAATCTCTCCCTTCGATGGCGGCGGCCGGGGTTGATGTTGCCAATCTCGCCAACAACCACGCAGTGGACTACGGCTTCGACGCGATGCTCGACGCCAGGGACAACCTGGTCGGAGTTGGTATCGACCCGGTCGGAGCGGGGGCCAACGCTACCGAGGCATACGAGCCGGTACTCATACAGAAGAACGGCTGGACGATCGCGATCCTGGGCGGCGGTGGCGTCCATCCCGAGACGGGATCCTGGATCGCTACCGAGGACCGACCCGGCATGACAGATGGCGACTCCGCCGAGGCCATGACCGAAGCCATCAGGGCAGCCGGCGAGATCGCGGACCTCGTCCTCGTAACGATCCACTGGGGAGAGCAGGGCACAACCCAGCCCCGGCCGTTCGAGATCCGCCTCGCCGAGGCCTTCATCGACGCCGGCGCGGACGGCATCTTCGGACACCATCAGCATGTCCTCCAACCCCTCGGTTGGTATTCGGGCAAGCCGATCGCCTGGGGGCTCGGGAATTTCGTCTGGCAGGCCGGATCCGCACAGGCCCGCACGACCGCCGTGGCTCAATTCGTGTTCGAACCCGACGGCCGGATCGGAGCGTGCCTCGTCCCGGTCGTCATCGAAGCGACCGGGCATCCGGTGTTGCAGGCTGGATATGAGGGACCGTGCGCTCCCGAGGGACCCGAGTAGGCGGTTGTCGGTCCGACAGATTCGAGGTATGAGACATGAGACAACCGCACCTCATGTCTCATGTCTGACGGCTGATGTCTCAGAGCCCAAGGCTCACTCCATACGGAATACGGACTACGGACTGCGGAGCACCGCCTTTCAGGGACACGCCTCAGCGGCACCATCTACAATCTTCCCATGGGAGCTGTCATCGCTGTTGCGAATCAGAAGGGTGGGGTAGCGAAGACCACCACCGTCCATACACTCGCGGCGGCGCTCGTTGAACGCGGCAATCGGGTACTCATCGTCGACCTCGACCCGCAGGCATGCCTCACGTATGAGAACGGAATAGACCCGGATGATCTCGAGACAACCGTGCACGACGTCATGCTGGGCAGGGCCGAGATCGCCGACACCGTCATTGATGTGAACGGCATAGATCTCGTGCCGTCATCTATCGACCTCGCCGGCTCCGAAATCCACCTGCTCACGAAGACAGGGAGAGAGTTTGTTCTCGGTCGTGCGCTCAAGACGCTGGTCGACGACTACGACTACACCTTTATCGACTGTGCTCCCTCTCTGGGCATCCTCACCCTCAATGGTCTGACGGCTGCATCGCATGTCCTCATTCCGTTCCAGGCGGAGACACTGTCCCACCGGGCGGTTGGGCAACTTCTCGAGACGATCGAGGATGTCAGGGCCTACACCAACGAGAACCTCGAAGTCCTCGGTGCCGTGGCGACGATGTTCGATGCCAGGACCAACCTCGGGAAACGAACCCTCGTCGAGGTCTCCGAGACGCACGACATCGAGGTCCTCCCACCTCCTATTCCTCGCTCGGTCAAGGTGGCTGAGGCACCCGAGAAGGGACAGTCGGTCCTCGCCCATGCCCGCCGGTCCAAGAGCGCGGAAGCGTACCGACAACTCGCAGAAGAGATCGAGAGACGGACATGACAGGACGCTCAGACCCCCAAGGCAAGAGGGCTCTCTTCGAGACAGCGCCGACCAGTGTCGACGATCCGCTCGCAGACGACGTGCTCCGCGAACCGGAAGAACGCGAAGGACAGGCCGCCCTGTTCTCGACCGGTAAGCATCAGCACGGCACCGGCGTCATCGAGTGCTCCCACTGCGACACGAAGACCCGTGCCTCACACCTCGACATCGGCGTTCGCATCGTCATGATCTCGATGTGGATGCCCGGCAAGCACTACAGCCGTTGGATGCAATGCCCGAACTGCCAACGTCGATCGTGGTGTCGCGTCGAGTGGCTTGGCTGACGAGTTCGCCCAGCCGTGCGCCCGTCGCTATCGACCGAGGAATCGATCCCGATTCACCACGAATCTGACGTGATCTCCGGTCGCCACCTGTCGGTCCCCTTCTTGAACCGTAAGGCGGAAGGACACCGCCCGACCGTCGAGGGCTACGACCTTTGCCGACGCGGTGACAACAGCACCGACGAGAGATGCCGCGAGATGATCGATGGAGATTCGGGTTCCAACGGAAGTCATGCCCTCATCGAGGGAGCCGGCGAGCGCCGCAACGGCCGCCTGCTCCATGAGAGCCACAACACGCGGCGTGGCCAGAACAGGTACGTCTCCACTTCCCAGGGCGATCGCGGTGTCATCATCACCGACCACGAAGCGAACGGTTGCGCTGGTGCCGACTTCGATCTGCATATGCGCCAGACTGTACCCGGCCTGAGCGTGACCGGATCGACGACAGATCGGCGTGGTGGATGATCGAACTCGAGCGACGGGGATCCGTCTTCATTGCGACCCTTGACCGCGATGAGAACGTCATCGACCCACGATTCGTCGAACGATTCACCGCTGTAGTCGACGAAGTCACCGCCACCTCTGGCCCCCGAACGCTGGTCACCACAGGATCCGGCCGGTTCTTCTCGACCGGATTGTCTCTCCAATACGTGGAAACCCTCGATGCGCACGACCTGCAGACGTTCCTCTCGATGGTCGACCATCTCCTTGCCCGGATCGTCGCTGCCCCGTTCGTTACGGTCGCTGCGATCAACGGGCATTGCATCGCAGCGGGGGCCCTCCTCGCCCTCGCCCACGACTACCGCGTCATGCGAGCCGACCGCGGATTCTTCGCGCTGCCCTCGGTCGACGTTGGGATCCCGTTCACTCGCGGAATGACGGTGTTGATCTCTCGAAAGGTGCCGCCGCCGTGGTCTGACGACCTCGCCATCTCCGGTGATCGCTTCGGTGGAAGGGAGGCGTCAAGTCGTCACGTCGTTCATCGGGCCGTGCCGGAGGACGCCGTGGTGCCCATGTCGATCGAGATCGCCGAGCGGCACTCGGGGAAGGATGCCGAGACGCTCGGCACGATCAAACAGCGTCTCTACCAAGATGTGATCGAAGCGCTGAATCCGTGATCCACCCGATCGACCAACTCGGCGGGACGATCGTGAGCCGTGGACCAGACCGGCTCCGCTTCTTCACCGATGGCTGGGGCGACCCATCAGCGATCGATGCCACAGGCATGCCATCCGGGGATCCGCTCCCCATCGCGATCGAGTGGACTTCGAACACCGAAGAAGATGGATTCGGTATCTCCGTCGGAATCTTCGAGAGTCCCGTTGCGACGCTGCCTGAACATGCACGGCATGGTGCGGTGACCCGGATCCTGCCGGAAGGGGGAGCCGACCGCATGGTGGTGTTGATGGCGGCATGGAACGAACACGACTCGCGAGCGAGGTTCGCTATCGCCAGGAGACTCGCACAGCGGGGCATCGCCAGCCTTGTTCTCGAGAACCCCTACTACGGAATCCGACGCCCGGCGCACCACGATGGCCAGCCGATACGAACGGTCGCCGACTTCTTTCAAATGGGAATCGGGGCCGTGACCGAAGGACGCGGACTGCTCGCCACCGTTCGGGATGAGGGTCTCACTCCCGGCGTTGCCGGATACTCCATGGGTGGGAACATCGCCGCTTTGGTGAGTTCAACGATGCCGTTCCCGGTTGCCACGGCACCACTCGCCGCGTCGTACTCGCCTGCGCCCGTGTATCTCGACGGTGCGTTGCGCGGTGGGATCGACTGGGCCGCTCTCGGCGGAGAATCGTCTGCCGCACCCAGGCTCCGCGAGATGCTTCTCAGGGCGTCGGTGCTCGATCGTCCCGCACCGGCCCACGCACGGCGTGCCGTGATGGTCGCGGCTCGCTCGGATGGATACGTTCCGCCCGCCGCAACACGAGCACTGCACGCCCATTGGCCGGGGTCCGAGCTTCGCCGGGTCGGCGGAGGGCACACCACGCTGCTCTGGATGCACAAGGGCACTCTCGTGGCTGCGATCGAGGACTCGTTCGGTCGCGTGATCGGAACGTCTGGGCGTTAACGTGCAAATCCACTGCTGAGCGGAGAGCCGTGGATATCGGAGCCATCATCTACATCGGCGCGACACTCCTCGCCTACGGCCTTGTCTCCAAACGGCTTGTGTCATCACCGATCTCCGGCCCCCTGTTCTTCGCCACGCTCGGCTTGATCGGCTACGCAGCAGGGGTCATACCACCGATCACCACGATCGATTCTCCGGTCGTTCTTGTGCTCGAACTCACCCTGGCGCTCTTGCTGTTCACCGACGCTTCGAAGATCCAAATCCGATCGTGGGAAGTCGACATGGACCTCCCAACAAGACTGCTCACGATCGGAATGCCTCTGACGATTGTCTTCGGAACAGTCGCCGCCTACCTCATCTTCCCTTCGACCGGAGTCATCGGAGCAGCCATCATCGCGACGATCCTTGCCCCGACCGACGCAGCTCTCGGGTCGGCCGTGCTCTCAAACCAGAGGGTCCCAACCAGACTGCGCGAAGCACTCGGCATCGAGTCGGGACTCAACGACGGCATCGCTCTCCCAATCCTGCTCTTCCTCATGGCTCTCAGCCTGGCCGACGGGGGAGACCCCTTGTGGAGGTTCTTCGTCGAAGGCATCGGCATCGCCGTGCTTGTTGGGCTCGCCATGGGCATCGGCGCTGCCTACGCCATTCAATTCGCGTTGAAGCGATCCTGGATCGAAGCGGAGTGGATCCGGATGGACTGGATCATCGTGGCACTCGGAACATACATCGTGGCCGACCATCTCGGCGGCAGCGGCTTCATAGCGGCCTACCTCGCCGGGATCACCTTCGGCCGCATCGTCAATCGTCTCGAAACACCCTCGGAGCACTTCGCAGAGACCGGCAATGACCTCGGGACGGTTCTCACGATGACATCGTTCCTGATCTTTGGGGCGTACCTACTGGCGCCGAATCTCGCCGCTTTTACCACGGCGACGGTGTTCTACGCCGTTTTGAGCCTCACCGTCGTGCGGATGATTCCGGTTGCCATCTCGATGATCGGCACAGGGCTCAAGGCACCCACGCTCACCTACCTCGGCTGGTTCGGACCGCGGGGTCTCGCGTCGATCATCTTCGCCGGTGTCCTCGTCGAGGAAGCCGGCCTCGAGCAGAGCCAACTCGTTATCGGTGCCATCATCGTCACGGTGGCCTTCAGCGTGGTCCTCCACGGTGTCACGGCCCCCTGGGGTGCCAACAGGTACGCCGATTGGTGCGAAGCCGCGTCCGGACCGCCGGGAGAAGGCAAGCCAGCCGAGTAGAGGCGCCGAGCTATGAGCACGATCCCACTCAGTCCTTGACGCTCCACGTCGCCCACCCCGCGACGGGGGAACCCGACTACCGGCTACGGACTACGTTCAGCGTCGCTGGATCAGCCCTTCTTCAGTTCGAAGCCGGCAAGGATCTGCATGACACCGTCGATGAAGAAGAAGATCCCGGCGATGATCGCGAGGACAGTGACGGTTGCTGCAGGCCACAGCAGCAAGACGGCACCTGCCCCGATCGCCGCGATGCCGCCGAATATGACCCAGCCTCGGGACGGCATGTCGCCGTCCGTAAAGGCACGGAACACATCGATGATTCCACTGATGATCCAGAAGATGGCTGCGAGGAGAGCGATGATCCCGATCGTCTCGGCAGGGTTCTTCATCACGACGATGCCGACGACCAGGACGATCCATCGTCCGTCTGCCTTGCCACCGAAGAGAGCCATCACGACCCGGAGAACGCCGAAGAAGAGCATCCAGAGGCCAATGAGCCAACCAACCACGGTGAGTGTCTTGCCCGGCCAGAACACAAGTGCAGCCCCGATGAAGAGACTGAAGAGTCCGGAGACCAGGAACAGCCACCAGTAGGCCTTCAATTCTTTGTAGTCAAACATCGACGAGAATCTCCCTCATTCGGATCGTTCCGGCAATGCTACTTGGCCTAGAACCGATCATTGAGTACCGACTGCATCCAGCGAGGCTGGATCCTCACGCCACAATCGTCTCGCCGTTCTGCTGCTGGACGACGAAAGCAACAACGAACGAGTCTCGGACGGGCCACCCGGTGAGGTGGTCGAGCGCTGTGGCGTTCGCGTGCGAGCAGAACTCGGCAGCCGACATGATCGACTGAGGCTGGACCACGAGTTCGAGACCGGGCCGAGCCTTCAGTTCGCCCGTGATGAGATCGAAGCCCTCCATCTCGACCACAGCGAGTCGCAGTTCCTCGCAACGCCGGATGAACCGCTCGGCGACGTCCTTCGGAAAGAATCCTTCACCGTCCTCTGACCGGAAGGCGGCCAGCGGGTCGAACTCCGAAAGGAGCTCAACCGTTGACGGATCCTCGTCCGACCAGTCGTCCTCGACCTCTTCCCGCTTCGCCTGAGCGCGTCCTCCATCGAGCTGAACGAGTCCCTCCACCTGATCGAACGCCAACGGATCGACGATCCGCTCGGCCATCTCGAGGGCACGGAAGAGATCCCGCAATTCGAGGTCGTGAACGTCATCGTCCCCGGCTGGGTAGACCTGGACGACCGTCGCCGAGCCATCCCAGAACACCATCCCGACGAACTCGTTCTCCATCCAGAGTTCGACGACGGGTTCGTCAAAGCCCTCTCGTTCGGTCTCGACGATGCGGATGGGAATCATGGGGCTCCGTGGTCGCGGAACGCCAGGATAACGTTGCGGACGAATCTGCCTGGTGCCGGCAGGGTCCTACTCCTCGACTCGAACTCCTCGCCAGAAGGCGACCCTGTTCTTGATGTCTTCCGCTCCCGCCTTCGGCTCGGCGTAGAACCACGCGGCACCGGGATTCGTCCTGCCGCCCACGGTGACGTCGTAGTACCCCGCCAACCCCTTCCACGGGCACCGGCTCTTCTGGTTACTTGGAGCGAAGAACTCCCTGTTGAGTGACGATGGCGGGAAGTAGTGATTCCCCTCGACCATCACGATGTCGTCGCTCTCAGCGAGGACGGCTCCGTTCCATACTGCTTTCGGCACTATTGAACTCCCTGTTCGGTCGTTGGATAACGCCGCAGCCCGCGTTTCCATTTCCGATTGGTCCGAACGAGAGCGCCTCACATCACCCAGGGGATGATCCGATATGGGATCGTGGATCGGTATTCGCGATACCCGGGGACGCGCTCGACCAGTCCGTCCTCCTCGAATCCGGTCTTCGCGCTGAAGAAGGGAATGAACACGAGCGCCACGAGAACGCCCGCCGTGCTAAGCAACGCAAGCCCCAGACCGACGCCACCGACGATGACCGCCAGGTAGATCGGGTGCCGGACCAGGCGATACGGCCCACGGTCCGTGAGCGTGGCTTCATGAACCGGATACGGGTAGATCGTGAGATTCCGACCGAGAAGGACGAACGACCAGACCCCGATGACCACGGCGACGATCACCATGGCGATGCCAACGACCCTGGCGAACTCCAGGCCGATCCCTTCGGTGATGCTCTCGGTTCCGAGCATCGCAAGGGCATACAGGCCAAAAAGGATGAGTTGGGCAACGACCCACCAGCCACCTCGATCGACGAAGCTCATGACAGACCCCACTGTATTGAACTTGACATATATTGACTCAAATTTTCTGGCATACGTGTATCATTTCTGGTGTTGAACAACTGACAGACTCCAAACGACGAAGAACGGATCCTCATGGACTTCAACGCCTTCACACAGAAATCGCAACAGGCCGTCCTCTCCGCACGTGACCTCGCGACTCAGCGTACCCAACCGTATGTGGAACCCGAACACTTGCTCGCGGGTCTCCTCGCCCAGACCCACGGACTCATCTACCCCCTCCTTGCGAAACTCGACATTCACGCGACGGACATCACCCGCCCGGTTGAGCGGACTCTCGCAGCGATCCCCACCATCGTCGGTGGAAGCGAGGCCTCCTTCTCCCCGGAGTCGCTTGCCGTATTCGAGGGAGCCGAGAACGAACGCCGGGCTCTCAAGGATGACTACATCTCGGTCGAGCACCTGCTGTTGGCTCTCTCCGTTTCCGCCGGATCGACCGGCGCCATCTTGCGCCGGGCAGGTGTCACGAAGGATGCGATCCTTGGAGCACTCACCGAGGTTCGCGGCAGCCAGCGGATCACATCGCAGAACCCCGAGGACACGTTCGCGCCGCTCGAGAAGTACGGGCGCGACCTCACCGAACTCGCCAAGCAGGGCAAACTCGATCCGGTGATCGGTCGAGACGAGGAGATCCGCCGCACGATCCAGGTGCTGTCACGCCGGACGAAGAACAACCCTGTGCTCATCGGTGAAGCCGGTGTTGGCAAGACCGCCATCGTTGAAGGTCTAGCCCAACGGATCATCGAAGGTGACGTCCCCGAAGGCCTGAAGAACAAGCGGATCGTCGGCCTCGACATGGGAACACTCGTTGCCGGCGCCAAGTACCGGGGCGAATTCGAGGAGCGACTTCAGGCGGTTCTGAACGAAATCGAGGCTGCCGAAGGACGCGTCGTCACGTTCATCGACGAGATGCACACCATCGTGGGAGCCGGCGCCTCCGAAGGCTCGATGGACGCCTCCAACATGCTGAAGCCGATGCTCGCCCGCGGCGAACTACGGATGATCGGAGCGACAACCCTCGACGAGTTCCGGAAGTACATCGAGAAGGACCCGGCACTCGAACGTCGATTCCAGCCCATCCTGGTTGAACCACCTACGGTGGAGGAGACCATCGGGATACTCCGTGGCCTCAAAGAACGCTACGAAGTCCATCACGGCGTTCGTATCACCGACGCGTCTCTGGTCGCGGCTGCTGTGCTCTCTGATAGGTACATCACCGGTCGCCTCCTCCCCGACAAGGCGATCGACCTCGTCGACGAATCTGCCTCGCATCTCCGAATCGAGATCGACTCCATGCCGGAGGAGATCGACGAACTGACCCGACGACGCAGGCAGCTCGAGATCGAACGCCAAGCGCTCGCCAAAGAGACCGATACAGCTTCGATGGAGCGACTCGCAACGATCGAGCAGGAGCTCGCTGATCTGGCTGAAGACCTCGACGAGCTCTCGGCTCACTGGCAGTCGGAGAAGGATGCGATCGACGGCATTCGTTCTGTGAAGCACGACATCGAAGAGACCCGTGCGGTTGCTGATCGAGCGGAGCGGGACGGTGACCTGCAACAGGCTGCCGAACTCCGTTACGGATCCCTTCCGTCCTTCGAGAGCGACCTCGCGGATCGCCAGACGGAGCTCGAGGGGCTTCAGTCGACCACCAAGATGCTGAAAGAGGAAGTGGACGAAGAAGACGTTGCCGAAGTGGTGAGTCGTTGGACCGGGATTCCGGTGGCGAAGCTGATGGAGGGTGAGGTTCACAAACTCGTCCGCCTCGAAGAGCATCTCCACGAACGGGTCGTCGGTCAGAACGACGCAGTTGAGTCTGTAGCGAACGCCATCCGGCGCTCCCGTGCCGGACTCTCAGATCCGAATCGCCCGATCGGCTCGTTCCTCTTCCTCGGACCTACGGGTGTCGGCAAGACCGAACTCGCCCGTGCCCTCGCGGGCTTCCTGTTCGACGACGAGCGAGCCATGGTGCGAATCGACATGTCGGAATACATGGAGAAGCACTCGGTGAGCCGTCTGATCGGTGCACCCCCAGGCTACGTGGGGTACGACGAAGGTGGCCAGTTGACCGAAGCGGTACGCCGTCGACCCTACTCCGTGATCCTCCTCGACGAGGTCGAGAAGGCCCACCCGGACGTGTTCAACGTCCTCCTCCAATTGCTCGACGACGGAAGATTGACGGACGGACGAGGCCGCACCGTCGATTTCTCGAACACGGTGCTGATCATGACATCGAATCTAGGGTCTGAGTTCATCGATCCAGAGCTCCCGGAGGATCTCATCGAAGCCCGCGTGATGGAATCCGTGAAGGCCCACTTCCGTCCCGAGTTCCTGAACCGGATCGACGACGTGATCGTGTTCCATCGGCTCACGAAGGATGATCTCAGGAAGATCGCGACCATCCAGTTCGCCGGACTCGCGGCGCGTCTCGCCGATCGACGTATTGGCCTCGAGCTCACGGACGGAGCCGCTGACTGGTTGACGGAGCACGGCTACGACGCCGTGTACGGGGCACGCCCCCTCAAGCGTCTTCTCCAGACGGCGATCGGCGATCCTCTCGCGTTGGCGATCCTGGACGGAACCTTCCGCGACGGAGACACGATCGAGGTGGTGGCGGACGGTGATGCCCTGGGTTTCCACAGAATTGAGGGGTGACAGGGGCGAGCTATGAGCTATGAGCTATGAGCAGCAAGCAGTACAAGTGCAGTCTTCACCGGATACCGACTACCGATGGTGGAGCCGTCTAGCCAATCGCCATTGTCGTGGACGACCCCATCACGCTTGGCTCGATCTTGCCGACGATGCCCGGGAGATCGATAGAGAAGCATGCTCCACCGAGCCGCTCGGACTCGCGGTAGCCGACCCGGCCGCCGTGAGCCGCTGCGATTGTGCGGACCATCGCCAGGCCGATGCCTGATCCAGGGATGCTTGCGTTGTAGCGGTTCGGACCGCGTTCGAACCGCTCCCAGATCGTCAGTTCGTACTTCTTCGGGACGCCGGGCCCTGAGTCGTGAACCTCAATGACCAACCGGGTGCTCTCCTCCTTTGCGACAATCAGGCACCTATCTCCGCCGTATCGTTGCGCATTGGAGAGGAGGTTGACGAGGATCTGAACGATACGCCCGCCATCGACGACTGCCGTGAGTCCGGGTTCGACCTCAGTCGTTACATACGGCGGTTCGTATCCAGCGGTCCGAATCGCGCTCTCGACGATCGGACCGATGGGATGTTCTGCGGTCGTGAGTCCGATCCGGCTCGGTTCGTCATGAGCCAGGACCAAGAGGTCCTCAACGATCCTCTCGAGGTGGGATCCCTGTTCCGCCACCACGTCGATCATCTCGACTCGTTCTTCTAGGTGGAGCTTCGGATCCTCCCGGAGCACGGCGACGAAGCCAACCATGGCAGTGAGCGGTGTCCTGAGCTCGTGGGAGATCGAAGACACAAGATCGGATCGTTGCTGCTCAACGATCTTTCGATTCTCTCGAATAGCGATGCCTTGGCGACCGATTACAAGCACTGCAACGATCAGGGTCGCGACGAGAAGGACGCGATCGCCCTGGTCGAGGTCCGTATCCCACAGCCGGAACACCAGTACACCGACCATGATCGCCGCCGCGGAGTACGGTGCGAGGACGGACCAGAGCGGGAGCCGCCGGTCCGCATACTCTCTCGGGGGCGGCACCCGGTCAACAACAAGCGCTGTTGCAAGGAACAGGGCAGCAGCCGCCAAGTAGACCACGAACAGTGGTTTCGCCTCGGTGAAACTCTGGCCGACGCCCTCGACCAAATAGCTCACGTCGGCGATGGACTGGAGGAGGACAGCACCGGTGAACAGCAGCATCCGTAGATCGAATCGATGGCTGGATCGACGCACCGTCACGATCATGATGATGACAACGACTGCGAGATCGATCAGCGGATACATCGAGCCGAAGACCCGATCACCGAGAGATGCATCTTCGAGGCCCACAACGATTCGGTCGAGAGCGAACACCCACAGGAGAGCACCGACAGAGATCGCTCCGATGATTCCGTCGAACGCCACCCGCGTACGCTGCAACGAATCGCCGGCGGTGTGCGGAAGCGATGCGAAACCGACGAGGATGAGTGCGTACCCGCCGATGAAGAACAGGTCGGTGAAGCCGAATGTGGGTGCATCACCGACGATGGCCAACTGCATCGCGACCACAACGATCCCGGAGGCTGCGATGATCAGGCCAATGCCGACCAGCCTCCAAGCTCGCCGCTCAGCGCGCTCCAGACGGATAGATCGACGTATGAACACGATCCCGGCAACGACGTTGCCGATCAGTATCCCGATCGGCGCAACGTTGTGAGCCATGTCCGGACTCCCGAACGCGACGATTCCAGCCACAACGGCGAGCAGAGCGAACGTGGCACTGACGTACCACGGAACACTGACTCGATCCCGCGTCGATCCGATAGGTGCAGAGACCTGCATGTTTGAACTATCGGCAGGGATCGAACCGAGGTGTAGCGATCAGACCCGGTGTGACTCGGCGCCGGTTACACGAACATCGGTCTCATATCTCAGGTCAATGACCATGTCGGGATCGGAAGTCACCTGCGGTAGATGATGCTCAATAGCGTCCAGGAGTCCGGTTAGTTGCCCGCGTGTGTTGTGGAGGGTCTGAGCGAATCTGACGCCTCCGTCGCCCAGCGCAACAGCCGGGAACGCGGCTGCATTGAGATAGTACCCCTCACCCATGAGGCGCAGGATCATTTCGGCGACAAGTTCGGGGGAGCCGACTCGGATGAACCAGATCGGACTTGTCGCCAGCGATGCCACAGGCAGTTGGCGTCTTACGAATTCCGACCGGACCCATTCAATGTCCTCAAGAAGCCGAGCCTGCCGATCGCCATATGCCGGAGAGAGATGGAACGCTGCGGACTCCGTTGCCGCCCCAAGGTCGGGCGGTGGTATCGGACCGGAGAACGTCAACGGACCGCCAACCAGTCGCACCCGGCGTGCAATCGCCGGATCGCCGAACGCCAAGACGGCACCGACAGATCCAAACGATTTGGCGAATCCCGCCGCCATGACCATGCGTTCGTTGAGAGGAGTCTCTGACAGCACATACCCCCTGCCTCTCTCCCCTTGCCATCCGAAACCATGCGCGTCGTCGTAGTAGGTGTAGAGATTGTCGAACCGATCCTGCAAGGCAGCGACCTGTTTCACCGGGGCAAGATCGCCGTGCATCGAGTACACGCCGTCCGCGAGATACCAGACATGGTTGAAATCACCGGCCAACTCGGTCAATCGTCGCTCGAGTGCAGGAATATCACTGTGTGGCACCGTTTCGACACGGACACCTGCACCCTTCAGATTCTGTGTCGCAAGGTGCACGGAGTCGTGTGTCTGAGCATCGATGAGAACGAGATCCTCGGGAGACACCATGATCGGCAGAGCCGCGATATGAGCGAGTGTCGTGGTCTGAGCGATCGCTACCGCCCCGCCCGTGATCAAGCGGAGCCGTTCCTCGAGGGTGTCATAGAGAGGAAGCGCCGTATACGTCGGCGATGACGAATAGCTGGTGCCATACCGCTCAGTAGCGTCGATCGCGGCTTTCTTGAGTCGGTCGTCGCGATCGAGAGCAAGGTACGAGCATGAACTGAAATTGACCATCCGTCGACCATCGATGGTGATGAGTGCACCATCGAGCTCTTCGTCTTCGATTCTCCGCTGGATAATACCCAGCTCAACTCCGAGGCTCAGCCTGCGCTCGGCGAGATCGAGGATCCGGTCGTGTCTTGACCGCATCTTCCTACCATTTCGTTCGGTTGCATGTACAACCGCCCGTTATGCCCTGTGGACAAGTTAGCGCGCTCGCGGCCATGACACGCGCATTTGGGGCGAATACCGTCCTTGGCCCGCGGGACCCGTAGCATCTTCGCTCTATGCGAGCCCTCCGATCGACCGTGTTGCTGTGCGCAGTAGCGTTCCTTGCTGCCGGATGCCAGACGGCGTCCGAAGAGGTCGAAACCGCGACAGCCACAACGTTCGCCCCGCTGGCAACCACGAGTTCCACGCTCTCCCCGACCACGACCGCGCTCCCCTCCACGACGACCTCCACGACGACGACCTCCACGCCGACCACTACAACGACGCTTCCCCAGCCAACGTGCGTGATCGAAGGCATCGGCACCGACGATGATTTCTACCGCAAGACGTGCGAACAGCACGGTATCGCCATCTTTGCGGCGGAGTCCATCGACGACCGAGCGCTCGAAGCTGCCGCCGCCCGGATGGCCGGTCTGCTTGCCGAGCGACCCGACCTCGCCGGGTCCGTTGCCGTCTCGATCGACGGTATCGCCGTCATCGGGCAAGATCAACGCATCACGGATCTGCCCGAATTCGAGGACGTCTACAAGATCCATCCGGGAACCGATTGGCACCGACTCGGCCGCTCCTTCCCCGGCACCGAAGAGATCCCGGTTGTCGCCGGATCCGAAGAGAATCTCCTGTGCCTCGAATCCGACCGCTTCGAGGGGGAAGACATGTTCGTCCGCGACTTCGGATGGACGATCCGACGGTTCGGGATCGCCCTCGTCGACCATGGCTTGGATCATGCCATCGAAGCTGCCTACGGACGTGCCATAGCGGCCGACCTGTGGCGGAACACCGTCGCCGAGGTGAACTCGGACATGTACTGGGCCGAGGGTGTTCAATCGTTCTTTGATGCCAACAACGAAGAGATCGACGAGGAGGACCAGATCCACAACCACGTCGACACCAGAGACGAACTCCGGGCCTACGACCCACTCCTGTATGAACTGCTGTCACAAGTCTTCGGTGAGACAGACTGGCGACCAGCCTGTCCATAGTCGGTCGTCGGTTGTCGGTGTTCGGAGAGACTGTCGCTATTTGCTCGTAGCTCACAGCTCGTAGCTGACAATCTTCTTGACAACTTAGCCAATCCATGATATTCCTTGATACAAGGTATTCTATGAACCACGATATCTGACATCACAAGGGCTGGAAGGAGTGGACAGTGGATCACAGCTCGCAACTCCTCAAGGGAGTACTCGACATGTGCCTGCTCTCGCTCATCGACGAAGAACCGAGCTATGGATACGAGATGGCGGCGAAACTGAACAAACGAGGCGTCAAGCTCGTGAGCGATGGCAGTATCTATCCGACGCTCTCGCGGCTCCAGAAAGCTGGACTGGTCGAGGGGTACTTCGTCGAGGCAGACGGGAGCGGTCCACCCCGGAAGTACTACCGGATCGTCAAGCCCGGGAAGACCCGCCTCAAGGACTGGACGGAAGAGTGGCATGATCTGAGCGCAGGAGTCTCAGCGATAGTGGATGGAGGTGAACGTGGCTGACCGGAACGTTGACAGAACCGTCAACGAATGCGCCCGCTACTGGAGAGATACCGGCGTTCCCGACAACACAGTCGGAGAGATGCGCAACGAGTTGACCGATCACCTCAGCGAGGCAACCGCGGCCGGGCAGTCTGTTGGTAGCGTCATCGGCACCGACCTCGCGGTGTTCGCCGAAGCTTGGGCCGCTGCCTATCGCGGCTCGGCACGAGTCGATCGACGCGAATACATTCAGACCAGATCCAGCGCACTCTGGATCTGGCTCACGATCGGATTGCTCGGCATCGCATTTGCCGCCGTAGCGATCCTCGCACCGAAGGGAGCAGATGTGGACGCTGAACAATGGAGATGGATCTGGATCGCCGCAGCGGTGATCCTCTCGATCGGAGAGCTCCTCACCGTAGGGTTCTTCCTCCTCCCCTTCGCCGTGGGCGCAGTCGCCGCTGCGATCCTCGCCTTCATGGGAGTCTCGGTGCCGATCCAGCTCGTCACATTCGTTGTGATCTCGGTCATCTTCCTGGCCGTGCTTCAACGGTTCGCCAAGCAGGAACAGGAGTCCGACGTTTCCGCCCAGGCCGGGGCAGATCGGTACGTCGGCCGGAACGCGATCGTCCTCCGGCCGGTTGGTCACTTCGATACGAGCGGCATGGTCAAGATGGGAACGGAGGAGTGGCGCGCCACCGTTGACGCCGACATCGAGATCCCGAAAGGCGCCGTCGTGAGAATCGTCGAAGTACGGGGTACCCGCTTCGTCGTGGAGCCACTCCCCCCGGCCACCGACTAGATATGTACGGAACGAACAAGCCATCTGACAGAAAGGGAAAGCAATGGCTGCAGCAGCAGTAGTAGTCCTGGCCTTCATCCTGCTCCTCGTGATCTACGTGGCACTCGCCATCAAGATCGTCCAGCAGCACGAGCAGGGCCTCATCGAACGGTTCGGTCGGTACCGCAAGACCGTCGGCCCGGGTTTCCACATGATCGTCCCATTCATCGAGAAGATGAGGAAGGTCGACATGCGAGAGCAGGTCGTCGACGTGCCCCCGCAAGAGGTCATCACGAAGGACAACGTGGTCGTCACCGTCGACGCCGTCGTCTACTACCAGGCGACCGATCCGGTGAAGCTGAAGTACAACGTGGCGAACTTCATCCTCGCGGCAACCAAGCTGGCCCAGACGAACCTTCGTAACGTCATCGGAGACATGGACCTCGATTCCGCGCTGACATCTCGCGAGACGATCAACACTGAACTCAGGGAGATCCTGGACGAGGCGACCGATGTCTGGGGCACGAGAGTCGTGCGTGTCGAGATCCAGCGGATCGACCCGCCGGTCGACGTCACCCAGGCGATGCACCGTCAGATGAAAGCCGAGCGCGAGCGCCGAGCGGTCGTGACCGAGGCCGAGGGTGAGAAGCGGTCCCAAATCCTCAAAGCCGAGGGTGTGAAACAGTCCCGAATCCTGGAGGCTGAGGGTCAGGCACAGGCGGTCCGGGAAGTCGCCGATGCCGAGAAGTTCCGCCTGCTCACGGTGGCCGAGGGTGAAGGCCAGGCAGTCGAACGGGTATACGGAGCGATCCACAACGGTAACCCGACACCGGACCTCATCGCCATCAAGTATCTCGAGGCACTCGAAGGCGTCGCGAACGGTCAGGCGACGAAGCTCTTCCTGCCGCTCGAAGCCAGCGGGATTCTCGGATCCCTCGGTGCAATCGGCGAGATCTTCGCGGACGCGGGCATCGGCTCCTCCGAGTAGCTAAGCAACAAGGAAGCAACAGGGAAGAGGAGTGCGACGAGCGCTCTCCTCTTCCCTGTTGCGTTGTCGGTGGCTGGCAGTCGGCAGTCGGTGAACGCTCGCCGGTGCCGACGATGGCAGTCCGAGTGCTTCGGCCCTGGAACCGGGCGACCTCATCGTCGCTCCCGCATACATCATCCACGACGCTGCACCGCTATCGACGTGGAAGGTCGCTAGGACACTCTCCAACGCCAATGTCGCCGTGATCGCCGGACCCCATCGCCCCTCCATTCTAAGGGGCGTGACACGCCATGACATCCAGTCGGTCACTCACCCCGGGCTGTATACGTCTCCGGCCACTCAACTATTGTGACCCCATCACCGTGCCACCAGGGAGGACGACATGTTCGGTTTTGCAGGGAAGATCCTTCATGTCGATCTGACCACCGGAACCCTCGACATCGAGGAACCGCCGGACGAGCTATACCGCACCTACCTGGGTGGCAGTGCGCTCGGCCTCTACTACCTCCTCAAGAACACGCCGGCCGGCGTGGATCCGTACGGACCAGAGAACACCTTGGCATTCATGCTTGCCGGACCGACCGGGGCACCAATCGCCGGCCAGAGCCGATGCACGGTCGTCGCCAAGTCACCCATCACCGGGGGTGCGGGCGACAGCCAGGCCGGCGGGTTTTGGCCGGCAGAACTCAAGTTCGCCGGGTTCGACGGAATCGTGGTTCGCGGCATCTCACCAAAGCCGGTGTATCTCTGGATCAACCAGGGGGAAGCCGAACTGCGTGATGCATCGCATCTGTGGGGAGAGACGACACTGGAAGTCGAGCAGGCGCTCAAGACCGAACTCGACGACAACCGCATCGAGGTCCTCCAGGTCGGACCGGCGGGTGAGAAGAAGGTCCGCTTCGCCGCCATCATGTCAATGGCAACCCGCGCCCATGGACGGACCGGCATGGGGGCTGTCATGGGGAGCAAGATGCTCAAGGCGATCGCCGTTCGGGGAGGCAAGAAGAAGCTTCCGATGGCCGACCCGGAGGCACTGAGGTCAATCGTTCAGCGAGCGGTACCGCTCGTTCGAGGCGATGAGGATGTGTGGGAGCTCGCCAAGTACGGCACGATCGGCATTCTCGAAAGCCAGAGTGCGGTCGGAGGTCTGCCGACACGGAACTACCAGAGCGGATCCTTCGGGTTCGAGGCTGCGAGGAAGATCGGCGGCGAGCGACTCTTCGACGAACTCCTTCGCGGAACCGACGAAGTCAGCAAGCTGAAGCAGGGTCGTGACACCTGCTATTCGTGTGCAGTCCGATGCAAGAGAGTCGTCAAGGACGAATGGATGGACAAGGTGCTCAACCCTGAATCGGGAGGACCCGAGTACGAGACGGCGGCCATGTTCGGATCCGACTGCGGCATCGACGATCTCCATGCGATCGCATACGCGAATCAACTCTGCAATCAATACGGGGTCGACACGATCGCTGCGGGTGCCACGATGGCGTTCGCGATTGATTGTTTCGAGCAGGGCCTGATCACCGTTGAGGACACCGGTGGCATTGAACTGAAGTGGGGCGACGCCGAGGCGATGATCGCCATGCTCGAGAAGACGCTCCATCGTGACGGCTTTGGTGACATCCTTGCCGAGGGATCAGCTGTGGCCGCCGCCACAATCGGCAACGGGGCAGAAGACCTCTCCATCGCCGTGAAGGGCGCCGAGCTTCCGGCGCACATGCCTCAGGTCAAGCCGACGCTGGGCGTCATCTACGCAGTGAATCCGTTCGGGGCGGATCACCAATCCAGCGAGCACGACGGGATGTACACGCCCAAGACGCTTGCAAGCTGGCCGGAGAAATATGGGAAGCGCATGGCCGACATCGGCTTGACCAACCCTCAGCCGGCCGACTCTCTCAACGAGGAGAAGGTGCGCTACGCCCTCACGACCCAGTACGCCTACTCCGCGATGGACACCGCCAACGTCTGCCAGTTCGTCTTCGGACCGGGCTGGGAATTGCTCGGCATGGATGACCTCGCAGCGGTGGTGACGGCCGTCACCGGCATGGAGACGACGGTCGACGACCTCCTCACGTACGGCCGCCGGCGTATCAACTTGCTGCGAGCATTCAACGCTCGGGAGGGCCTCACCCGCGACCAGGACACGCTCCCGAAGCGTCTCTATGACGATCCCTTGCAGGATGGGCCGAGCGCCGGTGCCACGATGGATCGGGAGACGATCGCCGAAGCCATTGACACCTACTACCGATTGGCAGGGTGGGATCCGGAGACCGGCAACCCGCCCAGAGAGACGCTTGAAGAACTCGATCTCGGCTGGGTGGCAGACAAGCTGGGTGTCTGAGTAGCAAGTAGCAGGAACGAAGCCCGTCTTGTGTCCTGCTACTTGCGTCCTGCTACTTCGTTAGCATCGCTTTCCCATGACGAACCCTGACATCCGCATGCGCGGCTTTCGCGATCGATCTACGGTCAAGGAAGCCCTGGAGGCTGCCATGGACGGCGTCTCACCGCTCCCGTCGGATCCGGTGGCTGTCATGGCTGCGACCGGCAGGGTGCTCGCTCTCGACGTTGTAAGTGCTGTGAACGTTCCGGCCTTTCGACGCTCGATGATGGACGGATACGCCGTGTGCGCTGAGGACACCTACGGAGCTACCTCCTACAACCCCATCCCGCTCGAGGTCGTGGGCAGGTCGATGCCGGGCACCGTGCCCGATGCCCATGTCAGGCACGGGCAATGTGTGACGATCGTGACCGGCGCACCCATACCGGACGGCGCCGATGCCGTTCTGATGGTCGAGGACACACGCGGCTCAGGAGATCAGATCGAGGCCACGGCGCCGGTACCGGTCGGCAGGAATGTCGGGCGGGTCGGCGAGGACGTTGCGGCCGGCGACCAGATCCTCAACGCCGGAAGGACCCTCCTCCCCCAAGATGTCGGACTTCTCTCCTCCATCGGCTATGACCCGATCGAGGTCGTCGGCCGACCCACCGTCCGGATCATCGTCTCAGGTGACGAACTCCTACCGCCCGGCGCATCACCGAAGGGCACGAAGATCGTCGACTCCAATTCCCCGATGCTGGCGGCGCTCGTCGAACGAGACGGAGGCATCGCTGAGCTAGCCCGCCTCCCTGATGACGAGGGCGTCATGGAAGAAGCTCTCGCTCGCCCCGGCGCCGATGTCATCGTCACGGCCGGGGCGGCATCGGTCGGATCCGAGGATCGAGTTCCCATCCTCGTCGGCAAACTGGGCTCCCTGTCCATTCACGGCATCACGATGCGACCGTCGGCACCAACCGGGATCGGCACAATCAACGGGGTCCGGGTCATCATCCTCCCCGGCAATCCGGTCTCCTGTCTCGCTGCCTACGACTTCTTTGCCGGTCCGGTCATTCGACTGCTCGGCGGCCGGTCCCCCAACTGGCCCTATCTGGCCGTCAGACGCACGCTTGCTCGCAGAATCGTTTCGCAGATCGGACGAACCGACTACGCCAGGGTCGTCATCGATGCGGGTCTCGTCGAACCTCTGGCGATTTCGGGTTCATCCGTTCTCTCGTCCGTTTCCAAGGCCTCGGGATTCGTCGTGATCCCCGCTGCCCTCGAAGGATATGCAGAAGGCACCGACGTGACGGTGCACTGCTTTCACGGGGGTTGCGATTCGTGAGGCAACGCCAGTTCCTGAACGTCATTGAAGAGGATGCCGCCCACGCATCGTTCTCCAGCGCGTGCAGCCACCTCGGTCCGCTGATCGAACAAGTCCCGCTCGATCGAGCCTTGGGTCGGATTCTGGCAAGCGATGTGACCGCGGTAGTCGACGTTCCCGGCTTCGATCGAAGCAATGTCGATGGGTTCGCCGTACATGCCGCCGACACCTACGGAGCGGAGGAGCTCGAACCGATCGTTCTCACCGTCTCGGAGGTGACGCTCGCTGCCGGAGACACGCCTCGCGAGGGATTCGATACACCCGCCGGTACTGTCGTGCAGATCGCCACCGGCGGGGTTGTCCCGCGGGGCACCGACGCGGTCGTCATGGTCGAGCACACAGATCCGGTCGACGCGGGCATCGAGGTCTCTCGCTCGGTCGCTCCGGGTGCAAATGTGTCGTACGCCGGTTCGGATGTCGGTCGCGGCGACACGGTACTTCGCCGCGGTATTGCCTTGACGTCTCGAGATACGGCAGTGCTGGCCGCCGTTGGTATCGCTCACATCGATGTGATCTCTCGGCCCCGGGTCGCCGTCGTCTCTACTGGTGACGAGATCGTGGCACCGGGCGGTGCGCTTGCACTTGGGCAGGTCTTCGACTCGAACCAGCCGATGCTGCTCGACGCCGTCAGCGAACTCGGGTGTGAGCCCGTGCCGGCCGGCATCGCCCCCGATGACCTCGACGTCGTCGAGTCACTGGTGGAGGAGCTCGTCACCGGACCGAATGCTGTCGACGTCGTGCTGCTTTCCGGTGGAACGTCGAAAGGCGAGGGCGACGTGAACTCGGAAGCCGTGAACCGCCTGGCAGAGCGTCTTCCCGATTCACCCGGAATCGTCGTTCACGGTGTGGCGCTCAAACCTGGCAAGCCGATCCTGCTCTCCGTTATCGCCGGAACTCCCGTCGTCGTGCTTCCCGGCTTTCCGACCTCGGCTGTCTTCACCTTCCATGAGTTCGTCGCACCCTTGCTCCGACGTCTCTCCGGTGTACCCGATGACGCTATTCACACCGTGGAGTGCATTGCACCGATGCGGATCACTTCGGTCCCCGGGCGCACCGAGTACTCCCTTGTCGACCTCGTCGAAGGAGATGACGGACTGGCTGCCTACCCACTCGGCGCCGGCTCGGGTAGCGTCACTGCGTTCGGCCGGGCCGACGGATTTGTTCGCATCCCGGCATCCACCGAATACGTGGCAGAGGGAGAGCGGATGACCGTCCGTCTTCTCGAAGATGGTATTCGCTTCCCCGATCTCGTGGTCATCGGGAGCCACTGTGTGGGCCTCGATTATCTCCTCGGCTTGCTCGCCGCAGACGAATATCGAATCAAGGCGATTCCGGTCGGTTCGAGTGCCGGTCTCACAGCACTAGCGCGTGGTGAGGGTGACGTCGCCGGCACGCACTTGCTGGATGCCGCCACGGGCCGCTACAACCAGCCGTTCCTCCCCGGCGGCATTCGACTCGTCTCCGGATACGACCGGCGGCAGGGCATCGTGTACCGGCCCGGCGAACAGGGACTTGCCGGCATCGGCGACGAACAGCTCCTCGAGGAGATCAGAGGCGGTCGCTACCGCATGGTCAACAGAAACCCCGGTAGCGGCACGCGCATCTTGATCGATCAACTCCTGGATGGGCACCAACCCGCGGGATACCTGCACCAGGTCAAGACGCACAACGGCGTGGCTGCAGCTGTCGAACAGGGACGGGCCGATTGGGGAATGACCCTCGACACGGTTGCTAGCGCAGCAGGTCTCGGGTTCCACTTCGTCGCGAACGAGCGCTACGACTTCGCCGTCAGAAAGGACCGCTGGGATCGCCCAGCCGTCGTTGCACTCCGGCGCCTGCTCGACAACGAACAGGTGCGAGCGGACCTTGTGGAGATGGGACTCAGCTAGACGACGGTGGAGCGACTTGACCCTCTCCGTCGACCCCTTCGTTGCCCCCGCTTCCATCTGATGGGGACGACGACGAGGCATGTCCACCCATGCCGTCACCGAACGACAACCCGGAGGCGTCCTTGGATCCGTCACCGGACGGTTCATCACCTTCGATCGGCTTCGCAACCGTCTGCTCACCCGGAGCGATGAACACGGACGGGCCTACGAGCACTCGCGGCTCATGACGGCGTTGCATCCACCAGAACAATCCGATCCCGAACAGGACCGCACCTGCGGAGATCCAGCCGTTGCGACTCAAGCCGAGAAGGCGGAAGGTGGTGTCAGTCCGCATCAACTCCATGAGGAATCGACCTGCCCCATAGATGATGAGATAGAGGGCGATAGACGATCCCTTCGCCAGTTTGTTGCGGCGCTCGAGCCAGAGGATGATCCCAGCGGTGAGAAAGATGTTCCAGAGCGACTCGTAGAGGAAGGTCGGGTGGAAGGTCGTGAACCCCGGGTAGCCGGCGACCGCAGCCATGTTCGGATCGATCTGCACGGCCCACGGCAGATCCGACGGTGTACCGAAGAGCTCTTGGTTGAAGTAGTTGCCCCATCGGCCGATGGCCTGGGCAAGAGGGATTCCCACGGCGACGGCATCGGTGAAGGCGAAGATGTCGCCCTTCGATCGGCGAAGGAGGAAGACCGCTGCGAGCGCTCCGAGAGCGAGACCGCCGTAGAGAGCGAGCCCACCCTCCCAGATGAACAGAACGCCCCAGGGACGGTCGATGAAGTCTCCCGTGTGGGTGATCACATATCCGAGCCGTGCCCCAAGGAAGCCGATGGCGACGGCCCAGATCGAGACCCGTTCGACGAGTTCGCTGCTACCACCGAAGCGCTCGTAACGGCGCTTGGCAACGAGGACGGCGACGATCACACCGATGGCGATCATGATCCCGTAGTAGTGGATCGTCAGCGGACCGATCTCGAGAACGTTCTCAGATGGTGAAGGAAAGGAAGCGAGGATCGGGGTCATCTGTACCGCTCCTTGAACTCCTTGAAAGCTTCCCAGGCTTCAGGCCCGTAGACCGAGGCAGGTCCTCCACCCATCTGGATGGTGACGCCGATGGTCTCGGCCATCTGCTCTTCGGTCGCCCCCCTGCGTGCGGCTCCTCGGACGTGACTGGCGATGCAACCCTTGCATCCTTGGGAAATCGCAATAGCGACGGCCATCAGTTCCTTAGTGGCTGCAGGAAGCGCGCCGTCCCGATAGACGGCGCCGTACGTCTTGGCGAAGCCTTCGTAGACCTCGGGTATGAGCGCTCGCAACTCCGCCGACGGCGGGCCGATCTTCTTGATTTCGTCTTGATACTGTCCCATGGCACCTCCTGGCCGGAGCAATGCTACGGCTTTTCAACCCCTGACGGCTGTGCCAATTCCCGTCGTGTGTAGCCTCGCCTGACGGCGAGTACTGAGTACTGGGTACTGGGTACTGGGTACTGGCGACCGCAGGGAGCAAAGATGACCACCAAAGAAGCAGCGGCCCAGGCGTTTGACGGGGTTGAGCACGAACTGCGGGATCTGTCGCGGTGGATGTACCAGCATCCCGAGATCGCCTTCGAAGAGTTCGAGACGTCTGCCCAATTGGCAGGGTTCCTGACGGAGAAGGGTTTCGCCGTCGAGTATCCCGCGTACGGTCTCGACACAGCATTCGCCGCCCGCATCGGTTCCAAGGGCCCCGAGGTAGTCATCTGTTGCGAGATCGACGCGCTCCCCGAGGTCGGGCACGCCTGTGGCCACAACATCATCGCCACGTCGGCGATCGGAGCGGGCATCGCTCTGGCGCCTCTCATTGAGAAGCTGGGCATTCGCGTCACCGTCCTCGGCACACCGGCGGAAGAAGCATACGGCGGCAAGGTCGACCTGATCAACGCCGGTGCATTCGCCGACGCCGCGGCCTCGATGATGGTCCACCCCGCCAACGATGACGTCGTCGACAAGAACTTCCTTGCCGTAACGCAGATCGATGTCGAGTTCCACGGCAAGGCATCCCACGCGGCGTTCAAGCCGCAGGTGGGCATCAACGCTCTCGATGCCGCGGTGCAGGCCTACGTGAACGTCTCGACCCTGCGCCAGGCGATGTATCCGACGGACAAGGTCCATGGCGTCATCACCTACGGAGGCGGCGTTCCGAACGTCATCCCGGCGTTCACCTCGATGTCGTGGTACGTCCGTGCACTGACGAAGGAGCGCTTGGACGAGCTCTATGCGAAGGTCGTGGCCGCTATCGATGGGGCTGCCATAGCGACAGGGTGTACGGTCGAGATCGAGGCACAGGGCCATGCGTACACCGACATGATCGTCGATCCCGTGATGGCGGACCTGTTCGCCGAGAACTCTGCAGCGCTCGGTCGACCCATGCACCGGGCAATCGAGTACGACCCGGGGGCGACGGCCTCGACCGACATGTCGAACGTGTCTTATGAGGTCCCGTCGATCCACCCGATGCTCGACATCAAGGCGGAGCCTGCGGTGAACCATCAGAAGGAGTTCGCTGCTCACACGCTGACCCCGACCGGCAAGGCAGCCATTCGGGATGGTGCGCTTGCGATGGCGATGACGATCATCGACCTGGCA
Organism: uncultured Acidimicrobiia bacterium; assembly: GCA_964195545.1. Lineage (GTDB taxonomy): Bacteria > Actinomycetota > Acidimicrobiia > Spongiisociales > UBA5794 > JAHEEL01. The sequence goes on along the minus strand of CAXMQQ010000009.1, from coordinate 13,569 downwards.
GAAGGCGACCGCTGGGGCGACCTCGGCACCGCCACCCCCTAAACCCAAATCCGCATACCCAGGGTTGGTGTCCTCGTATATGCAGCTGTGGGCCCACAGAATACGCGGACCGGTCTGCCCACCACATTCCGCGGGCTGACGGCGTCAAATACAAGGACACCAACCCTGGGTATGCAGCGCGGGTCGGGGTGGGGTGTGCCTATCGTTTGAGGGTGAGCACCGATACGAGCACTGCCGAAACTGACTGGTATCGATTCTCCGCCGACTCGACGCTCGAACAGCTCGGGTCATCGCGAGAAGGTCTCTCCGAGCCGGAAGTCGCAGAACGCCTCGAGAGGTACGGCACGAATGAGCTCGAGGATCGCGGCGGGCGGTCATCCCTCCGGATCTTCCTCTCCCAGTTCCGGGACCTATTCACAGCGATTCTGATCGTCGCGGCCGTCGTCTCGGCGTTTCTGAAAGACTGGATCGAGGCGGTGGCCATCCTGGCGATCATCGTCCTGAACGCGGTGATGGGCTTTGTCCAGGAGAAGAAGGCCGAAGAAGCGATGGCTGCCCTCAAACGCATGGCAGTACCGGAAGTGACGCTGGTACGGTCGGGAGAGACCATCGTCACCTCTGCCAGCGACATCGTGCCCGGCGACATCCTGACCCTCGAGACGGGGAACATCATCCCCGCCGACGGTCGCCTCGTCGAATCGATCAACCTTGAGGTCGAAGAAGCGCCCCTCACCGGTGAGTCCGTGCCCGTCGGCAAGGAGGCCGGCAAGGTCTATGACAAGAGCCTCGCCGTTGCCGACCGGAGGAACGTCGTCTATCGCGGAACAACGGTGACCCGTGGGCGCGGGGTAGTCGCTGTCACCGACACCGGGATGCAGACCGAACTCGGGCGAATCGCTGAGATGCTCCAGGCCGTTGAAGAGGAACGCACACCCCTCCAGCGCAGACTCGACCACCTCGCGAAAGTTCTTGCCATTGTGGCGCTCGGCATCGTTGCGCTGCTCTTCGGGATCGGGATCATGAACGGCGAGAGCGTGGAGATCATGTTGCTCACCTCCGTGAGCCTCGCCGTGGCAGCGATTCCTGAAGCCATGCCTGCTGTCGTCACGATCGCCTTGTCGCTCGGGGCACAGCGCATGTTGCAAAGGAAAGCGTTGATCCGGCGACTGCCAGCGGTCGAGACACTCGGCTCCGTCTCGGTGATCTGTACCGACAAGACCGGGACGCTGACCCAGAACCGCATGACCGTGACGGTGCTCGACCTGGCCAACGAGCAAGTCGCGCTCACGGGAGAAGCAACCGGACCGTTCACGATCACGAAGACCGGAGCGGACGAGATAGCTCAGGGTCTCGAAGCTTCGCTCGCCGCCGGTGCCCTCTGCAACGACGCGACACTCACCGTCACGGAGAACGGCAACCGATCGGTCGGCGATCCGACCGAGACCGCGCTCGTCCTGGCCGCGGCAGAGCTCCGGATCCCGAAACCTGACCTCGAAGAACTGTTCCCGAGAGTGGGAGAGGTTCCGTTCGATTCGACACGCAAACGGATGACGACGATCCACTCGATCCCCGACTCACTGCCGGAGTGGGTCGACGGCATCGCCACAGCGTTCCCGCCCGGCGCAGTCGCCGCGTCGTTCACCAAGGGGGCTGTGGAACGAGTCTCCGAACGATCAACATCGGTCCTCGTCCGCGGAGAGATCGAACCGATCACGGAGGAGTGGGAACGCCGCATCACAGAGCGAGCAGAGGAACTCGCGGCCACCGGGACCCGCGTCCTCGCCGTCGCAGCACGCGGTTGGGACGCCGTCCCAACCGACGAACAGGCTGAACACGACCTCGTCTTCATTGGGCTCTTCGGTCTCATGGACCCTCCTCGAGCCGAAGTCGCCGAAGCCGTTGCCACCGCAAAGGCGGCCGGCATCAGGACCGTGATGATCACCGGCGATCACCCGCTTACTGCCCGGCACATCGCCACAGAAGTAGGCATCGAGGGGGGTGACGACTTCCTCATCGGATCCGATATCGATCGCATGGACGACGCCGAACTCGCAACGGTGGTAGAGAACACGTCCGTCTTCGCCCGCGTCTCACCCGAGCACAAGCTCCGACTGATCTCTGCCTATCGGGAGGACGGCGATCCGACGGCCATGACCGGAGATGGTGTCAACGATGCTCCCGCGCTCAAGCGCGCCGACATCGGCGTAGCAATGGGAATCACGGGCACCGACGTATCGAAAGAAGCTGCCGACATGGTGCTCCTCGACGACAACTTCGCCACGATCGTATCGGCGGTCGAAGAGGGTCGGGTCATCTACGACAACATCAGGAAGTTCATCAAGTACCTCCTCACCTGCAACGCCTCCGAGCTGGCGGTGATGATCATCGGACCGTTCCTCGGCATGCCCATACCGCTGCTCCCCCTTCAGATCCTCTGGATGAACCTTGTTACCGACGGACTCCCTGCCCTTGCCCTCGGCGTCGAACCGGCCGAGGACGACGTTATGAATCGATCTCCGCGATCGGCGAGTGAGACCATCTTCGGTGACGGTGTCGTTCAGTACATCGGCGGGTTCGGCTCACTGATGGCAGCCCTCTCGCTGCTTGTGGGCTGGATGGCTTGGAACGCCGATGATCCGGCGTGGAGAACGATGCTCTTCACGACACTGATCTTCAGTCAGTTGGCGTTGGCCCTCGAGGTGCGAGCTGAGAAGAAGTCACTGTTCTCCGTGGGGTTGTTCTCGAATCGGGCGATGCTCGCCGCGGTGGGCATCGGCATCGCAGCCCACTTCGCTCTCATCTACGTTCCGTTCCTCCAGAACGTCTTCGGAACTGTGGCCCTCGGACCGAGAGACCTGCTGATCTCACTCACTGCAGCGGTAGCGATCCTGATAGCAGCAGAAGCGTGGAAGCTGTGGGAGCGCAGGCGCTCCGTGCTGAGTACTGAGTACTGTCAGGTTCTGTAGCCCTCCGGGCTACAGAATCTGACTGAGGAACAACTTCGTGCGGTCGTGCTGCGGGTTTGTGAAGAAGTGCTCCGGTGTGCCTTCCTCCACGATCGTGCCGTAGTCGAAGAACATGACCCGGTCGGCGACCTCTTTGGCAAACCCCATCTCGTGGGTCACCACGATCATCGTCATGCCCGACAGCGCCAACTCCTTCATCACGTCGAGGACCTCTTTGATCATCTCAGGATCCAGTGCAGACGTCGGCTCGTCGAACAACATGATCTTCGGCTTCATCGCCAGCGAACGGGCAATCGCCACACGCTGCTGCTGACCACCAGACAGCTGGCCCGGATACTTGCTCGCCTGCTCCGGAATCCCAACCCGCTCCAACAACTCCATGCCCAGGTCTACGGCCTCTGCCTTTGGGAGCTTGCGCACCCATTGCGGGGCGAGCGTGATGTTGTCCAACACGGTGAGGTGTGGGAACAGGTTGAACTGCTGGAACACCATCCCCACTTCTGAACGGATCTTCTCGATGTGCTTGATGTCGTTCGTCAACTCGAGTCCATCGACGATGATCGTGCCCTCTTGGTGCGCCTCGAGGCGGTTGATGCACCGGATCCACGTCGACTTCCCCGAGCCGGACGGACCGATCACGACGACCACTTCGCGCTCGCGAACCGTCGCCGTCACGCCCTTGAGCGCCTGGAAGTCACCGAACCACTTCTTGACGTCCTCGCTGACGATCATAGGCCCACCCAGCGTGTGGCCCCTCGCAGCACCATCTCCATTTCCATTTCCGGTCATGGTTTCATCCTTTCAGATCACCGTTCGCCAACACCAAGCTTCTTCTCCAGCCGCTGTGAGATGCGGCTGAACGTGAAGGTGAACATCCAGTAGACGACAGCAGCGAAGAGGAGGGGTTCGCGCAGGACCCCGAGGAAGTTGAAGGGCTGCGTCTGCGACGGGATGACAAGACGTGCGATGTGGAGGAAGTCGAACAAACCGACGATCGTCACGAGCGACGTGTCCTTGAACAACGAGATGATCTGGCCGACGAGTGCGGGAATGACGGCTCGCAACGCCTGTGGGAGGACGATGAAGACTGTCGTCTGACTCGTGGTGAGGCCCATTGCCTCCGATGCCTCGTACTGGCCCTTGGGGATCGCCTGGAGGCCGCCGCGAACGTTCTCCGCCAGATAGGCGGCCGAGAAGAACGTCATCGCACCCATCGCCCTCGCTACGCCACCGATCTCGACGCCGGCCGGCAGCGCCACCGGCAGCATGATGAAAGCAACGATGAGCCATGTGATAAGTGGGACGCCGCGCACGATCTCGATGTACGTCGTCGCCATCAGCCGGAAGATCGGCATCCTCGATGTTCGCGCAAGAGCGAGCATGATGCCGATCGGGAGCGAGAGCGTGATGGCGACCACCGACAGCACGATGGTCAGGAGGAGTCCGCCGAGGAACGACGAACCGGCAACCTCGACGGTGGAGGGAGCCGTGAGCAGCGCAAGGAAGAACGTCAGTAGTCCTGCCGTGCCAGCCCAGATCGACAGGAACGCGACGCGACCGCCGCCCTTGCCTCCGAACGTGGGCGCGGCAAAAGCGAACAGGGCAAGCGACAGCAGGAGGAATCGGATCAGGAACTCCATTGGGAACATGAACGAGGCGAGCGCCATGATGAGGAGAACCGCACCGATCACCCTGCCAAGCTCACCCCTGCCGCCGGCGACGAAGTTGAGGATCAGTCCGCCGATGACGATGAATCCAAGGGCCACCGGTAGGTACCAGGTGAAGACACGCCCGTAGTCCATATGAGGGTCTCGCAGGAGCACGAGCACGATGAACGGGAAGGATCCGACCCAAAGCCCCACGAGTGTCCTGCGGGCCAGCCCGATGGGGATCCGGTCTCGGAGGAACCACATCACGAAGTAGATGACGATCCCCAGAACCGCGATGTACGTCCACGGCAGCCGGGTGCTCATCGCGATCGGTTCCATGGTGATGGTCTGTTTGCCCGCCTCGTCGAAGATGGGTTGAGGCAGCAGAACCGTCCAGAGGGCACTCAGCACCACGAAGATCGCAACGAGCACGACTCCCAGGATCGGAATCGAAGAATCCCTCGCGCGCTCTTCTCCCGGCACCGTCCGCAACAGATGTCCGCCGACGACAAGGACGACCCCCACGATCACCCATCCCAGAAAGCCGCGCATCGATTCAACGCCGAACGGAGAGAGCGCGATCCCCCACGGCCCGATGACGCCGCCCACAACGATGATCGATCCGAGGGACATCAGCCCGATCCCAACCTTGCGCGGAGTCGTTTGGCCGCCGATCCGGTACACCGCAACAGTCGCCGCCAGCAACAGCACAACGATGGCGACCGAGACCCAGATGCGGGTCATCTGTTCGCTCGGGTACGCCTGGATCATCAGCAGTCGTGCGTTGTAGGTGACCGCTTCCCACCTGCGATCGGGGGCGAAGACGAATGCGAGCACACCGCGGTATGCGGCGAGACCAACCATGATCGTGACAATCGACAGGACACCGCTCACCGGTGTAGAGAACAGGTTCTCGCGCAGCCATACGCGCGGACCGCGTGGAGGCGGCTCGGGTGCCAGATCGGGAATCTCGGGTAGTTCGATCCTGGTGGTCATCTCATCGCTCCACGAGCTTCATCTTGCGGTTGTAGTAGTTGACGACCCCGGAGATCATCAGGCTCCCGGTCAGGAAGAACCCCATCCAGATCAGCACGATCGGAAGCGTCTGTCCCGTCTGGTTCAGGATGGTGCTGCCGACGGCGACGATCTCTGCGTATGCAACGCCGATCCCGAGCGACGTGTTCTTGAACAGATTGAGATACTGGTTCCCGATCGGCGGCAGGATGATCCGGAACGCCTGAGGGAGGATGATCAAGCGAAGGAACTGCGAGCGCTTGAGCCCAACCGCTTGAGCTGCTTCGGTCTGACCTTTGGAGACGGCAAGGATGCCGCCGCGCACGATCTCCGCGATGAACGCCGCTGTGTACAGCGTTATGGAGAACCACACGGCGAAGAACGGAACCGTCATCACGGCTCCCGTGTCGCCGTACTGAGGGAAGTTCCCCCTCTGCACCACTGATGCTTTGGAGAAGTTCAGCGGCTTCCCACCATCTGCGGCGAAGCCGTTGCCCAACCAGTCGAAGAAGTTCCCGATTCCCAGGCGGATCATCTCGGCGACTGTGAGCACCTCACCGGCGACGGTGGTGACGGTGATGCCGCTCACCAGGAATGCGATGGCGGCAACGACAACGCCCATGGTGCCGGCGAAGATCACGCGGAACCAGTCATCATCGGTGAGTTTCCCGAAGCCGGCCGGCGTGCGCCGTGATTCGAAGAAGCTCCTGATCCACCATCCCGCCCCGAGCAACGCAGCCAGTGCGACGATGATCGGAACGAGAATCGCCGGAACGGCGTCGACGAAGTTAGCGATGCCGTGGAAGATCGGCTCCATGAAGCTGAGGAGCGGCCATGCAAACCACCCGACAGCTGCGAACACGATCAGTGTCCCCGCCACATAGTATGAGGCGTGGCTCGCCTCGCCGGTCTCCTCTTGCACCCGATAGCGCCACCGCGAGACGAAACGTCCGACGATGATGCCGGCGCCCACGAACACGATCCAGGGCCAGAACCCGCCGTTCCAGCTCACCCACGCGAACGCTATTCCCTTGTTCGAACTCTTGAACCAGTACTCACCGATGTCTGCAGCGACGAGGCTCGGAAGGGCGATCACCATCGCCTGCCAGAAGAAGATCTGGACGAGCAGCGGGATGTTCCGGATCGTCTCGATGTAGAACGTGGCGACCTTGTTGACGATCCAGTTGCTGGACAGCCTCCCGATTCCAATCAGCGTTCCGATGATGGTCGCGGCGATGATGCCGGTGATCGCGACGCGCAGCGTGTTCATCGCCCCCACGGCCAGCGCCCGGATCGAGCTGTCGGGCTCGGTGTCGATGCCCTCGCGAAGGAAGACCCCGATCGGGTCGGTCAGGAAATCCAGGTCGAAGGTCGTCCCTGAAGCGCTGAAGTTGGAAAAGGCCTGGCGACCGAGGATGACGAAGAAGGCGAGGGTGACCACCAACACTGACAGTTGAGACGCCCACTTGAGGAACGCGGCATTGCGCCAGAGGGGCGTCCTCTCGCTTTCCCTGACGGTAACCGCCATGCCTAGATGTCCTCCCACCGGCGCTCACCGGCTCAACCGCTTGGTGCACCATAGACACAAAGGAAGCGGGGGCGCTATCGCGCCCCCGCTCTTCACTCGTCGTTCGGTTCGATCAGCGTGCCGGCGGGGCGTAGATCAGACCCCCGTCGTACCACTGCATGTTGCGCGTACCGTCGCGCTTCAGGTTCAGCGGTCCGAGGTTCCGCTCGTAGATCTCGCCGTAGTTTCCGACTTGCGAGATCACCTGGAAGAAGGCGTCCGCGCTCAGACCCATCTTGGTCTGAACCTCGTCCTCGGAAACACCGAAGAGTCGAGCGATCTCGGGCGTCTTGTCCTTGTCCGCCTCGGCGCTGGCCGCCGTGACGCCATTCTCTTCCGCGATGAACGTCGCGAAGACCGTCCACTGCACAACATCCATCCAAGTGGAGTCGTTCTGACGGACGACAGGACCCAGCGGCTCCTTGGAGATGGGAGCATCGGGGAAGATGACCCAGTTCTCAGCGCCCTCGGTACCGGCTGCGATGTTCGCAGAACGGTGCCCGAAGAGACCAGAACCGTCGGTTGTGACCAGGTCGCACGTACCGGCGATGAACTTGTCCATCGCCTCGGCAAAGTTCTCAACCGTCTCGAGCGAGATCGACGCGCCACTCTGGGCGGCACCTTCACTGATGTTCTTCTCAGTGGTCGTGCCGGCGTTGGTGCAAACAATGCCGCCGTCGATGGCTGCGAACGCCTCTTCGTTTGTCATGCCATCCTCTAGGGCCGTCAGAGTCGCGGGGTTCCCCATGATCTGCTGGCCGTCGTAGAATGTCGTTGCCACGAAGTCGAGTGCCAAGTCACCATCACGGGACTGGGTCCACGTCGTGTTCCTCATCAGGACATCGACTTCGCCTGTGTCCAGCGCTGCGAACCGCTCGGCTGCCGTCAACCCGCGGAACTCGACGGCAGTCGCGTCACCGAGAACTGCGGCCGCAACGGCACGGCAGTAGTCGGCATCGAGGCCCGTCGAATTGCCCTGCGGGTCCGTCTCGGAGAAGCCGGGAGCGCCGGTCGAGATGCCGCACTTGAGCGTGCCGCGAGCGATCACCCTGTCGAGCGTGCTCTCACCGGTGTCTGTCGTCTCTTGCCCGGCGTCGGCCACAGTCGTCTCCGTACCGGCTGCGGTCGTGGTCGTCTCGTCTGCATCGTCACTACTACCGCATGCTGCGGCAACAAGGGCGAGCACTGCAAAGAGCAGTACAAGTCTTTTCATCATATGGGATTTCCCCTTTTCTAACTTCCGACATTTCCTCCGGCGCCCTGCCTCAGGACGCGTACCCCCGACCCGCGGCCGAGGGATAGCCCAGGAACCTAGTAGTGCGAGAGGGGATGCAGCAAGCGGTTGGCCGTTGCCGCGCATGGCGCAGGTAGAGGCGGAGACCGATCCTTCGTCTAGCTCCTTCGCATCGCGGCAGGCAATGGCTCCGAGACTGGACCCAACTGCGGTTGGCGGCGGATCTCGGATTCGGCGAGTCAGCAGCTGTCGGCACGGCAGTCGAAGAGACGCGCCGAATCCGCAAGATGCTCTGAGGCTTGCAGGAGTATGACGCGGGCTCACAGCCGGTCGGAGTACCGACTACTGACGACCGCTGGTGGACCATGGACTACGCCTGTTGGTGGTCCGACGCTTTGTGCCGGACCGGTAACAGGGCGGTACAATCTCCTTTCACTAGTGAGGAGTCCACATGCCGGCCACGGTGATCCTTGGTGCCCAGTGGGGTGATGAAGGCAAGGGGAAGATCACTGATCGGTACTCCAAAGATGCCGACGTTGTCGTTCGCTATCAGGGCGGCAATAACGCAGGCCACACGATCGTCGTTGATGGCGAGCGGTTCGCTCTCAGCCTCATCCCCTCCGGGGTGCTCTACCCCCAGGTCACGCCGGTCATCGGCAACGGGACCGTCATCGATCCTGCCGTGATGATCCGGGAAATGGAAGAACTCGCAGCTCGCGGCATCGACCCATCCCGGCTCCGGGTCTCTGGCAACGCGCATGTCATCATGCCGTACCACCGCAAGCTCGACGCGGTGCTCGAGCGCTATCTCGGCGAGGAGCAGATCGGGACAACGAAGCGCGGGATCGGTCCGGCGTACATGGACAAGTACTCACGTTTCGGAATCCGAATACAGGATCTCTTCGACCCGAAGATCTTCCGGAAGAAGCTCGACGTCGTCGGCAAGGACAAGAACCGTCAGCTCCAGAAGGTCTACAACCAGCTGCCGCTCGATATCGACGAGATGTACGAGGAGTATCTGGGCTACGCCGACGTGATCCGCGACCACGTCGCGGATACGTCGCTGCTCGTATGGGAAGCCATCCATGCCGGGAAGAACGTTCTGTTCGAAGGTGCGCAGGGCACGCTGCTCGACATCGATCACGGCACGTATCCGTTCGTGACGTCATCGAATCCGACGGCCGGCGGGGCCGCGACCGGTTCGGGTATTGGACCACGGGACATCGACAACGTGATCGGTGTCGCCAAGGCCTACATCACGCGAGTCGGTACGGGACCGTTCCCGACCGAGTTGCTCGACGAGACGGGCGAGCGGATGATCGACATCGGCGGCGAGTACGGAGTCGTGACCGGCCGACGCCGTCGCACGGGGTGGCTCGACACGGTGGCTCTCCGGTACTCCGCTCGCGTCAACGGTCTCACCGAGATCGCCCTCACGAAGCTCGACATCCTTTCCCACTTCGGTCCGCTGAAGATTGCGGTTGCCTACGACTCCCTTGGCGATCGATACAACGAGTTCCCCCGTCAGCAGCGTGTGCTGTACAACTGCCACCCGGTCTACGAGGAGCTCGAAGGCTGGGGTGAGGACATCAGCGGCGTCGAGTCGTACGCCGACCTCCCCGACGCAGCGAAACGATACGTGGAGCGTGTCGAAGAATTGAGTGGAGTCAGGGTGTCGTCGGTGGGAGTCGGCCCAGGCCGCGAAGCCACCCTGATGCGCCCGGTCTCATGACAGGACCCCGTCCCATCGACGACATCGGGGATCGCGTGACCGGTCGCGAACCCCGACATACGGACTACAGACTACGGCCTGCAGACTACGGATCATGATCGACCGATACTCCCTCCCCGAGATGGCGGCCGTTTGGAGCGAAGAGCGCAAGCTCGCCGTATGGAAGGAAGTCGAGACCCTCGTCGTCGAGGCGTGGAGCAACCTCGGTGTCGTTCCCGCAGAGGTTGGCACGGCACTTCGTTCGGCTCCGGAGGTCGATCCGATCGCATGGAAGGATCGCGAACAGATCACCAACCATGACGTCGCGGCATTCGTCGACCTGCTCGCGGGATCGGTCGATCCCGGAGGCGAGTGGGTCCACTTCGGGCTGACGTCATCGGACGTTCTCGACACGGCCAACGGCGTTCTCCTCCGGGACGCCGGCAACCTGCTGCTCGGTCGTATCGAAGCGCTCTTTGACATCGTTCGAAGCAAGGCGATGGAGCACCGTGACACGCCGATCATCGGCCGTACCCACGGCATCTGGGCAGAACCGACTTCATTCGGCCTCAAGCTGGCGAACTGGGCGTTCGAGATCGCCAGGGATCATCGCCGGATGCAACACGCGAGGGATGCGGTTGCAGTCGGCAAGATCTCGGGCGCCGTGGGCACATACGCCCACACCCCTCCCTCGGTCGAGGCGTTCGTCTGTGAGCGGCTCGGGATCGGGATCGAGTCGGCCTCGTCGCAAATCACCCACAGGGACCGCCAGGCCGAGTTCCTCAGCACGATCGCCCTCACGGGCTCCTCGCTCGAGCGCTTCGCCACCGAGATCCGTCACCTCCAACGAAGCGAGATTGGGGAAGTAAGGGAGTCGTTCGAATCGGGTCAGAAGGGTTCGTCGGCGATGCCCCACAAACGCAACCCGATCGCATCCGAGAACATCACAGGGATCTCCCGGCTTCTTCGTGGATATGCCTCGGTCGGGATGGAAAACGTGGCACTGTGGCACGAGCGAGACATCAGTCACTCCGCCGCCGAGCGGGTGGCACTCCCGGACGCGACCGGCCTCCTCGATTTTGCGCTCGCCCGGATGGCCAGGCTCGTTCATGGTCTCGTCGTGGATACCGATCGCATGGCCGAGAACCTCGAAGAGACCCGTGGTCTGGTGTTTTCGCAAGCCGTGCTTCTCGCACTCGCCGAAGGTGGCCACAGCCGCGATGCCGCATATCGGATCGTGCAGAACAACGCCATGGCCACATGGGACGAAGGTGGCATGCTCAAGGATCGCCTGGCAGCTGACCCCGACTGCGACCTAACGACCGAGGAACTCGAATCCTGCTTCTCGACAGAACACTTCCTCAGAAATACGGATGTGGTGTTCAGTCGACTCGCAGCCCTCAACCTCTGAGCTGGCTCCACCGGCACCACCCTCTTCTCGTTGGTCGGCGCCCGAAAGGCCTGCCGCCAATGGCCAGTCATAGATGGCGATGAGATCAATCCCGTGCAGAACAGTCCAAAGCTCATGTCCATCGACTACATCGCGTCGACAACTGTCTTGCGACTCCAGGCTGGTAGGTCATCGATTATCGATGAGGATTGTGCCGGCTCCCCGTCTCGCGTCTAGTCTCGGGGTGAGATCAGGGCGAACGCCCGAAGTCGGGGTTCGCCTCATACATCCATAGCTTCCTGAGGAGGACCGATGAACACATACCGAATCGCTTCGATACCTGGGGATGGCGTGGGTGTTGAGATCGCGGAAGAGGCGGTACGTGTCTTGGATGCTGCTGCGAGTATCCACGGATTCGATATCGCCACAGAGACGTTCGACTGGTCCTGTGATCGCTTCCTGCAGACCGGCTCGATGATGCCGGAGAACGCTCTCGAGACGTTGAGTGGATTCGACTCGATATTCCTGGGCTGCATCGGTGACGCCAACAAGGTCGAGGATCACATTTCGCTGCAGATGTTGCTCGCCATCCGGAAGGGCTTCGATCAATACATAAATCTCCGCCCGATCAAACTCTACCCGGGCGTCTCCTCCCCGATAGCAACGGCCAACCCGGAGACATTGGACATCTTGGTCGTCCGAGAGAACACGGAGGGGGAGTATTCCGGCACAGGGGGCTTCTTCAAGCGCGGTACCCCCGATGCGTTTGCTCTTCAGACCGGAGTGTTTACCTGGAAGGGTTGTGAGCGCGCGATTCGGTACGGTTTTGAGGCGGCGAGGAAGAGAGCAAAACTCGGTTCGTCGAACCCTGTGGGTCGGGTAACCAATTGCACGAAATCGAATGCTCTGAACTATTCGATGGTGTTCTGGGATGAAGCCTTCGATTCCGTGGCGGAGGACTTTCCCGATATCGAGACGGATATGGCGCTGGTGGATGCCCTGACGATGTGGTTCGTCAAGAACCCGGACTACTTCGATGTCGTCGTCGCATCCAATCTGTTCGGTGACATCATCACCGACCTTGGTGCGATGCTCCAGGGAGGCATGGGGTTTGCCGCCGGCGGCAACATCAATCCGGAAGGTGACTACCCGTCGATGTTCGAACCCATTCACGGCTCCGCTCCCAAGTACACCGGCCAGCTTGTCGTCAATCCGATCGCAACCATCGAGGCGGTCCGGATGATGTTGGACAATGTCGGTGAGAGCGAAGCAGCCGACCACATCGAATCCGCCATTGCAGGCACGCTCGGTGCCGGAGAGGTCCGCACCCGAGACATGGGTGGATCGAATTCGACCGTCGAAATGGGATCAGCGGTTGTCGCGGCAATGCGAGCGACTGCCTAGAACGAAAGCGAAGTTCGAAAATGACCAAGGTGAAGGTCGGAGTAGCAGGGTTCGGGGTGATCGGGCAGCGCCTGGCGGACGGTGTAGCCCGCCAGGAAGACATGGAGCTCGTCGGCGTCGCCGACGTTGCTGCGACGCTCCCCGTGCGTGCCCTCGCGGAGCGTGGGATGCCCTACCGGATGTTTGCCGCGGTGCCCGGCTCCGAGGCGCACCTCGAAGGCGCAGGCATCCCGGTTTCTGGCAGTTTCGACGATCTCCTCAGCGAGGTCGACATCATGCTCGATTCTGCTCCGGGCGGCATTGGTGCCAAGAACAAGGTGAAGTATCAGGCGGCCGGTGTCAAAGCCGTCTTCCAAGGAGGGGAGGCGGGCGAAGTCGCCGACGTCTTCTTCCACGGCTATGCCAACTACGACGCAGGAATCGGCCGCGACTACCTGAAGCTCACTTCCTGCAACACCACGGGCCTGATCCGCACCATGGACTGTCTCGATCGCGCCTTCGGCATCGAGAAGACGGCCATCACGATCATTCGTCGCGTGGCCGATCCTGGAGACACCCATCGCGGCCTAGTGGACACCCTCCAGATCGAGGCCATCCCGAATCACCAGGCTGTGGACCTGATGAGCATCATGCC
>CAXMQQ010000008.1:0-13638 GCA_964195545.1 uncultured Acidimicrobiia bacterium | reverse complement strand
GGAATGCACACCCCCATCGAATACGAAACCATCCACCGCAACCAACCCGACGCACAGCTGAGCCAAGTGAGCTGACTCCACCAAACCCGGTACACACCAGAGTCTCCAACAAACCCAGGGCGCTTCAATCAGTGGTGAGTTCCTCGACAAGACATTCGTTTCTGGCGCCGACGAACTGCTCACGGCACAAGCCACGATCTTCGGTACAACAGCATTCTGGAAAGCCCACGGTCGACGCAACCTCACAGAAACCGCCAACTCCCAACTCAAGGGCCGCCCTATCGATCTCCGCCGAGGATTCACACGCCACACCACGCGTGACAAACAGGCACTACACATAGGAGCCGCTCTCCTCGCCCACAACCTCCGGATCCAGAGAAACTGGGAAGCAGACACCGAAACCGAGTCTCGGAAGCCCCGAGCCGATCGAAGAAAGCGTTTCGCAGACCTCGAAACCGGCTAAGCCGACACGACCCGCCGTTCACACCCTGTGAGATCATCGCAGGGTAACGTCGCGCCCGACACTCCTGGGCCCCCACCATGCTCACACAAACGTACTCGCCACACTGCGAACACACCGATAGCCGAACACCACCAAGGAAGTGCAAACGCAACCACCCGAGAACTGCGAACACGCCAGCGTGCCCCAGGCAGGAATCGAACCTGCGCTCCCGGCTCCGGAGGCCAGTGCTCTAATCCCCTGAGCTACTGGGGCGCTGCAAACGATTGTAACCTGCGGGTCCTTACAACCTTCTCTGCTGATTGGTGCCATGTCCCTTCTCAAAGATCTCTCTCAACGATTCGGTGACGCGTTCGAAACTGCCGGCGTCGACCGCTCCGCTGGTCTCGTGGTTCCGTCGCAGCGGCCTGAACTCGCTCAGTATCAGTGCAACGGTGCACTCGCCGCCGCGAAACGCGCCGGACGCAATCCGCGTGATCTCGCGCAGGCGGTTCTCGATGTTCTGACGGATCGCGAGATCTACGCATCGCTCGACATTGCCGGACCGGGCTTCATCAACATCACCGTGACCGATGAGTACCTCGCCGACAACGCCCAGGCCATGGAGGACGGCGAACGGTGCGGAATCAGCACTCCTGATCCGAAGCGGAAGGTGCTGGTCGACTACGGCGGTCCAAACATGTCCAAGTCGATGCACGTCGGACATCTCCGTGCATCCATCATCGGCGAGAGCCTCAAGCGTCTCTTCCGGGTCGCCGGGCACGAGGTCGACGGCGACATCCACATGGGCGACTGGGGCATGCCGATTGGGCAGCTGATCATCGAACTGGAGCGGCATCAACCTGGTCTCCCATACTTCGACCCGGACTTCTCTGGTCCGTATCCGGAGGACTCGCCGGTGACGCTCGATGACCTCTCCGAGATGTACCCGGTCGTTGTCGAGCGCTGCAAGAACGAACCGGAGGAAGCCGAGCGAGCCCGTCAGGCAACCTTCGATCTCCAAAACGGCCGGCCCGGGTACCTGGCGCTGTGGCGCCACTATCACGACGTGTCGGTCGCCGAACAGAAGAAGGACTTCGCCGAGCTTGGTGTCGAGTTCGATCTGTGGCGCGGCGAGAGCACCGTGCACGACCGGCTCGCTCCGCTGGTTGATCGACTTGTGAACGATGACAACCTTGCCTTCGAGTCCGACGGTGCGATCGTCGTCCAGGTCGGGAAGGATGATGACAAGACAGAGATGCCGCCGCTCTTGCTGACACGCTCTGACGGCTCCTATCTCTATTCAACGACGGACCTGGCCACACTCGACCATCGGATCGAGGAGGGCTACGACCTGGTGCTCTACGTCGTCGATGCCCGGCAGGCACTCCACTTCGAGCAGGTCTTCCGGGCGGCGCGCCTTGCGGGGATCGCTTCGGACTCGGTCGGCCTGCAGCACACCGCGTTCGGGACCGTCAACGGACCCGACGGGACGCCCTTCAAGACCCGAGAAGGTGGCGTGCTCCGCCTCGCCGATCTCATGAATATCGTCACCGATGCCGCCCGGGCCCGCCTCGATGAGGCGGAAATCGCTCAGGACTATCCGGACGATGAGCGCGATCGGATCGCCAGGCAGGTCGGTCTCGGCGCGTTGAAGTTCGGGGATCTCTCGAACCACCGAACGTCGAACTACATCTTCGACCTCGAGCGTTTCACATCGTTCGAGGGGAAGACAGGTCCGTATCTGCAGTATGGGGCGGTGCGGATCCAGTCGATTCTGCGACGGGCAGGCGCAGCGGGTCTCACGCCGGGACCGATCGTTGCTCCAGCAGTGAACCAGGAGCGCGGTCTGATTCTGCGTCTGTTGCTCCTGCCGGAGGTCATCGAGCGAGCCGTTGACGTACGTGCCCCGAACGTGCTCACCGAGTACGCATACGAGGTAGCCACCGACTTCAATCGCTTCTACGAAGCGTGCCACATCCTGAGAGAAGAGGATCCGATCCGCCAGGCATCCTGGCTCTCGCTGGTAGATCTGACACTCCGAGTGCTGACATTGCTCCTAGACACGCTGGGCATTGAAGTCCCAGAGAGAATGTGATGGCGAGGGGACAGGTGACAGGGAGCACACAACACGCGGTTGCTTCGTGCTCCGACGGGCGACAGGCGCGATTCTCTTCTCCCCCCTCAGGGGGGAGTCCGGCCCGTCAGGGCCGGGAGGGGGGTCAGGCGGTTCCACTCCAGTGCTTTGACCGTCTCCGTTGCCCTGGCCGGCACCATCGCCCCCGCCTTCGTCGAGGGAGGAACCGTGCCGGAGTCTTCCTGTCGCCTGCCGCCTGTCGCCTGTCTCCCGGCCGCGGAGCGGTCGCGTGACTCCCATCCAGCGTTCTCTCCTCCCCGGCTCATCCGAGATCATCGATGGGCGACTCTTCATCGGTGGGGTTGACGTTCTTGAACTTGCCGCCGAGTTCGGGACCCCGTTGTTCGTCTATGACGAGGAGCAACTTCGGGCGCGGGGCCGAGAAGCTGTGACAGCGTTCGGCGACGGGGTCGCGTATGCGACCAAGGCGTTCATGACGACGGCAATGGCCCAACTCGCCTTCGAGGAGGGAATGCACCTCGACGTCGCCACAGGAGGCGAACTCTTCGTCGCGCTCCATGCGGGTGTTCCGGCTGAGCGACTCGTGTTCCACGGCAACAACAAGTCGGTAGAGGAGATCGAATCGGCGCTCGATGCCGGCGTGGGCCGGTTCGTCGTCGACTCCTTCGTCGAGATAGATCGGATCGAGTCTCTCGTTGCGGACGGTGCACCTCGTCCGACGGTCCTGGTGCGCGTCACGCCCGGGATCGAGGCTCACACCCACGAGTACCTGCAGACGGGGATCGCCGACTCGAAGTTCGGCTTCAGCCTGGCATCCGGCGATGCCGAGATGGCAGTACAGCGCATCGCGGCGTCGGATGCTATGGACCTCGTCGGCGTCCACGCCCACATCGGGAGTCAGGTGTTCGATGCCGACTCATTCCGCAAGGCGGTCGAAGCGCTTGCCCCGTTTGTTGCACCGCTCGACCTCCCCGAGTTCTCGATCGGCGGCGGCCTCGGTGTTGCCTACGTGGCGGGCGAGTCTGCGCCGTCGATCACAGAGTGGGCCGCGATCGTCAAGGACGCCTGTGCCGACAACGGCATCGCGGCACGGGTCCTCGCGGAGCCGGGCCGCTCGATCGTCGCGGCTGCGGCAGTGACCCTCTACACGGTGGGGACGATCAAAGAGGTCCCCGGCATCAGGACCTATGTCTCGGTTGATGGCGGCATGAGCGACAACCCACGGCCCAGCCTCTACGGCAGCGGATACGAGGCGTTCCTCCCGAGGGCGACCGGTGCCGATCGGCCTGCGGAGGTGCGGATCGTCGGCAAGCACTGCGAATCTGGAGACGTCATCGTCGCCGACGCCCTGGTCCCAAGCGGCCTGGCAGTCGGAGACATCCTGGCCACGCCGGTCACTGGGGCGTACGGCCATTCGATGGGCAGCAACTACAACATGATCTGCCGCCCACCCGTGGTCTTCGTCCGCGACGGCGAGGCCCGTCTGGTCGTTCGGAGGGAGACCTACGACGACCTGGTTCGCCGGGACGTCTGAGCTCGCCTGCTCGTCTATCGTTCTCGCATGAACACTTCGATATGCGTTGGGGTCCTCGGGGCCGGGACCGTCGGCGGGACGCTCATCTCCCGTCTCGTGAACGATCGCGAGGCAATCGCCACCAAGACGGGTCTCGAACTCTGGGTGAAGCGGGTCGCGGTGCGCGATCTTGCCAAAGAACGGGACTTCACGGTCGACGACGGTGTTCTGACCGACGATCTTCTCAGCGTGGTCCATGACCCGGAGATCGACCTGATCGTCGAGTTGATGGGCGGCCGTGATCTCGCAGGCGACATCGTGCTCGCTGCTCTCGAAGCTGGCAAGCCGGTCGTAACGGCGAACAAGGAACTCGTTGCATCGCGCGGTCCCGAGCTGATCGCCGCAGCCGAGCGGTCCGGCGTGCCGCTCCTCTTCGAGGCTGCCGTCGGAGGCGGTATTCCGATCATCAGGCCGCTCTCCGAGACGCTCGCAGGGGAGCCGATCGAACGAGTCCTCGGCATCGTCAACGGAACCACGAACTTCATCCTGACGCGCATGGCCGAGGACGGCGCCGAATACGCCGCCGTACTCGCAGAAGCGCAAGATCTCGGATATGCGGAGCCGGATCCCACCGACGACGTCTCCGGCGCCGACGCGGCTGCGAAGGCGGCGATCCTTGCCTCCCTCGCGTTCGGCACGTGGGTCGGTCTCGACGACGTGTATCACGAAGGCATCGAGAATCTCTCCCCGATCGACCTGGTCTTCGCCGCGGACTTTGGCTACGCCGTGAAGCTCGTCGGGATCGCCGAGCGGACCCTTGGGGGCGTCTCCGCCAGGGTTCACCCGGTGATGATCCCGGTCGATCACCCACTCGCATCAATCCGCGGTGCGACAAACGCGATCTTTATCGAGGGGCCGTCGGTGGGCGAACTGCTCTTCGCCGGTCCCGGTGCAGGGGGAGCACCGACCGCGACGGCGGTGCTCGGCGACGTCATCGATGCGGCTCGCGAGACACTCGCCGGCGCCCAGGTGGCACCGAAGATCAGATTCTCCCCTGGCGAACTCGTTCCGTTCGGCGACGTGGCGACGAAGTGGTACCTGCGGATCGAGGTCGACGACCAGCCCGGCGTGCTCGCTCGGGTGGCAGACGCATTCGGCGGTGCCGACGTCTCGATCAAGTCGGTGTGGCAGGAAGGCGAGGGGAGCGAGGCGCTCCTTCTCATCGTGACCCACCGCGCCAGGGAAGCTGACCAACGCGAAGCGCTTCGTCATCTCCAAGAGATCGACACCGTGCGAAAGGTTGCCTCCGTCATCCGAGTCGAGAGTGAGGAAGCATGAGCCATCCGGGAATCATCGAGGCATATCGGGACCGCCTGCCGGTCGGACCGGACACACCGATCGTCACGCTTCTCGAAGGTGATACGCCGCTCATTCCTGCGCCGGCACTCTCCAAAGCGGTCCAGCGGCAGGTTCATCTCAAGTTCGAAGGCCTGAATCCGACGGGTTCGTTCAAGGACAGGGGGATGACCCTCGCCGTGTCGAAGGCCGTCGAAGACGGGGCGCGAGCCGTCGCATGCGCCTCGACGGGTAACACGTCCGCCTCCGCCGCCGCATACGCGCAACGCGCGGGGATCTCGTCGATCGTCGTGATCCCATCAGGCAAGATCGCTCGCGGGAAACTGGCGCAGGCGATCGTCCACGGTGCCACGATCATCCCCATCGAAGGGAGCTTCGACGACGCTCTGGGGATCGTGCTCGAATTGACCGGCGGCCACGACGTTGTGCTCGTCAACTCGATCAACCCCTATCGCATCGCCGGGCAGCAGACTGCGGCGTGGGAGATCGTCGACACGATGGGGTCGGCCCCCGCCGTTCACGCCTTGCCGGTTGGCAACGCCGGCAACATCACGGCGTACTGGAAGGGCTACACGTCCGTCGACGAGACGCCCAAGATGTGGGGTTTCCAGGCTGCCGGGGCGGCACCGATCGTCTATGGGGAGATCATCGATGAGCCCGAGACGATCGCCACAGCAATCCGCATCGGGAACCCGGCGTCGTGGAATGAGGCAGTCGCCGCTCGTGACGAGTCCGGGGGTCGGATCGAGGCCGTCACCGATGACGAGATCCTCGATGCGTATCGCTTCCTCGCCTCGCGAGAAGGCGTGTTCTGCGAGCCGGCATCGGCGGCCGGCGTCGCCGGGATCTTGAAGTATCGCGACGACCTGCCCGAAGGCCCGATCGTCTGCACCCTCACGGGCCACGGCCTGAAAGATCCGGAGACGGCAGTGCTGGAAGCGAACCTCCCGGGGCCGATCACTCCAAGACTCGACGCGGTCCTAGATCTGCTGGGGTGGTAGCAGAAAGTAGGAAGTAGCAAGACCTGAGCAGCGGGCTGGACATCCATCTCTCTACCCTGAACCTTCCACTTTCACCTTCTACCCCCGGCCTCGCAGTTCGTTGCAGTAGAGCGATTCTTCGCTATAGTTCGTCTATCCCACCCGCTGGCACCGTATCGCGTGCCTTTCGGAGGGGTATTCCAGGCGATCCGAACATCCGCTGTGATGCTCGAGATCCGCAATCTCCGGGTCAATCGACCCATCGTCCTGAGAAGGGGCAGCAATACACATGAGTACCACGAGAGCCAGGCTCCAGGAACTCGGATTCGACGATCTCCGCTCTATGGCGGGCAAGGTCGACGTGAATACCGAAGGACTGCAGAAGTCGAAGCTCATCGCCGCGATCCTCGAATCTGAGAAGTTCGACGCGTCGATGGTTCCCGAGGCCCCTGCGGAAACTGCGGCGCCGGCCACGGCCACGCCGCGTTCCGACAACGGTCAGCGCAAGGACAACCAGGCCCAAGATGGCCGAGCCGATGGTGAGGGCCGGAGTCGCCGCAACCGCCGTAACCGATCCCAGCGTGATCCGGTCGACGAGTCGGAGTTGGAGACCCGCCAGGGCATCCTTGACATCCTCCCCGAAGGCTACGGATTCCTCCGCTCAGCGGGCTACCTCCCCGGTGACATGGACGCCTACGTGCCGGCGAACGTCGTCCGCAAGTCGAAGCTGCGCAAAGGCGACACCGTCTCAGGTCCGGTCCGTCTGGCCCGCGGCAAGGAGAAGTTCCCCGCCCTCGTTCGCGCTGCTGAAGTCAACGGCGGCGACCCGGAGGAAGCGGCCAAGCGGCCACAATTCGCGAAGCTGACGCCCCTGTTCCCAGACGTGCGTCTCCGCCTCGAAGTCGACGGCAAGCCCGAGGACATCCAGCCAAGGATCATCGATCTCATCTCACCGATCGGGAAAGGTCAGCGCGGACTCATCGTCTCCCCGCCGAAAGCAGGGAAGACCACCGTCCTCCAGGACGTCGCCCATTCGGTCGCCGCGAACAACCCGGAGTGTCACCTGATGGTGGTTCTGGTCGATGAGCGTCCAGAAGAAGTCACTGAGATGCAGCGCTCGGTCAAGGGTGAGGTCATCTACTCAACCTTCGACCGTCCCGCCGAGGAGCACACGCAGGTCTCTGAGCTCGCTATCGAGCGGGCCAAGCGACTCGTTGAGCAGGGGATGGACGTCGTCATCCTTCTCGACTCGATCACCCGCCTCGCACGGGCACACAACCTCGCTACGCCGGCTTCCGGTCGGATCCTCTCCGGTGGTGTCGACTCCACCGCGTTGTACCCGCCGAAACGATTCTTCGGTGCAGCCCGCAACCTCGAGGAAGGCGGAAGCCTCACGATCCTCGCAACCGCTCTCGTTGAGACCGGCTCGCGGATGGACGAAGTCATCTTCGAAGAGTTCAAGGGCACCGGCAACATGGAGCTCCGACTCGACCGCAAACTCGCCGACAAGCGGATCTATCCGGCGATCGACATCGAGGCTTCCGGCACACGGCGCGAAGAGCTGCTCTTCGACCGGGCCGAACTCGTCGAGGTATGGAAGCTGCGCAGGGTGCTCATGGCCCTAGAACCGGCAGCTGCACTCGAACTGCTCATCGACCGGTTGAAGACGACGAAGTCGAACGCAGAGTTCCTGCTCAGCGTCGCCAATTCTGGTCAGTGACCACGACCGCTACAGTTCCGAACGAATCAGGATCAGGAGACGACAACGTGAAGACCGGAATCCACCCCGAATACACTGAGAGCACCGTCACGTGCTCATGCGGCAACACATTCGTGACGCGTTCGACGGAGGGTGAACTCCACGTCGAACTCTGCGATCAGTGCCATCCCTTCTACACCGGCAAGCAGCGCCTCGTCGACTCGGGGGGCCGTGTCGAGCGCTTCCGCAAGCGCTACGCCAATGCTGGGCTCGACACCGGAACCACGCCCGCCGAGAAGGACGCATCCTCCGACGAGGAGGCCTAGTTGAGCCGCCCTCCGGGCGCCAGCGTCGGCGGTCAGGCTGTCATCGAAGGTGTGATGATGCGCGCCCCCGAGGCATGGGCCGTGGCCGTCCGTCGCCCCGATGGTGTCATCGAAGCGAAGCGCCACGACCTTCCAGGCATCGTCAGCCGCTCCAAAGGGGCGAAGGTGCCGTTCTTGCGCGGGATCTTCGTACTCGCCGAATCGCTGTCGCTGGGCTTCCGGGCCCTCTCGTGGTCGGCGGAGAAGGCCGGTGACGAAGATGAGGGACAGATCTCCCGAGCCCAGGTCATCTGGACGATGGTGCTCGCCATCGTCCTCGCGATCGGACTGTTCGTGCTCGTTCCCGTGCTCGCCGCCGGCTTCCTCAAGCGATTCGTCGCCGATTCGAATATCGCTTTCGTCGTCATCGACGGCCTCATCCGGATCTCGCTGGTAGTCGGCTACATCTGGTTGATTGGACGCGCAGACGACATCCAACGCGTCTTCCAGTTCCACGGGGCCGAGCACAAAACGATCCACGCCTACGAGAACGGCGACCCACTCGACGTGGCGGCGATCCAGAAATACAGCCCGCGTCATCCCAGATGCGGCACATCGTTCATCATCATCGTCGCCATGGTGGCGTTTTTCGTGTTCCTGCTCCTTGCACCACTCCAATTCGTGTGGCAAGTCGTGGCAAGGATTGCTCTTATCCCGGTCATCGCCGGTATCTCATACGAAGTGTTGAAGGCCGCCGCGGGCCATCGCTGGCTCGCGTGGGCATCGAGGCCCGGCATGTGGATCCAGTCGATCACGACCAAAGAACCAGACGATGATCAGGTCGAGGTCGCCGTGACTTCGCTCCTCGCCGCGCTCGATGACGACGCGGTGAATGAGGTGAAGCAGCGAGGCCCGGTCGTCGCCGCGGCACTCGCCGCCGAGTACGACCTCGACGACTCAAACGATGGATGATCGCCTCTCCGAGCGGCTGATTGCCACTGATGAGGAGTTCGAAGCGAACCTCGCCCTTCTCGCCGATCCCAGCGTGATCGCGAATCAGAAGCGATACCGGGAGGTCACCGGTCGTCACGCCGAATTGAAGCCGATCGTCGATGCCTATCGCCGCTACCGCGACGCCGAGACGGAGTCTGGAGAGGCTGCCGAGTTGGCGACCATCGAGGACGACGCAGAGATGGTCGAGTATCTCGCCGAGATCGTTGCCGCCAAGCAGATTGAGATGGAAGACACGGAGAGGGATCTCCGGCGTCTGTTGATCCCGAAGGATCCGAACGACGACAAGGACGTCATCGTCGAGATCCGATCTGCCGCGGGTGGCGACGAAGCGTCGCTGTGGGCGGGGGACCTCTACCGGATGTACGAGCGTTTCGTCGAACGCCAACGATGGGCGGTCGAGCCGATCAACGTGTCCCCGTCGGATACTGGTGGACTCAAGGAAGCGACGTTCGCCGTCAAGGGGAAGGGCGCCTTCTCCCGATTCAAATTCGAGGCAGGGCCGCATCGTGTGCAGCGCGTCCCCAAGACGGAGTCTCAGGGGAGAGTCCACACGTCGATGGCGACGGTCGCCGTGCTTCCAGAGGCCGAGGCCGTTGAAGTCGAGATTCTGGACAACGACCTCGACGTCGAGACGATGCGTTCACAGGGTCCCGGGGGGCAGTCGGTGAACACCACCGATTCTGCAGTGCGGATCACCCACCGGCCCAGCGGGATCGTCGTGTCGTGCCAGGATGAGAAATCTCAGTTGCAGAACAAGCTCAAAGCAATGCGAGTGCTTCGTGCCCGCCTCCTCCAGCGACAGATATCCGAGCAGGCCGGTGAGCGTGCCTCCGTTCGCCGATCCCAGGTTGGCACAGGTGAGCGCTCCGAGAAGATTCGGACGTACAACTTCAAGGAGAACCGCGTGACCGACCACCGGGTCGGCCTAACGGTTCACTCCCTGCCCAACGTCCTCGACGGCGACCTAGAAGTCCTGCACGACGCCCTGATAGCCGACGAGGCAGCAAGAGCCCTGGCGGGAGAATGACCTGCCGGGAAACTCCTTCTCTTCCCTCCCCTCAGGGGACGGTGGCATCGACGCCAGGCGATGACGGGAAGGGTCGGACGGTTCTCTTCGAAGAGCCAACTCCTGTGTATGGCGTGCTTCAACGCCTGACCCCCTCCGCCGCCCTGCGGGCGACACCTCCCCCTGAGGGGAGTGTCGCTTTTCTTCTCGGTGTTCGCGTTTTGGGGTTGGTTGTGTGAGAGTGTCGGACATGGCTTCTCGTTTCCTTGTCCCTGATCGTGAGCAGACATTCTTGGAGGCGGTGTCGTATCGGGAAGTGTTGGGTGATGACCATCCGGTATGGACCGTGATCGATGTCGTGGAGGGTCTGGATCTGTCGGCCATCTATGGCCGGTATGTGTCGGATGTGTCGGTGGGTGGTCGTCGTGCGTTCGACCCCGCAATGTTGTTGGCGTTGCTGGTGTTCGGCTACTCGGAAGGGAAACGGTCGTCTCGCCAGTTGGAGGACGCATGCCGGAGGGATTGGGCGTATCGGGCGATCTGCGGCGAGATCACACCGGATCACGCAACGATCGCCCGGTTCCGACAGGGCCTCGACGACGTGCTGGAGTCGTTGTTCGCTCAGGTACTCGCAGTGTGTTCCGCAGCCGGCCTCGTCGAGGTGGGCCTGGTGGCGTTGGATGGGACCCGGATGGCAGGTGCGGCGTCCAAAGAAGCGAACAAGACCGCTTCGACACTTCAGCGTCTCGAAGCCGAAGCCCGGGTCATGTTGGATGAGGCCGCAGCCGCAGACGACGCCGACAGCGACGGTGACGGTGTTGACGGGGTACGGGTGTCGTCCAAGACACGTCGCGACACGGAGCGGATGCGGCGTGTGGTGCGGATCCGTGAGGCACAACGGGTTGTTGCCGACGCAGTCGCTACCCAGACTGGGGAGAAGAGGCGGGGACGACAGAAACGCCCGGTTGTCAATGTCACGGACCCGGAGAGCCGCCTGCAGAAGACCCGTAACGGGTTCATCCAGGGATACAACGCCCAAACGGTGGTGTCTGCGGATCAGGTCGTCGTTGCGTGTGAAGTCACCCCGGATCCGACCGATGTTGGGTGGCTCGAGCCGATGCTCACCACCGCCGTTGTCAATGTCGAGGCCGCTGGAGTTGACGACCGGGTCGGGGTAGCGGTTGCTGATGCGGGGTATTGGAGCCAAGCCAACGCCGAAGCCGAAGACGCCCTCGGTGTCGAGTTGCTGATCGCGACCACGAAATCTCATCGGGTCGGCGGACCCGCCGGCGAAGACGAAGAAGCCGCTTCTCGGGATCGGGAGCGGCTCCCGGTGATCTCCCGTATCGACGACGGCGACGCCACCATTGCTAATGGTGCCCGACAACTGGGCTTGTCCCACAGTTGGGTGTCGGTCCTGCTGGGCCGTTACCGGCGTCACGGCTCGTTGGTGTCTGAAGCGACGCTCGCCCGCCACGAGATGGAACGACGGCTCACCCAACCCGCCAATCGTGACCGGTATCGACAACGAGGATGGCTCGTCGAGGGATCGTTCGCTCACGTCAAGACGCATCGCAACACCAGCCGTTTCTCGAGACGAGGCCTGACAGCGTGTAACGCCGAATGGAAGCTGATCAACCTCGCGGGGAACCTCCTCAAACTCCACCGCCGACCCGATACGGGACCCGGATCCGGCCCCGAACCCGCCTCTGGATCCGGATCTGGTGTCCAAGAGAGCCGAAACACGACGAATCCAACAGCATGCACCCGACCCGACACAACGACCCGCCTGACACACCGAACCCGACACTGTGGCCAGTAAAGCGACACCCCCCTCAGGGAGAGGTGGCCCGAGCACAGCGAGGGACGGAGAGGGTCAAACAGCTCCCCCCAGCGACAACCCAGCCTCCCGACATGTCCCCCCAACTCGTTGGGGGGACGCGGATTCGCCTGCGAATCCGCAGGGGGGCCTCTGGAAGCCCAAACCGCGACAATGCGACCCACCGACCTTCTCAACACCGTCACCAACGCCACCTACGCGACCGTCGCCCCCGGCGGTACCGGTTCATCCGGCCGCAGCAACACAACTCCCCCATCGGTCAAGGCACCAAGCAGCAACACGTCCGACCTGAACCCGCCCACGCGCAGCGCTGCGAAGCCGGTGACGACGACCACCTGCCTTCCGACAAGTGCCTCTGGCGTATACAACTCGGTCAGCTTCGCCGATGACTGAACCAGATCATCACCACCGAGATCGATCCACAGTCGGTATGCGGGGTCTCGCGCTCCCTCATTCGGTTCGGCCCGCAAGATCGTTCCGATTCGAAGCCCCAGAGCCTCGAAGTCTTCGAAGGTTGGCGTGTCGTTCATGGCACCACGCTACCTTTGCGGGATGCGCTTCATCATCCGTCCAGGCACCGATCCCGTCGCTCGCGCCGACGCTGCTCTCCTCGCAGCCATGGGTCTTCCTGGCGGAGGCGTCGTCACGTTGGGCAAGACCCACTGTCTGGTCACACCGGGGAGCGTCACAGGACCGAACGCACTCACGGTCGGTCCGAGAGTTCTCGCCAATGCAGGCATGATCGTCGGTGACTCAGCCAACGTAACCCGGGCGATCATCCCGCAGGCGCGAAGGGTCGTGGTATCGGGAACAGAGGACCTCGATGCCCGCCACCTCGCGCGTTCGCTTCAGGGCCACGTCGTCACAATCGGGGACAAGGTCGTCGTCCATGGTTCATACGGCGAAGACGAGCAGGAAGCACACGAGATTCGCGTCGTCTCGGTGACACCCGGCCCAGCCGGGACGGTTGGCGACCGGACCGTCGTTCACGACACCGAAGATTCCGCACCAGACGTGGCACCCCAGCCGGCGGGGCGTCCGTCGGGAGAGCCCCTGTCGACCGCCGATGCGCTCCTCACCGGTCTCGACACGGAGCTCGACACCCTGGTCGGGTGGCTCACCCTCCTGACCTCCCGATCCGACCTCCCCGGATCGTGGGGCCTTCCTGCGGTTGCCGGCGTGATCGTGGAAGGGCCAGCCGGCTGCGGCAGATCCGAACTCGTCGCGGCCGCAGCACAGGTCGCCGGCGTCGAGGTTCACGAGGTCTCCCTCGATCTCGTGTTCAAGCCGGAACGCCTCCTGACGCTCCTGGAACGTGCGGTCAAGGACACCGATCCTCCGGTCGTCCTCTTCATCGACCGTCTCGACGCCGTCGCCGGGGCGGAGGG
>CAXMQQ010000007.1:0-16811 GCA_964195545.1 uncultured Acidimicrobiia bacterium | reverse complement strand
AGCGGAGTTACGAGCATCACGTCGGCTGCCACGTAGTACGCAACGAGTTCTTCGAACGGGATCGTTCGATACAGGTATGAGACCGGAGCCCAACCCGGCTCGCCGTAGTCGCCGTTGATGCGCCCGACGATCTGCTCGATGTCGGATCGGAGTTGCTGGTACGCGGGCACCTGCTCTCGGCTCGGAACAGCGACCTGCACGAAGGCGTAGCTGTGGCGGTCTCGTGGCGATTTCTCGAGGAGTCCCGCGAATGCCTTCAGTCGAAGATCGATCCCCTTCGTGTAGTCAAGGCGGTCGAGGCCAAGGATGACATGATCCGGATCACCGAGTTCGGAGCGAATCTCGGCCGCACGTTTCCGAACGGACGCCGACTGGGCCATCCGCTCGAATTCGGCGGTATCGATGGCAATCGGTGCGGGCTGCAGGTGCACGGGTCTGTCGTTCCATATCAAGTCGCGCCTGCCCACCGATTCGGCACCGGCGAGACGCCTGGCAGCGCGGGCGAAGTTGGCGGCGCTCTGACGAGTCTGGAAGGCGACGACGTCGGCGCCGAGGAGCCCCTCGACGATTTGTCGCCTCCACGGGAGCTGGGAGAACAACTCAATCGGCGGGAACGGAATGTGGAGGTAGAAACCGATCGTGGACCCCGGCACCATCGTTCGTAGCATCGACGGCACCAGTTGGAGTTGGTAGTCCTGCACCCAGGCGATGTCGCCGGGGCCCACGACCTCCGCCGTCGCCTCTGCATACCTCCGATTCACTGCAACATACGGTCGCCACGTGTGGCGGTGGAACTCAGGCGGGACGATCGCGTCGTGGTAGAGGGGCCAGAGAGTGCCGTTGCAGAATCCGTAGTAGAAGCTGTCGATCTCCTGCTCACTGAGGGGGACGGGCCGTTGCATGATGCCGTCGTATTCGAACGGCTCCGGAGCGAAGTCGGGGATGCCCGGCCATCCGACCCAGGCGCCGTCTGCGTTTTGGAGCACCGGCCTCAGGGCCCGTACGAGCCCACCCGGGCTGGTCGACCATTGCTCTCCATCCCAGGAAACGGGGAGTCGGTTCGCTGTGACGATAATGCGCTGGACGGCGGCTTCTCCTGTCTTGCGACCGAGCCTACTCACCAGGGAGACGTGGGGGCACGGCGCCGGTGAGATCGCTCGGCATCACTTTGAGGCCGTGGCCCGGCTTCGTCGTGAGCGGCGCGAGAGGCTCAGCCGATTGGCCGCATCGGTCTATCGCTCCCTTCTGTTCGTGAACAAGGGCGCCGAGGCCGGGCTGGCACGCACCAAGGCACCGCAGACGGCCTGATCGCGTGCGACATTCCGGCAAGGACGGACAGTGGAGTCGGTCACCACGTCGTCAGTCGACGACTCCACCCAGCGTCGCTCGAATACCTGTTGGCCGCCTAGCAGATGACGCTCTGGGTGACCATGCCACTGTATCCCCGCCTACGCCGAGCCGTCACCAGCTCTCGTCGACCTCGTGGATTGAACGGTTCCCAAGTGCTTCGGGTTGACGGGGCCCCGGTGATTGGTCACCTACGGTGATCATCGTGATCGGAGCGAGCGCGACCCGTCTTCGTGCCGTTGACTTCGCGCCGCCCGTTCTCAGCTGTGTAGCCCTTGTTTTGGGCCTTCGAGACTCGCAACGTTCCGTGGATCGAATCGAAGTCCTCGACGTTGAGGACCACCAACTCACTGATCCGACGGCCGGTGTAGACGACTGTGTAGGCGAACGGTCGATAGAAAGGATCGTGAGCAGCCGCGATTCGCAGAGCATCGCCCAGCGAGACGACTATTTTGCTCCCGGCCGTCCTCACCTGCTCTTTCGTTACGACGGCTGTGGCGGCAGCGGAAACGGAAGCTGCAGGATTGGCATCCGCATACTCCTCGACCACTGCCTGATCGAACATTCGTCGCAGGAGGCTGAGGAGTTTCCTCTGTCGGTCGCGACCGACCGACTCTCCTGCCGTGCTCATGAGCACCTGCACTTCTCTCAGTCTGATCGTGCGCACCGTCCGAGCCAGGAAAGTTGACGGGACGTGAGAGTTGATCATCCCGTCATAGGTTTCATAGGTGAAATCGGTCCAACCTTGATTCGGCCCCGTCATGTCTCTCCAGGAGACGTACAACTCTGCGACGGTGCAATCTTCCACAGAATATGGTGCCGCCGACTCGAGACGCTTCGCCTCCTCGCGCATCGCGTTCGGGACGGCTCTTGGGGCGTTCCTAAAGCCATTCTGAAGCCCGAAGATCGCGTCGTACTGGTGCTCTGTGGAACTGAAGGAAGACGGCTACGCTCGCCCGATGACATTTCGTGCCCGGCTCGATGATCTCCGGTCCAAGCTGCGGCGGTCTGCGGTGTTCACGAACCCAGTCGGGGAGATTACTGCGACCGAATTGGACGATGTGATTCCCTCCATCGAGGCGGTCCAGCGAGCCAGTGCCGAGGGGCTGTGGGCGGCCGGGTTCATCGGCTACGAGGCGGCGCCGGCTTTCGACCCGAGCCTGGCAGTGCGGAGCCGCGCTGAGGGGGGTTTCCACGGGGACCTGCCGTTGCTGTGGTTCGGACTCTTCGACACCCGCGTGCTGAACCCGGTGCGCGACGAAGCGTCCGGAAGCTACGAGATGTCACCCTGGCAGTGGGTGAACGACCGCACCGCATTTGAGCGGGCCGTAGAGACGATCCGAGACCACATCGCATCCGGCGACACCTACCAGGTGAACTACACGACTCGACTGCGCGCCACGTTCTCCGGGGATCCTCTTGCCTTCTACCGCGACCTCGCCGCCGCCCAATCCGGCGGCTACGGCACCTACCTCGATACCGGCAGATTCAAGATCGTGAGCGCATCCCCGGAGTTGTTCTTCGATCGCTATCCCGCCGCATCCCCGCTGGACCGACTGATCACCCGGCCGATGAAGGGCACCACTCCGCGGGGACGCTGGATAGCCGAGGATCTGGCCAATCACCGGGAACTGGAGCAATCGGAGAAGGATCGCACCGAGAACCTCATCATCGTTGATCTGCTCCGAAACGACATCGGGCGAGTTGCCGAATTCGGCTCGGTAGCGGTGGACGAGCTGTTCAGCATCGAACGCTTCGACACTGTGTGGCAGATGACCTCGACGATATCGGGTTCGATCGACCGGGAAGTGCCGTTGGTGAGTGTGCTCCGTGCGTTGTTCCCGTGCGGGTCGATAACCGGGGCTCCCAAGGTACGAACCATGGAGATCATTCGCGATCTGGAGACCGAGCCGCGCGGCGTCTACACCGGCGCTATCGGTTTCGTGGCTCCGTCGGGTGAACCCGGTCCTCGTGCATCGTTCAGCGTCGGTATCAGGACTGTCGTCATCGACAGTGTGACCGGCGACGCCGAATACGGCATTGGAAGTGGGATCACGTTCGACTCCGTCCCTCGTTCGGAGTATGAAGAGGCTGCCCTCAAGGCGCGGATCCTCAGCCATGGACGGTCCGATTTCGAGTTGCTGGAGACGATGCGTTGGAGCCCCTCGTCCGGTTGGTACTGGCGTGACCTCCACCTCGATCGACTACAAGAGTCCGCTGGGTATTTCGGGATATCACTCGACGTCGATGCCGCTGTCGCGCGGCTCGACGCGGCGGTACAAGGAAGTGACGAGTCGCGCGTACGGGCGACGGTGAGCCGGGGTGGGAAGGTCAGGATCACCGTGCAGCCCTTCGTGGAGAGTGAATCTCGTCCGGTTGCCGTCGCCATCGATCTCGAACCGGTCGACACATCGAGTCCGTTCCTCTTTCACAAGACAACCCGACGCGATGTCTACGACGAACGTCTCGCCCGCCATCCCTATGCCGACGATGTCCTGCTCGTGAACGACCATGGAGAGCTGACCGAATCCACCGTTGCCAACATCGCTGTGAAGCTCGGCGAAACCTGGTTCACGCCTCCAGTCGAGGCTGGGCTTCTGGCAGGGGTATACCGTCGGGTGCTGCTCGACAAAGGGCGACTCGTCGAACGACCGATCAAGGTGACCGATCTTGGCGAATGCGACGGGCTTGCGTTGCTGAACTCCGTTCGGCTGTGGCGTAGGGCCGCTGTCGTACCCGACGGTTGGGAGCGCGAGTCACTACCTGTTGACGGGGACTCGGTTGGCTCGTCTGGCGCGGGGCGTCAACCTGAGTAGGGCTTCCGGCCCGACGCCACTGGGCTGAACTCGACATCTTGTGTCCGATTCGGCCTGATGTCTCTGATCGATGTCGATGCCGTCGAGTCTGACACGGCGAAGCCTGGCCTGCCGGACGGCACGGCCGAAATCCCTTGCGGGACAAGGCAGACAGCCGAGATCTGTTGCGTCGCAGGGGACCGCACGTAGAGTCGGAATCCGGCCCGGTGGGAGGTTCGCAAGAAATTGATTACCAAACGGGTCAGTATGGTAATATATTAACCGTGATGACAGAAGCGAACTCCATACAACCGAGGCGAGGACGTCCGCGTGACCCTGCGGTCGATCGAGCAATCCTCGAATCGGCCCGTTCTGTTCTTGCGCGCCGGGGATTCACGGGTACGTCGATGGACGAGATCGCCAGGACGGCCGGCGTCGGCAAAGACACCTTGTATCGACGGTGGAGATCAAAAGAACTGCTCGTCCAGCATCTCCTCACGGTGCTCTCCGCCGAGAACGCGCCGGTTCCGGAGGGTGACGATTCCCGGTACGCCCTCTTCATCTTCCTCCAGGACATCGTGCGTCTCAACACGCGATCCGACTTCGGCGCGATCCTGGCCGGGATCATCGGAGAGTCGGCGCGCAACTCGAAACTGGCCGAGGCCTTCCACCAGTTCTGGAGCGAGCGTCGCAGCATCGCCGGTGGCATCGTTCGCCGGATCACCGACCCGGCCACGCCCGATCGGGAGATCGACCGGATCCTGGATCGCATCCTCGGTCCCATCTACTACCGCCTACTGCTCTCCGGGGACCCGATCGACGATGAGTACCTGTGGGACCTCATCGTCGAAATCCCATGGACTACCGATGAATTAGAGAACCAAGAGAACAGCAAATGAGGAGGATGATCATGAAAACACAGGAACATATCGTTGCCGTCGTCGAGCCGACCCGAGATGGGGAATCCACACTCGACATCGCTCGCCAGGTCGTTCGCAGGGGAGGGCGAGCCACGGTCGTCGTGCTGGTCAGTCGTAAGACAATGAGCGACATTCGCGAATTTGCCGAATCTGAGAGCCTCACGGTACCGGATGCGAGCGAGATCTACTTCGAGCGTTTGGCGGAGATGTACTCGTCACGCATCGGCATCTCCGATACGTCGGCCGTCGTTACCGAGAGTGCCTCTTCGGGCCGCACCGTGTTCGAGACCGCATCAAGCGTCCAACCGACCTCCATCGCCATGCCCCAAAGGTTGGCTGGTCGGCGCGGCTGGCGAGGGTCCGTCGCCCGGTCCCAGGTGCCGGTCCTGATCGCACCACCCGGGGTCGCCGCCGCCTAGACCGAGATCCTTCCCGATCGCGAGCGCTCGAGGCATCCCGGAAGGGGCCTCCTTGGGAATCTGATGTGACCACTCCGTGTTGAAACGCGTCGTACCCGGATGAAGAGGTGGACATCATCCGGGCTGTACGCGTCAACGAGCCAGTAGGGGCATCATCATGAGAAGAGCGAAGCTGATCATCGCGGTGGGAGCGTTCGCTCTCCTCGCTGCGGCATGCTCGAGTGGATCCGACGAGGGCGCGGCGGTTCGACCGTTCTCCGAAGTCCAGGCCACGGAGGCCACATTCGAGAACGATCCCACGTTTCCGGGCAGAGGGATTCTGCGGGTCGATACGACCGAGCCCACGATCTGCGCCATCGTCTGGGGTGACACCGAGGACTTCGGTCATTTCAACAACTCCCTAGCCATGAACGGCACGGGCATCGTCGAGCACAACGTCCTGCTGCCGGGAGCCGACGCCGGTCAGACCTATTTCTATCGGTTGCAGGGATCGGCAGCGGATGGAACGCTGTACCAGAGCGAGTTGATGACGTTCACCCTGCCGCCGAGCGACCAATCGACTTCGGATGACGCAGCTGCGGAGCACGGAGTGAATGTTGCCGAACGGGCAACCGTCATCGAAGTCAGCAGCGAGTTCGGCGCTTCGTGGGCAGGTTCAAACGCGTTCGATGGTGACCTCAACACCGAGTGGTCCAGCGCCGGCGATGCCGACGAGGCATTCATCGCTGTCGACTTGGGCTCTCCTCAGGAGGTTGCCGGCGTGGAATTCCTCACCAGGACGATGGCTGATGGATCGGCCACGACCGAGACGTTCTTCGTTGTGGTTGACGACGGCGATCGCCTGGGACCGTTTGCCGCGGGGAATCCAGCCAATCCCGTGTTCAACGAGGCGTCTTTCACGGGACAGACACTCCGTTTCGAAGTTGAGGACACCACCGGTGGCAACACCGGTGCCATCGAGATTCGCGCCTTCGCCCCGATCGCCATGTCCGGCGGGTGAGCGGGGCGCTTCGGGCTATCGTCGACTGAATGATCGGGGTCCGGCCAGCTCAAAACGTCGGTAGCGCAGTCGCGTTCGCCGTGGATCGTGTGGTGGCGCCGATTGAGGCGATGCATCGAGTGATCGCAGGAAACTGGTTCGACTCGCTCGGAACCACCGGCGCGCCGATTCGGACGGCATATGTCGCGATGGCGAGACTGGCCTACGGATCCGTGCGCCTCGGTGCCGACGTAGCGGGATTCGGCTTCGATCAACTGTCCACTGTTGAGCAGGGTACGGCGGATTCGGTCCAGGCGTTCGTGAATGGACTGTGGGGCGACGATTTGGGCCGACATGAGGACCGACTCGAGATCACCATGACCGTCTGTGACCGTGGGGGAGCGCCGGTCACGGTCGGCCCGGATCTGGCTGAGGCCTTCCCGGCCGCCACGGGACGCCTCGTCGTACTGGTTCATGGAGTCGTCGAGACGGAGCGATGCTGGTCCGGTACCAAGACAGAACCCGGCCTGGCGCAGGCACTGGAGAACGTCGTCGGGCTCACACCGATCTCGATCCGATACAACTCGGGATTGCGTGTGTCGGACAACGGTGCGCTGCTGAGTTCGTTGCTGGAGGAGATCAGATCCGACTGGCCGGTTTCGGTGGAGTCGATCGCCTTCGTGGGTCACTCGATGGGTGGCCTGGTGATCCGCAGTGCCTGTGAGACTGCTCACGGCGCCGGGCACGGTTGGATCGGCGATGTTCACGACATCGTGACGGTGGGGACGCCCCATCGAGGCTCACCACTCGAGAAACTTGCGAACGCGGCTGCATGGGGCCTCGGCGTCGCTCCCGTGACCGTGCCTCTCGCGGAGTTCGTGAACAGGCGCAGCGTCGGCATCAAGGACCTCAGGTTCGGAGCGATCGTCGAGGATGATTGGATCGGTGTCGATCCGGACGCGCTGCTTCGCGATACGGTCGGTGATCACTCCCTGCCGTCCGGCATCGACCATCACTTCGTGGCGGCCATCGTCACTTCGAATCCGACCCATCCACTCGGGGTCGCTGTGGGCGATCTGGTCGTGAGGCCAGGAAGCGCGACCGGGGGGCGAGATCTTGAACCGAGGAACGTGGTGCTCGTCGGCGGAAGGCATCACTTTGACCTTCTCCATGAGCGCATGGTGATCGACAGGGTGCTGGACTGGCTCGCTCCGACGCCGGCTCTCAGGTGAGCGGCTCAAGGCTGAGAACAGCCGGGTCGACGGCGGGGCTGTTCGGGAACACCAGGGGGACCGACTCGTAGGCAGAATCGGGGGATGGCCGCGGGTCCGGCTCACCCTTGTTCGGCCACATTGCCATCGCCCGTTCGGCCATCGCCGTGATCGTGAGCGACGGATTTACGCCAAGGTTCGCACCGACCGCTGCGCCGTCGACGACGTGGAGACCTGGGTGACCGTACACCCGGTGATATGCGTCAATCACGCCGGTTGATGCGTCCAGCCCGATCGCGGCACCACCGAGGATGTGGGCGGTCGTCGGTCGACTCAGTACGACTTCGTTGATCGAACTCATCGGCTCACCGCCCATGGCTTCGGCGGCGATCCTGGCCGCCTCGTTGGCGATTGGGATGTAGGTGGGATTCGGTTCGCCGTGGCCCTGACGGGATACGACGCGGGTCCTGAAGATGCCACGCTTGCGAACGAGTCGCAGCGAGTTGTCGTAGCTTTGCATGACCAGGAGGATCACCGACCGCTCCGCCCACTTCCTTACCGACATCGATCGGAGCCAACGGATCGGATGGAACACGATGTTGCCGAGGTACCTGAGTGAGCGCGGCACACCGGGGCCACCGTCGGTGAGGATGGTCGCGAGAAGGCCCATCACCGAACTTCCCTTCGGATAGCGCACTGGTTCGATGTGGGTGTGCGGCTCGGGGTGGATCGACGATGTGATCGCAACGCCCTGCGAGTAGTCGACGTCGGTGTCTCGTGCAGTCGCGCCGAGGATCACCTCAGAATTCGTCCGAACGAGTTGTCCTATTTGATCGGACATACCGGGAACGCGTCCGCGGTCGATCAGCGAGAGGAGCAGACGCGTCGTTCCGAGAGCCCCGGCAGAGAAGATGACCTGGTTTGAGAAGAACACCTTGCGACCGCTGCCTTTCATCGGGCCGGGACGCTGGGTGGTGATCCGCCATCGGCCGTCTGGAAGTTCGCAGACGTCGGTGACCTCCGTGTCGGGGTGGATGACGGCACCGCCCTGTTCGGCGAGGTAGAGGTAGTTCTTGTCGAGGGTGTTCTTGGCGTTCTGATTGCACCCGATCATGCAGGCACCGACGCTGGTGCATCCTGAACGGCGAGGACCGGCACCGCCGAAGTACGGATCGTCGATCTCGACGCCGGGTTCGCCAAGGAAGACGCCCACGGGAGTTGGTTGGAACGTGTCCGCGACGCCGAGGCGATCTGCGACGTGGCGCATCACGTCATCGGCCGGTGTGTCGGCGTTGGCTTGAGTGACGCCGAGCATCTTCTGCGCGAGGGTGTAGAACGGCGCCAGTTCCCGTTTCCAGTCGGTGATGGTTCGCCATTGGGGATCGGTGAAGAAGGCGTCGTGCGGTTCGTAGTGCGTGTTTGCATAGTTGAGGGATCCGCCGCCAACTCCGGCACCGGAGAGAACGAGCACGTTGCTGAGGAGATCGAGACGCTGGATGCCGTACAGTCCGAAGCGAGGACCCCAGATGAATCGTTTCACATCCCAGTTCGTCTTTGCGAAGTCACCCGTTCGGTAGCGTCGACCGGCCTCGAGCACACCGACCCGATACCCCTTCTCGGTCAACCGCAGAGCCGAGACGCTCCCTCCGAACCCGGACCCGATAACGACAACGTCATAGAAAGCATCCACGGAGAAGAGCGTACTCAGTACTCACGACTGAGTACTGAGTACCAGTGCGAGCACGGAGTGCTCAACTCAGAACTCTGCTGCGCCCCATACCGGGATCTGGGCTCCGTCGATCACGGCTGAGCGATGGCTGGTGAGGAAGTCGATCACATTGGCGATCTCATCCGGTTTCGGCCAGTTCACGTAGTCGGCGTAGGGGAGTGCCTCCCTGGTGCGCTGGGTGTCGATGACCGACGGCAGCAGCACATTACAGGTCACGTTCGTGTCGGACATCTCGCGGGCGACAGACTTGCCAAGCGCCGCGACACCGGCCTTTGCCATGTTGTACACGGCCTGTCCGGCCGGCGGATCGACCGCCTGGCGGCTTCCGAGCATCACGATGCGACCCCAATCCTCGTTCCGCATGTAGGGAATCCCGGCCCGCACGGCGTTGAATGCAGAGCGAAGATTCA
This sequence comes from uncultured Acidimicrobiia bacterium, assembly GCA_964195545.1. GTDB lineage: Bacteria > Actinomycetota > Acidimicrobiia > Spongiisociales > UBA5794 > JAHEEL01. The sequence goes on along the minus strand of CAXMQQ010000007.1, from coordinate 7,001 downwards.
GGTCGATCATTCGATCGAAGCGAACGTCATCGGTCTCGTGTACGTCGCGACCGCCAGCCCATCCACCGACGAGGGATACGAGGACGTTGAGGCCGCCGAACGTCTCCACAGTTTCTTTGAAGAACTCGTCGGTTGCCTTCGCGTCGACCGCGTCGACGCGGCGAAGGATGAGTTGGTCTTCCGGTAGATCGAGCTCACTCTCGAGGAGGGCGGCCTGCTCGGGGATGATGTAGGTCACGCCGAGCTTGAAATTGCGTTGAACGAGGAGGGGAATCAGCCCTCGACCGACCGCTCCGGTGCCCCCGGTGATGATGGCGATATTCGATTCGTTCATGGGATCAGTCTAGCGTCGCGGCAGTCGCGCTCTGTGGCCCGCTCCGGAGTTGGGTGGTAGCATCGCTGCAACTACGCAAGGAGTTGGAAGTGGCGGAGATTCTCCTCGAAGACATCGGCAAGATCTATCCGGACGGAACTCGGGCAGTCGGGCAGGTCGACTTGGAGATCAAGGACGCCGAATTCCTTGTGTTCGTTGGGCCCTCCGGTTGCGGCAAGTCGACCCTGTTGCGGATGATCGCGGGCCTTGAGGAGATCACCGAGGGCAAGATGTACATCGGGGACAGGCTCGTCAATGACGTCGCCCCGAAGGATCGGGACATCGCGATGGTGTTCCAGAACTATGCGCTGTATCCCCACATGTCGGTGTACGACAATATGGCGTTCGGTTTGAAGCTTCGCAAGACCCCCAAGGATGAGATCAGGCGACGCGTCAGTGAAGCCGCCGAGTCGCTTGAGATCACCGACTTTTTGGATCGGAAGCCGAAGGCGCTTTCTGGTGGTCAGCGGCAGCGTGTTGCGATGGGTCGGGCCATGGTTCGCGAGCCGGTGGCTTTCTTGATGGATGAGCCGCTCTCCAACCTCGATGCCAAACTCCGCGTCCAGATGCGCAGCGAGCTTGGCCGTCTTCATGGTCGGCTCAAGACCACGACCGTGTATGTGACCCATGACCAGATCGAGGCGATGACGCTCGGGCACCGCGTCGCTGTCATGCGTCCGGTGTCGGAGAATCGCCCGTACAACATGCAGCAGGTTGCGCCTCCGGCCGAACTGTTCAACGAGCCTCGCAATCTTTTCGTGGCGGGGTTCATTGGGAGTCCGGCTATGAACTTGATTTACGGGACGCTCTCGACCGAGGGCGGGGACGTCTGGTGCTCGTTCGCCGGTCAGCGGGTGAAGCTCCACAGGACAGCTCTGGATCGGCATCCGGGCCTCGAGAGCTACATGAACAAGCAGTTGGTGGCCGGGATGCGGCCTGGAGATTTCGAGGACGCGAGAGTCGCGCCGGAAGACCCGGACCGCACGATCAGCGCGACTACCGACGTCAACGAGATGCTGGGTTCGGACACCTACGTCCATTTCTCGCTTCCGGAGAAGCCGGTGCTTACCACGGACATCGAGGAACTGGCTGCAGCACAGGGCACCGATCTCTCGCTGCGTGGAGACGAGACGAATTTCAGCGCCCGTGTCAGCCCCGACGTCCCCGTTCCGAACGGATCCGAGATCAAGCTGGTGCTCGATACCAGCAAGATGCACTTCTTCGATACCGAAACGAACCATCGGATCGGGGCCACAACGACGTAGCGAGGGTCACGTCCTCCGATCGGTTACCGTCACCCCGACGGGCTGAAGCGCCCTGATGAGCGCGGCGCCATCGACGGCATGCTGCATCGTGTGGACGCCCCGCTTCGACACATCGCCGCGCGTGACAAGGTCGATGAGCGCCGTCGCAGGGAACGCCGTGGTGCGGGCGAGCGCAGAGAAGCGCCCATCGTGAACGTCCTCGATCTCCATCGTTCTCGTGGTCTCATCCGTTTCGATCCAGACGCGAACGAGTACGAGATCATCATCTCCCCGTGGGAGCGTGCGGGCGAGGGCATCCAGTAGGACGGATCGCGGTGATGGGTTTCCGGATTCGTCGAAGAGGCCCATGTCCCGAATCGCAGCGAAGATACGGCCGTGGCCGGGGAAGCGGAGTGTCTTGTACTCCAGGCGGTCGACCCTTCCTTCGTGATCACGACACATGGTCGATGTGCCACCTGCGGTTGAGAAGGCTTCGAGTAGTCCCCGGCCTTCCCACTCGACAGTTTCGAATCGGGTGAGTGGGTCGACGGTTCCGTACGACCCGTCTTCGATGATCTCGCACGGTTCGGCGTATTCGTTGATCAGGCCTGCGGGGCTGAATGCCAGTTGATAGCCGAGTGTTCCCATCGGTTCCGTCGGCAGAGCGCCCACCCGGATCTGGACAGATCGCACGTCTCCCGGCGTCGTCGCGATGAGATGTTCGGCCATCGCGTTCGCAAGGCCAGGAGCGAGGCCGCAGTCGGGCGCAATGAGAACATGCGCGTCCATGGCGGCATTGTTGAGTTCCTGCTGTCGAGCGACGACCGTCGGGTTCCCACCGAAGTCTGCGTAGTGGGCGCCGGCTTGGATCGCAGCGTCTGCGACCTCGACACCGAAGCGGTACGGAACCGCAGAGACGACCGCATCGAATCCTTCGACGAGGACGGCGAGTTGTTTCCCATCGCTCACGTCGAGATGGTCGGACGATGCTCCGTATGTGGTGGCAACGTCATCGGCGACCGCCGGATCAGCGTCGGCAACCGTGACCGTGTGACCTCTCCGGACGAGATCCCAGACGGCTGCCGAGCCGACGATCCCTGCTCCGAGTACAAGTGTGTTCGGTGCCATCCTGTTCTCTCTTCTTTCTAGGGGACGATTCTCTTGAAGCTCTCTGCCCGATCGATTCCGAATCGGGATGCGGAGGAGCGAAGCCAACTATCGATCCGCTCGATGAAACGGCCACGGGCTTCATCGGACAGCGCAACGTCTCCCATCGATGTCTCCGACTGCGACGCATGGCACAGCAGAGCCTCAACTTTGGCGTCGAACGCGGGGGCACTCACCGGCTCTGCGTGATCCGGTTCGTCCGCCGACCACAGAAGAATCGTGGATGGGCGATGGGGTTCGAGTGCCTGGTCCGGGTAGAAGAGCGGCTCACGCGCGGCCACAACGGCATCGAGTGCGAGGAGTCCGGTCGTCCTGTGATCGGGGTGCAATTGGTAGCGCTGCCAGGGGTCGTGGGTGATCACGACATCGGGCAGATGAACTCGGATCAGTCGAGCGATCTCCCGCCGCAGCACAGGGGTGTGCTGCAACTCGCCGTCGGTCTGATCGAGCCACTTGAGGGTCGTTGCGCGGAGGATGTTTGCTGCTCGCCGCTGTTCGCTCTTGCGCTCTTCGATGAGGAGAGATGGATCAACCGCGGGATTCCAGGACCCTTTGGATCCGTCGGTGACGACGACGATCGCCACATCCGACCCGTTCGTGGCCCAGTTGAAGATCGTGGCGCCGGCACCGAACTCGACATCATCGGGATGGGCCCCGATCGCCATGACGCGCCCCGGGATCGGCAACGGCGGCGGAGGGTCAATCAGTTGGTCATAGAGGCCGGGAGACATGACAGCAGATTAGAGGGGACCGGGGAGAGGTCACAGCTCACAGGAGAGACCTGTGGGCTATGGGCAAGAAGATCGGAGTCTCCGCCGACGACCGGATACCGGCTACTGAGTACAGGTACCGACTTCCGACTCACAGATACCCCAGACGGCGCAGGGCTTCCAGATCCCAAGGACGGTCGAGATCGAGGGCTAGGCCTGGTCTGACGAGGATCGTGGCGTCTCCGTTGATGGCGGCGAGGTGGCGGCGGAAGCTGCCGGATCCGTATCGGAATGGGAATCTGGGGCCCGTACCGCCGATGAGGGATGTCCCTCCATCGTGGGATGGGGCGAGGACGTGTCCTCGCTCGACCGCTGCCGCCGCGGTCCGAACGTCCTCGGGGAGAATGGCTGGGAGGTCGGCATGGATCACCAGCCAGGGAGCATCGCCGGCCGCTGCCACGCCCGTGGTTGCCGCCGCGTTCAGGCCGGCTGAGATCGGCTCATCGATCAGATCGATGTCCGAATCGGTTGCCCATCGGCGAACCACCGCGTCGGCGGTGATCACCGAGACTCGCGTGTCGGCGTCGAGGGCGGCTCGTGTGGTGCGGTCGGCCAAGTCGCGCGTGAGGGTCGTGCGATCCTGCGGGTCGAGCGAACCCGAGAGGCGTGTCATCCCGCCGAACGAACGGATCGGGACAAGTGCCCTGACGGTAGGCGTCATCAGTTTCCAGGGGTGGCGATGCGCCTCTCGTACCAGCGAAGGAAGAGGCTCAACGACAGGGTGAGTGTCAGGTAGATACCAGCAAGGAGGCCATAGCCCTCCATGAAGTGGAAGTTGCTTCCCGTCCAGAGCTTCGTCATCTGTGTGAGTTCTCGGACAGCGACAAGCGACACGAGGGACGAGTCCTTGAGCAGAGCGATAAGGTCGTTGCCCAGCGCTGGCATGATGTTCTTGATCGCCTGGGGAAGAACAACGAGTCTCATGACCTGCCGCTTCGAGAGGCCGACCGACTCGCCCGCTTCCCGCTGTCCGGTGGGTATGGATTCGATCCCGGCTCGGAACACCTCCGCGATGAAGGCGGCATAGATGAGACCCAGAGCGAGGGTGGCGCGAACTACGGTGCTCGGCGGTGCGATTCCCAAGGCTCTGACCCACTGGCCAAATACGACGAGCACGACGAAGATGATCGTCACGAGAACCGGGATGCCGCGCACGAGTTCGATGTAGTACATAGCCAGATTCCGGAGGACCGCATTCTTCGAGAGCCTGGCAAGGCCGATGAACAGTCCGAGGATGATCGCGATGGCGAACCCGCCCAATGTCACCAAGATCGTGAGAGTCAGACCGCCGATGACGAACGTGAAGCCGTCGCGCCAAACTTGCTTCGTCGCGATCTGGAATCCGATAGCGAGGATGGTCGCGATGATGCCGATAAGCCACCACGGAACACCGCTGAACGACCAGCTCCTTGTTGCTCCTGGCGGTCCCGGATCGACCACTGAATCTTCGGTTGTTTGCAAGGTGCTCTCCTAGATCGTCTGTAGAGGAGATTGGCAGAACGGCGGGCGGAACGCACATACTGAAGCGCCGGACCCGGGGGTCCGACGCTTCAGGTCGACTGGACTGGAGTGTGTCGGATCAGCCTTCAAACTCGACGAACCACTTGTTGCCGAGTTCGTCCAGTGTTCCGTCCTCGGCCATTTCCTTGAGGGCAGCGTTCACCGCTTCGATGATGTCGCTGTCCTGAGGGAAGATGAAGCCGAGCGGATCGCTCTGCAAGGCGTCGGGCAGCAGACGAATATCGCCCTGGTTGGCGCCCTTGTAGCCCTGACCGGCCGTGTCGTCGATGATCACGGCATCGACATCATTGCTTATCAGCGCCTGGACGGCGACACCGAACTGGTCGTATGCGTCAATCCTTGCGTCACCACCGAGCAGTTCGAGAGCGAGCTCGTAGTTGGTCGTTCCGACCTGCGTCCCGAGGCGGTAATCGCCTTCCACGAATTGATCCAAGTTCCCGAACCGGGACTCATCGACTCTGACCATCAGCTTCTGCTCGATGACCATGTACGGATCGGAGAAAGCGACAACTTCCTTGCGTTCCTCAGTGATCGAGATGCCGTCCGCTGCCGTGTCGTATTGACCTTGACCGGTCTCGACGATGACGGCCGGCCATCCGGCCTCGACGAACTCGGCAGTGCAGTTGAGACGACTGCAGATCTCGTTCCACGCGTCGTAGTCCCAGCCCTCACCTTCGTCCGCTCCCTCGGGGATGAAGTTGTAGGGCGGGTAGGCGTTCTCAACAGCGACCTTGATCGTCCGGCCATCGAGATCGCCGGCGGACGAGCCTGATGAGCACGCCGCAGCGATGAGCATCACGGCGAGCGCCAACAGAATTACCTTCTTGAACTTCTGCATTATTCCTCCTAGCCATCCCGGTTTCCGGGACGATTGTGCCAGGCTACTCCCATCGCACCCGTCTGTCGCCTTCCGGGTCGCGTCGACCGTTAGGGTGAGCGCATGAAGAGAAAGTCGAAGATCGTCGCCACGCTTGGTCCGGCGATCGACTCACTCGACAGCGTGCGGCGCATGGTTGACGCCGGGATGAACGTCGCACGGTTCAACTTCTCGCACGGTACGGCAGAGGACCACGCCCGTCGCCACGAATGGGTCAGGACCGCCGCACGCGAGGCCGGCCTGTCAGTCGCGACGATGCAGGACATCCAGGGCCCCAAGATCCGAGTCGGGACGTTCCCGGGCGGTTCGGTCATGTTGGATCAGGGAGAAGAACTCACACTTGAACCTGGTGAAGGCGAGGGTGATGAATCGACCATCTGCATCGCCTACCTCGAGTACGTCGACGTAGAGCCCGGGTCCTCGATACTTCTCGCCGACGGAATGATCCGCCTCGAAGTGGTCTCGATCACTGGGGGTGCGGTTCGCGTTCGCGTCGTCGGTGGAGGTGAGCTCCTCGACCACAAGGGAGCGGCGTTCCCAGGAAGCGATACCGGTGTTCCGGTTGTCACCGACAAGGACATCGAGGATCTGACTTTCGGCAGGGAGGTCGGGTTCGATCTGATCGCAGCTTCGTTCGTCTCGTCGGGTGCAGACATTCGCGAGATCCGCAAACACGTCGGGTTCAAACCCATCATCGCCAAGATCGAATCGACCGTCGGATACCGCAACCTCGACGACATCCTCACCGAGGCGGACGGCGCGATGGTGGCTCGCGGAGATCTCGGAGTTGAACTGAATCTCGAGAGCGTGCCGCGCGCCCAGCACGAGATTCTCGAGCACACGAATCGTGCGGGAAAGATCACGATCACAGCCACCGAGATGCTCGAATCTATGATCATGAATCCCCGTCCCACTAGAGCCGAAGTGACGGATGTGTACCGATCGGTGCTCGACGGCACCGATGCGGTGATGCTCTCGGCCGAGACGGCGATCGGTGCCTATCCGGTCGATGCCGTTCGGATGATGGACGTGATCAGCCGGGAGGCCGA
>CAXMQQ010000006.1:0-93498 GCA_964195545.1 uncultured Acidimicrobiia bacterium | reverse complement strand
GGCCGCAACTGCCCATTCCGGACGACCCAGGACACGACATGATCCCCGTACGAGCCTATTTCAAACTTCTCACCAACTACCTGAGACCCTTGCGGCCACGGGTGGTTCTGCTCAGCGTCGTCCTCTTCGGGACCATCGGCTTGCAGATCCTCAACCCGCAACTCATCAAGCGATTCATCGACGGCGCCCTCGAGGGCCAGGGTGCGAGCGCCCTGATCCCGCTCGCCGTCACGTTCATGCTGGTCGCCGTCGCGCAGCAGACATTGGCGATCTGGTCGACCTATCTCGCCGAGGACATCGGCTGGACCGCGACGAATCAACTGCGTGCGAATTTGACCGACCACGTGCTCCACCTCGACATGGGATTCCACAAGGGCCATTCGTCCGGAGAGCTCATCGAGCGGATCGACGGCGACGTCACGGCGCTGTCGAACTTCTTCTCCGCGATGATGATCAACGTCGTTGGCAATGGAGCGCTCGTCGTCGGTGTTCTGGTGATGCTGTGGCTCGAGAGTTGGATTGTCGGTCTCAGTGTCACGATCTTCACTGCGCTTGCCCTTGTTGGGATGACGGGACTTCACCGGGTGGCTGTCCCCCGGTGGAAGGCGGTCCGGGCATCTGCCGCAGAGGCATACGGCTTCGTCGGGGAAGTTGTCGAGGGGACCGAGGACATTACAGCGAACGGCGCTGCTCCCTACATGGAGGAGCGCTTCAACGAGATCCTGCGCCGGTGGCTCCCCCAGACGGTTCGCGGATGGATGGGCTGGGCGTGGATGTGGAGCACCACGATCGTTCTCTACGGCCTCTCGACGTCGATCGTGTTCATCCTTGGTTCGTGGCTCTTCGGAATCGGGACATTGACAGTCGGCTCCGTCTATCTGATATTCCACTATGTCGAGATGACCCGACATCCGATGGAGCAAATTCGGACACAGATGGAGGATCTACAGAAGGCGGGAGCGGCCATCGCTCGAGTGGACGAGTTGATGGAGACACCGACGAAGCTCCGGGCCGAGGGTGACCAAGCGATCAATGGCGGCGCGCTTCGCGTCGAGTTCGACGACGTCACCTTCTCATATGCCGACGAAGACGAAGACGAGATCGTTCTCCATGGTGTCAGCTTCGATATCGCACCGGGACGCGTTGTCGGACTGCTCGGCCGGACCGGCAGCGGGAAGTCAACGATCGCTCGCCTCATCACCAGGTTGTACGAACCTCAGGCGGGAACGGTGCGCCTCGGCGACGTTGCCACCGGTGATGCACGCGTTGCGGACCTCCGCAAGCGCGTCGGCATGGTCACCCAGGACGTCCAACTCTTCAGGGCGTCCGTTCGCGACAATCTGACGTTCTTCAACGACGAGGTTCCCGAGGAGCGCATCCTCGATGCGATCCATCGCCTCGAACTCGATCCCTGGCTCTCGTCGCTTCAGGACGGCCTCGACACACTCCTCGAATCAGGGAGCGGGGGATTGTCGGCCGGGCAGGCTCAGCTCCTCGCTTTCACACGGATCTTCCTCGAAGACCCGGGCGTCGTCGTTCTCGATGAAGCATCCTCCCGTCTGGACCCTGCAACCGAGGCACTGATCGAACGGGCCGTAGACCATCTCCTCGAGGGACGCACCGGCATCGTCATCGCCCACCGACTCGGCACCGTCACCAGAGCAGACGACATCCTCATCCTGGACGATGGTCACGTCGCCGAGTTCGGTGAGCGATCCACACTCGCCGCGGATCCTGAGTCGAGGTTCTCCGAACTCCTGACTGCCGGCATGGAGGAGGTGCTCGCATGAACGCTCGCTCTCAGACGCCGATCTCCAGGGTCGTAGTGGCTCTCATCTCCAATCAGCGGCTTCGCTACTTCTCGAGTCTCGTGATGTGGATCACGATCTGGTCTTCACCGATCATCGTCGGACTCCTCATCGCCGCGTTCTTCGACCAACTCACCGGCGAAACCGCGGGTTGGAACCTCACAACGATCCTGGCTGTCCTCTGGGCCTATCTGGCCGCGCGCATCGGCGCCGTATTCATCGCAATGCGACTCCACTCGGCCCTGCTGTTCCGGGCGGGTGCAGGGATACGCGGCTCGATGCTGGCGTGGATCTTCTCGCTTCCGGGTGCCCGCCCGGTCGATGAGACGCCCGGCGAGGTCGTGTCGCGCTTTCGTGACGACGTCGATCACACACTCGAGGCCATGGACTTCACCGTTGACTTCATCGGATCGACGGTGTCGGCGATCGTGGCGATCATCATCCTCTTGACGATCAACCCGACCATGACGATCGTGGTATTCGCGCCGGTGGCGATCGTGATCCTGGTCGTGAGTCGGACCGGATCAACGATCCGCCGGTACCGAACCGCTGCGCGCGAGTCGACGGAGGCGATCACCGGATTCCTCGGTGAGACGCTCGGATCCGTCCAGTCGGTCAAGGTCGCCGGAGCGGAGGACACGATGCTCCAACACTTCGACGAGTTGAACGCTGAGCGACGTACGATGATGGTTCGCGATCGGACCTTCACCGCCGGCCTCGAAGCGGTCTTCCACAACACCGTCAGTATCGGAACCGGACTCATCCTGATCCTCGCTGCAGGGACGATCTCCACAGACGGTTCCGCCGGTCTCACCATCGGACAGTTCAGCCTGTTTGTCTACCTGCTCGCGATGGTGACTGACTCCGCGTACTTCGTGGGTCTGTTCATCGCGAGGCTCAAACAAGCGGGGGTATCGGTCGATCGGATCATCTCGTTGATGCGAGGAGCGACCTGGCGCGACCTCGTTGCCGACCGAGACCTGTTCGCCGAGCCGGAACCACACATGCGGCCGGGAACACCAGCAGTTGCAGACTCGGATGTCAGCGGGGCCCCGCTGCTCTCCGTTCGGGGTCTCGGCTACCGCTACCCGTCGTCCGGAATGGGGATCGAATCCGTCGATCTCGATGTAGAACCGGGCGGGTTCGTCGTCGTCACGGGACGGATCGGATCGGGCAAGACAACGCTCCTGCGTAGCGTGCTCGGCCTTCTTCCCCTCGATGACGGAACGATCCAGTGGCGAGGAGGAATCGTCTCCGACCCCGCATCGTTCATGAAGCCACCGCGTACGGCCTACACGCCACAGGTACCGCGTCTGTTCTCGCTCACCCTCGCAGAGAACCTGACGCTCGGCGTCGATGCAAGCGATGAGGAAGTGCACGCTGCTATTCGGACGGCAACGATGGAGCAAGACCTCGAGGCCATGCACGATGGTCTCGAAACGATGGTCGGTCCAAGGGGAGTGCGGCTCTCCGGTGGCCAAGTACAGCGATCGGCAGCAGCAAGGATGCTGGTTCGCCGGCCCGACCTGCTCATCTTCGATGATCTCTCGAGCGCCCTGGACGTCGAAACCGAGCAGGTCCTGTGGGACCGACTCTTCACCGATGGTTCGGGAACGACGGCTCTCGTCGTCTCCCACCGCAAGCCCGCCCTCCAACGAGCCGACCTCGTCGTGGTCATGAAGGACGGAAGGATCGATGCAACCGGAACCGCCCAAGAACTCCTGAAGACATCAGAAGAGTTCAAACTCCTGTGGGCGAGACATGAGGTAGGTGACGCCTGACAGGGAGACGGCAAACAGCACGAGGGGGCCTTCGCCGACTACCAACAACCGACAACCGAGCACGAAACCTTCACGGTCGAGTAATCGACAGCACCTCGATGTTGAACGTCAGGGCTTGGCCCGCCAATTCGTGGTTGGCGTCGAGGACGACCGTGTCCTTCTTCACCTCGAGGACGATCGCGCTCTGACCGGTGTTCAGATGTACCTGATCGCCGACGGCGACGTCGCTCTGATCGGGCCCGTAGGGGACCTCCACGATGTTCTCGTCGGACCGTTCGCCGTACGCCTCGCCGGGAGAAATCCGCACTTCACGCGACTCTCCGGTCTTCAACCCACGAACGGCTTCATCGAAGCCGGGGATCACCTGACCGGTGCCGACTTCGAACGAGAACGGTGTGCCTCGCTCCCGTGACGAGTCGAATGTTGAACCGTCGTCGAGCGTGCCGTCGTAGTGCACTTCCACGAGATCTCCGTCTTGGACCATGAAGATTCCTCCAGCGTCGTCGTGCTGCTCAACCTCCACGGCTGCCACGGTCGTGTCCGGTGCCTGGGAGGCGCCGTCGTCGACGGTTGCCACCTCGCTCGAAGAACAGGCGGCGGTCGCCGCTGCGATCGCTACCGCGGTCAGAATGAGATGACGCTTGAGCATGATGGTTTCCGAGCCGATGTAGGGAGTAGGTCAGCCTATGGCGTACCCTTTGGTAACCGAGCGAACGGGAAGCGATGACCGCCGAACGAACGACTGAATCGATGAAGACGCTCCAGACGGTGGCGTTCATCGACACCTGGCTGGACGAGAACGCCATGTGGATCGACTCCCGTGTCATCGACTTCGCCCTCGACGTAAGAACGCTACTGTCGCACGATTCCGCTCTTCCCACCGAGACCCGGGAACCGGTCGGCGCCGACGCGTAAGGCCTGCTTCGTAGTCGCTAGTCCGTAGTCCGAAGAGACTCCCCATCTCATATCTCATGTCGTACGTCTGACCCCTCCCTCGGCTCACGCCGAGTCCCCGCGGCCTAATCTTCCCGTATGCCCGACTACACACCACCGCTGCGCGATATCAAGTTCGTCATGCGTCACATCGCTGATCTCGATGAGATCATCGAGTACCCCGGGTTCGAACATGTAGATCCAGAGACGATCGACGGTGCGCTCGACGAGGCCGGACGGTTCATTTCCGAAGTCGTCGCCCCGACGAACCGGGCGGGAGACGAGATCGGCGCCACCTGGGCCGCAGGAAGCGTCGCCACGCCGGACGCCTTCAAGGATGCCTGGCGCAAGTACGTCGACGCTGGGTGGAGCGCCGTCACCGGCCCTCCCGAGTACGGAGGTCACGGATTTCCCGAAACGGTCGGATTCGCGGTCAGTGAGATGTTCGTCTCGGCCAACCTGGCGTTCTCCCTGAACCCGATGCTTACCGGATCGGCGATCACCGTGATCAGAGATCACGCCGATGACGAACTCCGGGACACCTATCTCGAGAAACTTGTCACAGCCGAGTGGACGGGGACGATGGTTCTCACCGAGCCGGAGGCGGGCTCAGACGTCGGAGCGCTCCGCACGAAGGCGACTCCGAACGACGACGGCACCTACTTCATAAACGGGTCGAAGATCTTCATCACGTGGGGCGATCACGACCTCTCCGACAACATCATCCATCTCGTCCTCGCCCGACTCCCCGATGCCCCTCCGGGGACGAGAGGCATCTCACTCTTCATCGTCCCGAAGATGCTCGTCAATGCTGACGGCACGATCGGAGCATGGAACAACGTCGAGACCGTATCGATCGAACACAAGCTCGGGATCCACGGAAGCCCGACGTGCGTGCAGGCGTACGACGACTCGATCGGCTACCTCATCGGCGAGCCGAACCGGGGCATGGTCTATATGTTCGCCATGATGAATCAGGCCAGACGTGAAGTTGGCCTCGAGGGGTTGGGCATCTCCGACCGTGCATACCAGCAGGCCGTGGAATATGCACAAGAACGCACCCAGGGGCGGGCCATCGGAACACCGAAGACCGAAGTCTCTCCGATCATCGAGCACCCGGACGTTCGCCGGATGCTGATGACCATGAAGGCGTACAACGAGGCCGCCCGGGCTCTTCTCTATGACACGGCGGCCTCTGGCGAACGGATGCACCGTCACCCCGACGAGGCAGGCCGGCGTGCCGGGAGCGATCGGGTCGCCTTGCTGACACCGGTGGCGAAGGCCTGGTGCACCGACATCGGCGTCGAGATGACGTCCATCGGCATCCAGGTCCACGGTGGCATGGGCTACATCGAAGAGACTGGAGCGGCCCAGCACTACCGCGATGCCCGGATCACGCCCATCTACGAGGGTACGAACGGCATCCAGGCGATTGACCTCGTCATGCGCAAACTCCCGATGGACGACGGAAGCGTGGTCCGTTCATACCTCGGCGAGATGGCTGCACTCACAGACCCCCTCGGCAAGAGCGAAGATCCGCGCCTCACGGCGATGCGTGACACACTCGCAATGAGCGTTGCCGCGTTGCGTGATGCCACCGAGTGGCTGCTCGCCTCTGAAGATCCCAACGATCGGCTCGCCGGCGCAACCCCGTATCTGAAGATGTTCGGGGTCGTTGCGGGCGGCTACTACCTGGCACGCCTCGCACTCGCCGCTGGCGCAGAAGAGACGGATCCGTGGCTCGAGGCGAAGATCGATACTGCCGCGTTCTACGCCGAACAGTTGCTGCCGACCGCGTCGGGCCTCCTTCCGTCGGTGAAGGCCGGGGCCGCAGGTCTGTTCGCCATCCCCGTCGAAGGTCTGGAGACGGCGAAGTGACAGACGAACCACGTAGAAGGGGCGCAGCCTTCTTCGACCTCGATCGAACGATCATCAGCGGATCGTCCGTGTTCGCTCTCGGATGGGCGGCCTATCGCTCTGGCATGATCAGCAACCGGGAGCTCATCGCAGATGCTAGAAACGCTGCAACTTTCCTGATAGCAGGGGCGTCCGATGAGAAGACCGATGCGGTCAAGAACAGAGTTCTCCAAGCCATCGACGGCGCCACGGTCGAGGAGATGGCCGGACTCGGGGAGCAGATCATTCCACGCCTCGAGAACGAGGTGAGACGCGAAGCCCGCGGACTCATCGACCTTCATCACGCCGCGGATCGCGACACGTACATTGTGTCGGCATCTCCTATCGAGATCGTCGACGATTTCGCCGCGGCGATCGGCCTCACCGGAGGACTCGGGACGGTTGCTGCCGTCGACAACGGTGTCTACACAGGAGAACTCGCCGAACCGTTCTGTTACGGCGAAGGCAAGGCGATTGCCATTCGGAAACTCTCTGAAGACAAGGGCTACGACCTTCGGCTGTCGTATGCCTATACAGATTCTGCCGGAGACCTGCCGATGCTCGAGATTGTCGGCCACCCGGTCGCCGTCAACCCGGATCGTGCGCTCGAGACCATCGCCTACCACCGCGGCTGGGCGATCGTTGAGTTCAGCCGGACACGCAAGAAGGTCATGAAGCGCACCACGGCCGCAGTCGGCGCTGCCGGCATCGCGAGCGCAGCCTTCGCCGCAGGGCTCAGCGTCGGGAGGCGCTCCGCGGCCCGTCAGGGCGTCGTTCGTAGCGTCCTCGGCTGAGGATCGGCTCGTTCGAGATCGATTCGGTCCTCGGTGTAACGCCTTGGCGCCACTACCTTTGCGAGCGGCCGCATCCGGCCAGCCTCTCTACGACTGGTGACCTCACCTTGACCAACGAACTCGCTACCAACACGACTTTCGCCGAACTCGGCATTGCCCCCGAACTCCTCGCTGTGCTAGCCGAAGCCGGATTCGAGACACCGTTCCCCATCCAAGCGATGACCATCCCAGACGGCCTCGCCGGCGTTGACGTGCTCGGAAAGGCAAAGACCGGGTCAGGCAAGACCCTCGCGTTCGGACTTCCGATCGTCGAAGGTCTCGAGCGAGCCGAGCCGTTCCATCCGCGAGCCCTCGTGCTCGTACCGACCCGGGAATTGGCGATGCAGGTCACCCGGGATCTCGACCCGCTCGTAGCCGCTCGCAACTTCAACCTCGTCACCGTCTACGGCGGTGCCTCGATGCAGGCCCAGATCGATGCGCTCGACGCCGGAGTCGAACTCATCATCGCTACGCCGGGCCGTCTCATCGACCTCATGGAGCGTCGCAAAGCACGCCTCGATGACATCAGGGTCGTCTGTCTCGACGAAGCCGATCAGATGGCAGACATGGGCTTCATGCCCCAGGTTCGCAAGATCATGGCAGCCGTCCCCGATGATCACCAGACGTACCTCTACTCGGCGACGCTGGACTCCCAGGTACAAGAGTTGGTCAACAAGTACATGACCGACCCTGTGAGCCACGAGGTCGAGTCCGACACCGACCACGTCGACACCTTGGAGCATCGCTTCCTCAAGGTGCATCACCTCGACAAGCCGAAGATGGCGGCCGAGATCAGCCGCGCTGCGGATAGAACCCTCATGTTCACCCGGACGAAGTGGGCCGCTGACGACCTCACCAAACGACTCCGCGAGATCGGAATCAACGCGGCTGCGATCCACGGAGATCTGCCGCAGCAGAAGCGCGAACAGTCGCTATCACGGTTCCGCGACGGCAAGGCGACTGTCCTCGTCGCCACGAACGTGGCAGCCAGAGGTCTCCACATCGAAGGCGTCGACATCGTGCTTCACTACGACCCGCCGGACGACCCAAAGACCTATCTCCATCGGTCCGGGCGAACGGCCCGTGCGGGGGAAGAGGGTCTGGTTGTCACACTCGTCGAGTGGGACCAAGTGAACGAAGTGCTCGGCATCCAACGCAGAGCCGGATTGAATGTGCCGATCATCAAGATGTTCTCTAATGACGAACGTGTCGCGGATCTGTTCTCATGGGAGCCTCCCGCCGAATTGGCCCCCTTCAAGGCGGGCTCCCAGCGCAAGATCCGCCGCCGCCGCGGGTTCTAGGCGAGCGGGCAGCAGACAGCCAACAGTCAAGAAGCCAACAGCCAGACGCCCCCGTTCCTCTAGGGTGGCTGGCGCCACGAATCGCAACGTGAAGGAGCCACGCATGGCCGCTCAATACAACGACCCTCCCGAGATGTCGATCGATCTCTCAAAGACCTACACCGCGACGATCGAAACGAGCGCCGGTGAGATCGCCGTCGAGTTCTACGCAGCCGAGGCGCCGCAGACCGTAAACAACTTCATATTCCTTGCACGCGAAGGTTTCTATGACGACGTGATCTTTCACCGCGTCATCTCCGGCTTCATGGTTCAAGGCGGAGATCCCACCGGCACCGGCACCGGTGGTCCCGGCTACCGCTTCCGCGACGAGCTCGGGCACGCGAAGTCGAAGTACGACCGTGGCACGCTTGCGATGGCGAACTCCGGCCCGAACACGAACGGGTCACAGTTCTTCATCATGCACGCCGACTATCCCCTGCCGAACCAGTACTCCATCTTCGGACAGGTGACCGAGGGCATGGACATCGTCGACACGATCGCGAACGCCCCGAAGGGCCGACAAGACCTCCCGAACACCCCGGCAACGATCAACAGCATCTCGATCACCGAGAGCTAACAGCTGAGGATCCATCCCTCCCTTCAGGTGAGGGCGGCGGTGCCGCCGGGCGCTGACGGGAGGGGTGAGACAGTTCCGTTCAACCTCGGCGCTTGACCCCCTCCGCCTCCTTTGTCGGCACCTCCCCCTGAGGGGGAGGAAGAGGAGGTCACGGAACCGTAACTGTCGTCGGAGGCGCAACTGTCGTCGGAGGCGCAACTGTCGTCGTGGTCGCGGCTGGCGTCGTCGTTGTTGTTGGCCGTTTCAGCGGCTTGTAGTTCCAACTCCACGATTGGGTGGTGACCGTGTTGTCGGGGTGGGTCATCACGCGAGTGATCGTATTGCCCGATCGCTCCGACGTGCACGTTCGGCCACCGTTGTTCCCATAGAAGGTCACCGTGATCGATCCGCCCGTATGTGACGTATCGATGAAGGCCGGGGCCGCCGAGTCGTTGAGGAACTTCACATCCGGAGCGGGGAACCCGAGCGTCGCCTCCCGAACATACGGATACCGACTGAAGTGGATGCTGTGCGGCCTGTGCTCGATGTCCTCGTAGCACCCGAAGAAGACTGCGTTGTAGAACGTCGTCGCGAACTGGCTCGTACCTCCGCCGATGTTGATCGGACTGTCACAGCACGACACCTCGCCGCTGATGATCGCTCCTGCACGGACATACCCCTCGGCAAGCGTCCGCTTCCCGGCTGTGTCATTGACCGAGAAGATCTCTCCGGGCATGACGATCGAGCCGTCGATCTCATCTGCGAGGAGTTGGATATTCGTAACGCGGTTCGCACAGCAGGGGTGATAGGTCGTGAACGCGGAGACTTCGTCGAACGGGCCCATCTCCTCAGCCATCTCCGTCGTCAACGCCGGCAAGACACCGGTCATCGTGGGCATTCGCGCCGCACCGGTGTCGAGGGCCGCGTCAATGACCACACCAGGAACGGCATCGACATCAACAACAACACCGTCCACGGATGGGACGATCCTGATCGCAAGCGAGTCCTTGTCGAACGTGAACGAAGCGTCAATTGGTTCGCTGACGAATCGATCCGCGTTCTGTTCTGCAAGCTCGCGAAGCACGTCCTCGTCCAACCCCACCACGAAAGCCGCAGGCGATTTGACAGCGATCTCACTCCGCAACGCCGACGCGAGACCGGCAGACGTGAATGCCATGCGGCCTGGGAAGCCCTCTCTCCAGAGAAACACCGGCTCGCCGATCAGATCGTTGGCCCGTGCGACGGCGATATCGACGTCGACGTTCGTGATGGTGGGATCAAGATCGGTCAACGGCAGCGCAACCGGCAGCCGGTCGAACGTGTCGAGCGAGGCGGCAATCGCAGCGAACGACGGCGGACGGTCAAGGAGAGAACCCGGACGTGGATACTCCGGTACTGCCACCACTCCCTCCAGTAGCACGGCGCCTTCGTATGCCGGTTGGTCCACAAGGGACCGATCCCAGTCGAAGAGCACGACTTCAGCCATCTCCTCGTCGATGGTTGTTGGGATCACGATCGCTATCGGAGAACCCCAAGCTCTGACCCACCCGACAAGATCGTAGAAGAACCCACCGTCGCGTCGTTGCGCGAGGGCATCGTCGACCACAGCCTGCTCATCTACCGAGAGCCCCACGGCCGCCGGATCGAGCGTTGCTTCTTCACCGTCGACGATGAAGGGCGCCGGGGCGGCAACGAGTCGTTCCTCGTAGTCGGCAACAGTCGCGAGGGCATCTTCGGTGGAGAGCCCCGAGAGATCGACGCCCGACGCTGTGACGTTGCGCCCGACACGGTCCGGGTGCAGAACCTCGTCGTACGCGTATGCGCCGAAGAAGGCGAGCACGAGCACGACCGGTACTGCGATCACGATCGAGATCAAGAAGCGGCGCACGGCGTCCCCCGGTTGGTCAAGGTAGAACGCAATTGTATGGCGGACGGTCGTTTGTGCAACGACCCTCCGACGGACACCGGACCCTGGCCGCCGCCTTGACGCCTACTCGAACCCTCTCGGAATTTCCAGGGCCGACCAGTCCGGCTCTTCGTAGCTTGCGGCTTGTTGCCGCTCCGGGAGGTCGAGCGGACCCGGCGTCAGGTCTTCGTAGGGGATCTGGCTGAGGAGGTGACTAATGACGTTGAGTCGCCCGGCCTTCTTGTCCTCGAGATCAGCAAAGTGCCACGGCGCCCAATCCGTGCTCGTGCGCTCGAAAGTCACGTCACGGGCGCGCGAGTAGTCGACCCATCGGGACCGCGCCGTCAGATCCATCGGGCTGAGCTTCCACCGCTTCTTCGGATCGGTGTTCCGTGCCTGGAAACGGCGTTCCTGCTCATCGTCGCTTGTGTGAAGCCAATACTTGATGAGGTGGATCCCGTCATCCGTGATCTCCTGCTCGAATGCCGGGCAGAGTGCGAGGAACTGCTCGTACTGATCATCGGTGCAGAACCCCATCACCCGCTCCACGTTCAACCGGTTGTACCAGGAGCGATCGAAGAGAACTATCTCTCCGGCGGCCGGGAGGTGAGCGACGTAGCGCTGGAGGTACCACTGCGTCTTCTCACGGTCAGTCGGGATGGGTAGCGCAACTGTTCTGACGATCCTTGGGTTCAGTCTGCGAGTGATCGTCTTGATCGTCCCACCTTTGCCGGCGGCGTCCCTGCCTTCGAAGATGACGACGACCCGGAGGCCCTGGTCTTTGACCCAGGCCTGCAGTTTCGCAAGCTCGACTTCAAGATTGGTCAGCTTCTTCTCGTACTTCTTGGTCTTCATCCCAGGCATGGTAATCAATCAACGCCACCCTGCGAATAGCTGTCAAGAGGCTTTGCGTCGGTCCTGATCCCGGCGTCGGCGGCGCAGCCGCCGACGTTCCCCTGCATCCATCCCACCCCAGACGCCCTCAATTTGCGCCGTCTCGAGAGCAAATGAGAGGCACTCCTCGCGCACAGGACACGCTTCGCAGATAGCTTTCGCCTGATTCGCCGCCAACGGAATCTCGCTGGGAGGGAAGAACACCCCCGCCGGGTACGAGGCGCACGCAGCTTGTTCGTACCAAGGTTCCCTGGCATCGAAGAACACGTCGTCGGTTACAGGCACCATGTCGCAGCTCCGCATCGCGATTCACTACGAGCAACGAAGCGGCTGGCCAGATTGTTCCCGCTGATGCCCACCGCTCGGCTATGCCAACGGACCGGCGGTGACGTCATCGAAGGCCCAACTGAGATCGCTCTCGTACCGAATGACACCCTCAACGCGACTCACGAGCTCCTCGAGCAGCCTGGCGTCACTTCTCGTCGGAACTTCCCCGGTTAGCGTCACGACACCCTCTGTGACCCTGACCGACACATCGGGCGCATCGAACATCAGGATTCTTCGGACGACACCGCGCTCGACGTCCGCTGCGATTGCGTCGTCGTCCCTGGCAAAGGCGACCAGGATATCCCCCCGGCTCACGATCCCCTCGAGGCGCCCGTCCGGATCAACGACCGGGAGACGCTTCACATTCCTGTCGGTCATGATGCGAGCCGCTTCCGAGAGCATCGTGTTGCGCTCAACGACCAGCGGGGACTCTGTCATCACCGCACCCACGGTCGATGGCACTCTCGTCTTCTTCTCTCCGAACACCGTGTCAAAGAGGCGTCGACGCCCCATCGCTCGATCGGCTTCGGCTTCGATGAAGTCGGCCTCGGTGATGATCCCAACCACGATGCCATCGTCTCCAACAACCGGGAGACCGGATACCCCATGGTCGATCATCGCTCGGGCTGCTTGCTTCAACGACCAATCGGGATGCGCCTTCTCGACCTCGGTTGTCATGACGTCGACCACTCTCATGCCACGCTCCCTACTCGAATGTCGGGATCTCTCCCGGGTCGGCACTCACTGGGTCCACTCCTCCGGCGGATACTGATGCTCGTGTCGGGTCGCAACCCTGGCGGCGTATGCCGCTGCTTCGCTGCGCCGCGACATCTCCATCTTTGCGAGAAGGTTCGACACGTAGTTCTTCACCGTCTTCTCGGCGAGGAACATCTCCTCCGCGATCTGACGGTTCGTCTTCCCATCGGCGATGAGATCGAGGATGCGTCGTTCCTGTGGAGACAATCTTCGGATGAGGGGATCGTCGACGGTGTGTCCCCGCAGTCGGTCGAAGAGAGGTTCGGCCATGGCCGGGTCGAGCAGGGTCTCGCCAGCGCCGACTCTCCTTATGCTGTCTATGAGAGCCTCGGCGTCGATTCGTTTCAAGATGTATCCAGCGGCGCCCGCCATGATCGCCGACATCAGCGCTTCTTCGTCGGCAAACGACGTGAGGATGAGTACGCCGACTGCGGGCCAGCGGTCGACGATCTCACGGCAAGCCTCGACGCCGGACCCGTCCGGTAGCCGAACGTCCATGACGACAACATCGGGAGCGTCATATCCGACGCGGCGAACCCCTTCTTTGGCCGTCCCGGCTTCGCCAACCACCGTGAGGTCATCGTACGAGTCGATGAGCGATCGGAGTCCACGGCGAACGACCTCGTGGTCGTCGACGAGGACGACTCGAAGCAAACCCGGGGTCTTCTTCTTTCGAGGCACGCCCGCAACTTACTGCATCCTCGGGGACTGACGGATGAGCAGGGCGATCGGTCGTCCAACAGCCCCGGGGTCCAGGGGAGGGCCGAATGGCCGGTTCTGGGACCGAGTAGCCTGCACCCGTGGTGTTGCGACAGTTCACACCGGCCCGGCTCCGCGACCTTGTTGAGGGCGCAGCCGCCGTAGCCGGACAGACAGACCTTCAGGCGATTCTGGCGACGACGGTTGAGATCGCGATGGATCTCACCGGGGCGCCTCATGCTGCCCTTGGTGTGGTCGGTCAACACGGTGGGCTGGTCGACTTCGTACACGCCGGTCTCGATCCGGAGAAGGCCGAGACCATCGGCGCACCTCCCCAGGGTCGCGGTCTGCTCGGTCTGATCTCGCGTGAGGGCGAGACAGTTCGAATCGACGACCTCTCCCAGCATCCTGCATCCACCGGCATGCCCACGCATCACCCCCAGATGGGTTCGTTCCTCGGCGTGCCCGTGCGCGCCGGTCCGAACCTATTCGGCAACCTCTATCTCACCGACAAGGAAGGCGGGTTCACCGAGGAGGACGAAGCCCTCGTTGAGGCGCTGGCGATGATCGCCGGGACCGCCGTCAGGACGGTGAGACTCCAGCAAAGGCTCCAAAGTTTCGCCGTGGCCGAGGATCGGGAGCGAATCGCCCGCGATCTCCACGACGCCATCATCCAGGACCTCTTCGCCGTTGGACTCTCTCTCCAGGGTCAGGCCCTCAAGGTCGTCGATCCCGCTATCAGACGTGCGCTCGAGCAGGATGTCGAGAGTCTTGACCGCACGATCACGTCCCTGCGGGGGTTCATCTTCGATCTTGGTGCGCCCGCTGGAGGACAACGGACGCTTCGCTCGGAACTTCGCGAGCTCGTCACCCGGCTCGCAGGGCCCCATGACACGGAAGTCCACGTCGCCTACACCGGGTCACTCGACGCGCTCCCACAACACGTCATCGACGACGCAACTCAACTGGTGCGTGAATCGCTGAGCAACTCTCTCCGACACTCCAACGCAGATCGCGTCGCCATCGAGATCCACGGTGGGGATGACCGCCTGGCGCTCCGGATCTCCGACAACGGAGTCGGCTTCGATCCCGCAGAGGTCGCATGGGGGCTCGGCCTCACGAATCTCAGGGAACGTGCCACACGCGCCGGAGGCCAGATATCCATCGATTCCACCGCCGATTCCGGAACGTCCGTCAGGGCATCTCTCCCCCTGTAGCCGGTCATTCGAAAGTCAGTTTCGGTTGTAGCACCAAGCACCACTAGATTTCGGGACTCAACCAGTTCACTCGATTGGGGGGTCATGGACCTGAGAGTCACCGGTGCAGGCAAAGATGTCACCGTTGCTGCGGGAACGACGGCTGTGATCGGCGCGGATTCCGCCGCATCGATCAACGTGGCGCGCCCCGGAATCTCGCGACGGCACGCTGTCGTCAAGTACGACGGTTCCCACTGGGTCGTGCAGGATGCTTCGAGCCGCAACGGTACGTTCCACAACGGCGCTCGCATCCAGGCCCTCGACATCAAGGGTCCGACGACGATCCGCCTCGGTCACCCGGCAGAAGGTACCGAAATCGTTCTCACCCCGGTCGCCACGGCGTCAAAGCCATCGGCCGATTCGAAGGCACCAACCGTTGCAGCAAAGGCGACAGCTCCAGCTCCCGCGCAACGAACTCGCGTTGCTCCCGCGGCGCCCGCTGCCGCCCCCGGAAGTGTCGACCCACGACTCGATGATCTGATCGCCTCTCTCAACGACACGGTGAAGTCGATCAAGGGCCTCACCTGGTCGGTGTGGGCGATGATCGCGGTAACAGCGGTCCTCGCGATCCTGACCCTCTTCGTCGGAGTAGTCGGTAGCTGAGCGAGCACTTCGTGCTCGGCAGTCGGCAGTCGGCAGTCTGCAGGTCGGTGAAGCCTCCTGCTTCTTTCTGCTCTCTACTCATCCCCTGTGGCTCTCAGGAATCTCTCTACTTCTGCGCCGATCTCGTCGGGGGATGGGATGTCTTCGAAGGAGAAGGCGGGTGGCGGCTCATCCTGCTCATCCTGCCGATCCTGCATCTGCTCGAGACGCTCCACGTACTCCCTGGCATCGGCGCGCTCCGAGAGATCGCGATCGATCTCCTCGAGCTGTGAGGCGGCCTTCTCCTCTAGATCCGCGATCGGGAACGTGACGCCGACCTGGTCTCCGACGCGCCCTATCAGGCTCAATACGCCCGGATGGAACGGACTTTGGATGTAGTGAGGGGTCTGCACCCAATAGCCGATCGCCGGGATGCCGGCATCTGCGACCCCCTGCCGAAGCACGCTGACCGCCGCGCCCGGAACCACGAGATCGTTAGGCAGGACTTCGTCGGCATCGCGAAGCAACCCGGGATCTGACGTCGTGCACACGACCCTTACCGGACGTGTATGTGGCACCGGGGCCGGCACGGCGCCGAGGGTCACGAACCGGCTCACGTTGTATCGTTTGGTGAGTTCGACGAACTCTCGTGTCAGCTCCTGCCACCGGAAGTCCGGCTCGTGTCCGTGGACGATAAGCAAGTCGACCCCATCGATCCTCCGCTGGACGATCTCGAGACTCGGCCACGAGATCTCGGTCAGCTCGCCGGAAGAGAAGTTCAGTACGGGACGCGACGACCGGTAGTCGAAGAGTGCATCGGGTTCGAACGCAGCAACCACATCGCCGTCTTCTGCGATGAGATCGATTGCGTCGGTTCCGACCGACGCGGCATCGACCCATCCGGACATTGCCAGAAGCATGATCGGGTGATCGATCTCAAGATCGTTGGCGAAGGAGAGCAAGCTCATCTACATCGACGTTACTCACGTCGTCGGAGTCACGCTGAGGAGAATCCGGCTGCCGCGACCCGCCGATCCATCCTCTCCATCACCATCGTCCGAAGCTGGTCGAAGAACTCGGGTGTGTTGAAGACGCCGATTTCCGAATCTCCCAACGGTCCGTGGGCCTCAGCTGGGAGGCGGTAGTCGTTGACGTCGAATCCCTGCCGCCGCTCGTTGGCGTACCCGCGCAGTTGGGTATTCATCACGACATCGACGAGATCGTCGGCGGTGATGTCGAGGCCGGTGGCGATCCGCAGCGCGTCGGCTTCGACGTCCGGCGAGAGGTTCGCGAACTTGCACAAGCCAGTGATGTCATCCATCAGGTACAACGGACCCGATTCGGTGATGGCGTTGACCCAGTATTCCAGATCCGTCTGCTTCTCACTTATGAAAAGCATGAAGGTGCGCATCGACATGTGTCCGCCAGCGAGCGCCCAGGGGAACCCCGGATTGATGTGGGGCGGGAAGGCGGGGTACTCGACACCCTTCGAGTGCATCGCGTACCCGGCCTCGCCTGTCTCGTCTGCCAGTCGCCTGACTCCCTGACCGAGCTCGGGAAGGTCTCCCCGTGCGACCGCCCGGATCGCACGGTCCACACCGGCGGTATCGCCGAAGCTGAGACCTCCGACCAAATCTCCATTGTTGCGCCGGTTGTAGTCCATCACGTAGCCGAGGGTCACGCCGAGAGAGATCGAGTCCAGCCCGAGTTCGTCGGAAAGATGAATGAGTGAAAGGACCGCATCTGGATCGTAGATACCCAGATTCGACGACAACAGGGTGATCGGCTCGTAGTCGACCTTCGCTCGGTACCTCCCGATGTCACCATCCTGGCCTTCGTCGTAGACGTTCTTGTGGCAACGAATCCCACAGAGGTAGCAGCCCTCAGCCTTGACCTCGTACGGCCCCGCCTCCACGCTCGGCCGGCACAGCACCACAGCAGCGTCGGTGTTCGTCGGCGCATAATTGAATTCAGGGATTGCCTGCTCTTCGTGCATCCACAACATCGTCCTCCAGGTGCCACCGCGATCGTCCTCGAGATCCCGATACCGAGCGCTGCCTGGTCCGAGGTTGATTTCACGGTTGATGTCCCGAAGACCCCGTGTCCGAGCCGGGTCGGGGCCGTCGGCAGCGATCGCCCACAGGTTCTTCGACGCCATCACGCCGCCGTAGCCGCCACGACCGCAGAATCGTGGTTTCGCATCCCCACTCTCGAGCTGGTTGTCGCTCGATAGTGCGATCGATGCATAGCGCACCGATTCGTAGTGTTCGGCAGCGGGGCCGACCGCCGCGAAATGAGCTCGAGGAAAGCGACCATGCAGGCCCTGGATGCGCTCATTGACGGTCGCGCCCGAGAGGTCCGATGCATCCAAGAACTCGAAGGCCGCGGGTTCGCCGTCCTCGCCCGGTGTGAGGTGCAACAACGTTGGCCGTTCGGCCCGGCCGGTGAAGATCACTTCATCAATGCCGAGACCTCGCAGCTTGGCCCCGAAGTGACCGCTCCCGGCACTCCACCTCAGGCCGGGGGATCCGCTGTCGGAGACCTTCAGGGGGGAGTATCCGTGGAAGAACGTCCGTAGCCCGGTCATGACCCTGGTACCGCTCAGCAGACCAAGGTTCATGACGAGTGGCGAGGAGGGGGCGTAGGGGTCGTCGACGACAACGCCGGCAAGCAGCTTGGTTGCCCGCGCGATGCCACCGAGAGCGTCCTCAAGGTCCTCACTCTGCACCGGCTCGAACCGGACCGCCTCATTGGTCAGATCCACGTGGTATCGATTCACCACAATGGTCGTGGGCGGAAGCAGTGTGGGCGTCTGCACGACGGATGGTCCTTCCATTGGATGTGGACATCGTAGCGAGCAGGCGATCGCCGGCCCTCGGAGCCGGAGCGAGTTACAGGTAGAGCCCCGGTCTATCTTCATCGTCGGGCGCTTCGAGTGCCCGCCGGCTGCTCATCTGCTCGAGTTGAGCCTGCGCCGACATCTGCTGTGACCACAGGGAAGCCTGGATCCCATGGAAGAGCCCTTCAAGCCATCCGACGAGTTGTGCCTGAGCGACCCTGATCTCTGCCTCGGTCGGGGTCTCAGTCTCGAGCGGTACGAAGATCGAATCGAGCTCGTCTTTGAGATCGTCGGAGAGCACGTCTCTCAATTCGTCGATGGATCGGTGGTAGACGGCGAGAAGCCGCTGCCGCCCGAGATCGTCCATACCCGATGCCCGGACCTCTTCGAGCATCGCCTTCGTCATCGAGGCGATCCGGATGAGTTTCGAGGGTTCGGTTACGAAAGTACCGCCGTTCTCACGTCCCTCAATCACGGGGGTGTCGACCACCTGCGGAGTGATCGGCTCGTCGTCGCTGTTCGTCTCTACCGACTCGGTCGTATCTGTCATATGACCATGGTACGACGCGTTTGCCCCTCGTGAAACGAGTACGATCGCCGGTCATGAGTGATCCAGCAGCGCCGGGCGACGGGCGAAAGCAGTCGCGCAGATGGTGGAAGATCGTGCTCGGAGCTATCGCGGCACTCATCATGATCGTCGTCCTCAGCGTGACGGTCTTCGGCCGGGTCTCGGTACGGCGCGCCTTCCCCGATGTTGAAGGCGAGCTCGCCATTGCCGATCTTGAAGCGAGCGTCGAGGTCGTGCGGGACAACATGGGCATTCCTCACATCTACGCCGCCAACCCGCATGATCTCTTCGTGGCGCAGGGATTCGTTCACGCCCAGGAGCGGTTCTGGCAGATGGACGTGTGGCGTCACATCGGTGCCGGGCGCCTCTCGGAGATGTTCGGAGAGTCACAGGTGGAGACCGACACCTTCCTGCGAACCCTCGGTTGGCACGACGTCGCCACCGCGCAGTTCGCTGCCGCTACACCCGAGGATCAAGAGATCATGGAGGCCTACTCGGCGGGTGTGAACGCCTACATCTCAACGCAGTCACCCAGCGACCTGAGCTTCGAGTACACGATCCTCGAGCTGCTCAACCATGGGTACGACCCCGAACCGTGGAATCCCGTCGACACACTGACGTGGGGCATCGCGATGGCATGGGATCTGCGCGGCAACATGGATGCCGAGATCGAGCGAGCGATGCTGCTCGGGTCTCTCAGCGAGGAGCAAGTCGCCCAACTGTTCCCACCGTACCCTGGTGACATCAACCCCTACATCGTGCCGGCGAACGAGCTGATCCAAGGCTCGACCCCCACCGCTTCGCTTCACGCGACCCAGGGGGTCCGCTCTGCCCTCACCTCTGTACAGGCGAAGCTCGACCTCGTTACGGCTCTCGGCGCCGGTGATCCCGAGGCAGGCATCGGCTCCAACTCATGGGTCGTGTCCGGGGAGCACACCGACACCGGTGCACCGATCCTTGCCAACGATCCCCATCTCGGGATCCAGATGCCCTCGATCTGGTACCAGATCGGTCTTCACTGCAACGACGTGTCGGACGCCTGTCCGTTCGACGTAGCGGGCTTCTCATTCGCAGGTGTGCCCGGTGTCGTGATCGGTCACAATGCAAACATCGCATGGGGATTCACCAACCTGGGACCCGATGTGCAGGACCTCTTCGTCGAGAAGATCAACCCCGCGAATCCGAATCAATACGAGGTGAACGGCGCCTGGGTCGACATGGAGGTCAGGGCGGAGACGATCGAGGTGGCAGGAGGTGACCCGATCACGATCGAGGTCAAAGCCACAAGACACGGCCCTGTCATCTCAGATGCCTACGGCGACCTGGAGGAAATCGAGGATTCCGGCATCGAGACACCGGAGCCGTACGCGATCGCTCTCCGTTGGACCGCTCTCGACGCGAATCCGGGCATCGTTGAGACGTTCATTGGACTCGACACGGCTGCGGACTTCGACGACTTCCGCGACGCTCTGCGTTCGTTCTCCGTACCGGCGCAGAACGTCGTGTATGCCGACATCGAAGGCAACATCGGATACCAGTCGCCAGGCAGGATCCCGATCCGGGCGAACGGCGATGGGACCCTCCCCGTGCCCGGCTGGACGGATGAATACGAGTGGACCGGGCACATCCCCTTCGACGAACTCCCGCGGTCCTTCAACCCTGAAAGCGGCTACATCGTGACGGCGAACAATGCGGTCGTCGATGACACCTACCCGTACATGCTCACGTACGACTGGAACTACGGCTACCGCGCTCGGCGGGTCGTCGATCTCGTCGGCTCGAACACCGGCATCGGTCTCGATCAGCATGCCTCGATCCAATTCGACTCGTACAGCCTGAACGCGGAGCAAGTGCTGCCCCACCTCACAAGCATCTCGTCACCGATCAACGACGTATTGGCGGCGTGGGACCTTGGCAACCAGGCCGACTCTGCCGGTGCGGCCGCCTTCAATTCCGTCTGGGCCCGGATCATGGAGTTCACCTTCCACGACGACCTCCCGGAGGACTACTGGCCGAACGGTGCCGGACGCTGGTTCTACGTCGTCGGACAGATGCTCGAGAACCCCGACGATCCGTTCTGGGATGACAAAGAGACCGTTGAGGTCGAGGATCGCGACGCGATCCTCCAGCGCTCGCTCGACACCGCATACGACGACCTCACCGGGCGGTTCAACGACGATCCGACGAGCTGGAAATGGGGCGAATTGCACGGTTCCGTGTTCCGGAACCAGACGCTCGGCGACTCTGGATTCGGTGCGATCGAAGACCGCTTCAACAGGGGCCCGTTCCCCACATCGGGTGGCGGAGACCTCGTCAATGCGACCGGATGGACAGCGTATGAAGGTTTCGAAACGACGTGGCTCCCATCGATGCGGATGGTCGTCGACCTCGGCGACCTCTCGCGCTCCCTCACAACCCATACGACCGGCCAGTCGGGGCACACGGACCATCCCCACTACGACGACATGATCCCCCTCTGGCTTGCCGGCGAGTACTCCCCGATGAACTGGACGAGGGCTCAGATCGACGCGGCAGCAGAGACGACGCAAGTCCTGGTGCCCACGCCGTAGACGTCTTGTATCAAACGAACGCGTAGACAGCGAAGGCGGCGAACGCTGCAAGCAGGATTCCGCCTTCGACGCGGGTGATACGCCTTCCGGTGAGCGCGAGGGCGCCGGCCACGAAGACCACTCCGACCATGATCGCGAGGATGGCGATGGTGATCACAGTCAACTCTCCCGGCCCGAGAACCGCTGCCAGTCCGACGACTCCGAGAGAGTTGAAGATGTTCGATCCGAGAACGTTCCCGAGGACCAACTCCGGCTCCCGGTTGCGCGCAGCGGCGACACCAGCAGCGAGCTCAGGGAGGCTCGTGCCGACACCCGTGATCAGGCCAAGGAACAGTGTGGAGAGACCGAAGTGCACTCCCACACCGAGGACACCATCGACAAGGAAGTCTGCCGCGATCACCGTCACGATCAGTGCCCCCACCCCGATGAGGATCTCCTTGCCCACGGTCTTCCGCCACAAGGCCATGTCCGTTTGGTCGCTTGTGACCCTCGACTCGTCTGCACCTTCGATTTGGCTGAGTTCGGTGTCCGGATCGCTGCTCGACCACCGGATCATCAGCCAAATCGCCCCGCCAAGGAGCCCCAGCAGCAGGAAGCCCTCCCATGCGTCGAGCCATCCATTGGCCAGGAACGCCGCCAGTAGAGCAACACACGCGAACATGAGGGCACCCTCACGTTTGATGACCCGCCTTCTGGCAGCGATCGGAGTTATCAATGCTGCCGCCCCAAGAACGAGGGTCACATTCGAGATGTTCGAACTGATAACGTTGCCCACTGCCAGGTCGAGTTCTCCTTCCAGTGCGGCGAGGGCCGACACCACGAACTCGGGAACCGACGTCCCGAAGCCAACCACGACGGCACCGATGAAGATGACGGATACGCCGAAGGCGCGTGAGATTCGCACCGCCGACTTGGCGAGCCGGTTGGCCGCGTAGATGAGGGCGATCAGCCCGCCGATGATCCTGATGACGTCGAGAAGCACCGAACCCTTTCGAGACACCTTGGATGGTACCCAGGCCTCTGAGCAGACAGTCGGTCATGGACCGCTACTCTCAGGAATCGCATGGATCGAGACACCGAACGCCTCCACAAGACCTGGATCCACTCGGATCAAATGATTCCGCGGCGCTTCGTTCGCCCCGCTCTCGAGTTCACGCAAACGGAGGCCGCCGGAGCGATCGTCCTCCTCGCCGCGACGATCCTTGCCCTCATCTGGGCGAACTCGGCATGGGGTGAGTCCTACTTCGAGTTCTGGAACGTCCACATCACGTTCGACACTGCGGGCTTCCACTTCGACGAATCGCTGAAGCATTTCGTCAACGACGGTCTGATGGCGATCTTCTTCTTCGTCGTTGGCCTCGAGATCAAGCGCGAACTTGTCGTCGGCGAGTTGAACTCGGTGAAGAAGGCGTCGCTCCCCGCTGTGGCGGCCCTGGGTGGGATGATCGTCCCTGCCCTCATCTACGTTGCATTCGTAGCAACGAGTGGCCCGTCCGATGCGATCGCCGGTTGGGGAATCCCGATGGCCACCGATATCGCTTTCTCCGTCGGCGTGATTGCGTTGCTCTCCACCAGGGTCCCTATTGGAGCGAAGCTGTTCCTCCTGGCTCTTGCGATCGTCGACGACATCGGGGCGATTCTCGTCATCGCTGTCTTCTACACGGACGACCTTGCTTTCATCTGGCTGATCGTTGCCGTCGGTGCTCTGGCTCTGATCACCGTGGCCCGCAAGGCAGGGATTCGCGCCGGCATCTTCTACCTCCCGTTGGCGCTGCTTGTATGGTTCGCGTTCCTCGAATCCGGTGTGCACGCCACCGTCGCAGGGGTCATCCTCGGATTGCTGGTCCCCGCCCGTGCCTACTACAGCGACGTGGATTTCCGACGGCGAGCAGGGTGGATCCTCGACCGCTGGGATCGAGACGCCGCCTCGCCGCAGGCCCACGCCCGACTCGACCAGGACGCTCTCGAGCTCGCGGCGATAGCAAGGGAGTCGGTCTCACCGCTCGAGCGCTGGGAACACGCCCTGCATCCATGGTCATCGTTCCTGATCATCCCCCTATTCGCCCTTGCCAACGCCGGAGTTCGGTTCGTCGATATCGATGTCATCGAGGCCGTGACCAGTCCGGTAGCGCTCGGTGTGTCCGTCGGCCTCATCGTCGGCAAACCGGTTGGTATCGTTCTTGCAACGTGGCTCGGTCTCAAGCTCAACCTGGGTCAACTGCCGCGCCATACGACCTTCGTCCACGTCATCGGTCTCGGATTCCTCGCAGGAATCGGGTTCACCGTCTCGCTCTTCATCTCAGAACTCGCCTTCCGGTCGAGTCCTGACGCGCACCTGTTCTCCGACGAGGCCAAGATCGGTATCTTCATCGGGTCGATCGTCGCCGGCGTCGCGGGATACGTGTTCCTCCGCCTCTACAAGGCCCGCCCGGTCGGAGACTGACAGCCAACCGCGGGAACAGACTCCACATCTGTGCCGTTGAGCCAGGGAGCTACTCCCCGGAGCGTTCCTGATGACCGACCAACCCAATCCGATCGCAGTAGCGATCTCGATCCTTCGGGCCCGTCGAACCCGTCGACCCGATCCGTCGGGAGCGGGCACGGTTGACTCGGCCGACCTCGGGAGCGTCCTCGAAACGCTGCGTTCCGGCGGGATCGCTGCACTCCCCACCGAGCGAGGGTCCCTCGATGGATTCCGAGACCGGATGCAGACTGTTGATCCTGACTCGCTCTCTTGTGACGGAGCGCTCGCCTTCTGGCTCAATCTCTACAACGCAGGAGCACTCGCTATCGCCTCAGACGCCTTCGAAGACGGTGCCCCGACGGTCTTGCGGACACCTGGCGTATTCGATGCGACGTGGGCGACGATCTCCGGCGAGTCGCTCTCGCTGAACGACATCGAACACGGGAAGATCCGCCGGTTCGGAGATCTCCGAATCCACGGCGCCCTGGTCTGTGGATCTGCGTCCTGTCCGACGCTCAGATACGAGCCGTTCGGCGAGAACCTCGACGCTCAACTCGACGACCAAATGCGCTCGTTCATCGCCGGTGGCGGTGCGGCGGTCAATCGGGCCACAGGGACGCTGAGGCTCTCTCGCATCTTCCTTTGGTACGGGGGCGACTTCACCCGTCCGCATCGGATGCCCACGCTGTTGCCCTCGCTGAAGAGCGACCTCTCGAAGGTCGTTGCACGATGGCTTCCAGACACCGATGCTGATTGGGTGGTCACGACATCGCCAAAGGTCGAGTATGCGGCCTACGACTGGGGACTCGCTTGCTCCATCGCCTGACGGCGTGTCCCGAACACGAACGCCACAACGGCCGTCACCGCCGCGGCTACGTCGAACGACAGCACGTACTTCGCCAGCGCTTCAGAGTCGACGATCCACTCACCCGCCGGGCCGAAGCCGACGATGTCGAGATATCGCCAGATCGACCAGACACAGATGATCGTGAGCACGGTCCCGGCCGTCACCGCAGCGGGGAGACGCCATGCCCGGTAGACCCCAATCACGAGGGCTGCACCGGCCCATGCGATGTCGAGTGCCGAGAGCAATTGGAGGAACTGCAGAGAGGGCGGGTACCGCAGCGCGGCCGACGATGCCAGCGCTACAAGTCCGACCATGCCGGTCACGAGAAACACCACCGAAATCCCTGAAGCGGCCAATCGCCAGAACGGCGACCACGACTGCCCCTTGAACCAGTCGCTACCGGCCAACGGTGCGAGACGGATCACCGCTATCAATCCGAGGAGAACAAGTACTGCTAGATGGGCGATGACGATGGTGAGCGGAGGGGGGGACCATCGGATGAAGAGGAGCGGCGTCGATCCAATGAGACCGATCGCGAGGAGTGGCACGGTCGCGAGAACGGCCCTCTCCATCGAGGCGTCCGATCGGTTCGACACGTCGGTCACCCGGTAGTGCTCCTACGACCGGCCCCTGCAGACGCGATCCGGCTCTCAGCAAGAGCGGCGTACTCCGAATCGGTCTCGTAGCCGACGAAGTGCCTCCCGGTCTGTGCCGCTGCGACTGCCGTTGATCCGGATCCGAGGAACGGATCGAGCACGAGGTCTCCTGTGAAGGTGTACAACTCGATCAGACGCCGCGGTAGTTCGGTCGGGAACGGCGCAGGGTGTCCGACTCTGCGCGCCGACTCGGGAAGGATGTCCCAGACGGACATCGTCGCAGCGAGGAAGTCCTCCTTCGAGATCGTGTCATCGCCCTGCCGCTCACGTCGGAACGACTCCTTCGATGCAACCAGGACGTACTCATGTACATCGCGAAGCGTCGGGTTCTTCGCTGACTGCCACGACCCCCACGCAGTCGAACCACCCGCGGCTTTGGCCTTCTTCCAGATGACCTCGCCGCGCAGCAGGAAACCGATCTCGGTCAGAAGGCCGCCGACGAGATGGTTGAGAGGGAGATACGGCTTGCGACCGAGGTTCGCCACGTTCACAGCGACCCGGCCTCCGGGCTCGATGACCCGGTACGTCTCGGTAAAGACCCGTCGGAGCAGCCCCAGGTACTCCTCGAGATCGAGATCTTCGTCGTAGTCCTTCCCGACGTTGTACGGCGGCGAGGTCACCATCAGGGCCACGCAGTTGTCGGGAAGTTGATTCATCGACTCTGATGACTGCACGAAGATCTGATCGAGCACGTTGGCCGGCGCATCGCGAACTTCGCCGACGTCTCCCGGTTGCGAAGAACGCGTCATACGGCGTGCGTAGAACGCGGAAGAATCGTGACTCTCCCGTCTTCCCGCGCCGAAGCTCGCTGTGCTGGTCGCCATCCGTTGTGCCTCCGAACTCAACGGTAGTTGTCGAACTCCTCGACGATGCGGACCTGGCTACTCCGCCACCCGAACGTAGCTGCCGAGAACCCAGAGTTCGGCGCAGGTCGCTGGCGGGGGATCGATCACTCTGGCGAGTCCAGCCGGTCCGGGTTCGTGGACGAGATCGACGAAGAACCGGTACGACCAGGCCTCGGTTGACGGGCGGGACTCGATCCGCGTCAGGTTGGCTCCCCGCAGACCGAGTTCGGCAAGCACTAGTGCCAAGGCTCCCGGCGTGTGGGACGTCGTGAACAGCATCGTCGTCTTGTCCTCGTCCGGATCGACCTGGGCTTCTCCGGGCGCGAGCACCACGAAGCGGGTGGTGTTGTGATCGCGGTCCATGACGTCCCGCTCCAGGATCTCAAGCCCGTGGATCTCTGCAGCCCCGGGCGGTGCCAGCGCCGCGATCGTCGGATCTCCGAGTTCGGCAACCTCCCTGACCGCGCCTGCGGTGTCATGGCGGGCGAATGACTCGACACCGAGGGCAAGGAGATGGTGCTCCGCCTGGGACAGCGCCTCTGGGTGGGACCGCACCTCCCGTACGTCAACGATCGACGCTCCAGGGACTCCGAGGATGGCGTGGCGGACTTCGACGAGGTGTTCGGCGACGATCGCAAACGGTTGGAGGGCCACGCCCCCGGGGAGACGATCAAGCACTGGGAGTACCGATCCGGTGGTCGAGTTCTCGACGGGCACGACGAGCCGATCGACCTCACTGCTCTCTAGAGACGCAAAGGCCGTCGCGAATCCTTTGAGGCCGACCGGTTCACAATCCGGGAACAACTCGCCAACAGCCCGGTAGCTGTAGGAGCCCGGCTCTCCCTGATATCCGATACGCATGATGGAGACGATAGGCCGTGGCGACTACCAGCGGGTGTGGCGAACGGTTTGATCGACTGTTCGTGCACCTCGGCAACGTTCCCCATGGCGCCGTCGTCGATGGGCGGAGGATCCGATACCGCTGCATTGGCGACCGCCTGCTCGGCGTTCTTCGCACCGGGGATCGCCGTCGACACCGCGTCGCTCATGAGGATCCACCGCAGCGCGAATTGCGCCATGGTTGAACCCTCCGGTTGCGTACCGGTCAACCCGCTCACGGCACCGAGTCCAACTTCGAACGGAACGCCAGCGAAGGTCTCCCCAACGTCGAACGCCTCACCTTGGCGGTTGTAGGCACGGAGGTCGTCGGTGGCGAACACAGTATCGGCGGTCATCCTTCCGGAGAGCAAGCCGCCCGCAAGGGGGACCCGTACGATGATCCCGATGCTCGCGGTATTGGCGAGATCGAAGAACCGCTCCACGGGCCGCTGACGGAACATGTTGTAGATGATCTGGACCGTCTCTACGCCGGGAAACTCGATGGCCTTCATCGCCTCCTCGACCCGTTCGACGCTGACGCCGTAGTGCCGGATTCTTCCCTTCCCCTTGATACCGTCGAGCGCCTCGAAAAGCTCCGGTCGTCCCCGTAGACATCCGCTGTGTCGATGAAGTTCACGCCCGCGTCGACCGCAGCATGGAGGGCCGCCATCGCGGTCGTGTCGTCGACGCTCCCCGAGTCGGCGCCGATTGCCCACGCCCCGAATCCGATCTCCGACACCTCGTACCCGGTGCTGCCAAGGGTGCGGTATTTCATCAGCTGATTCTCTCTCGACCTACGACAGATTCTTCGGTTCGACAGCCTGAGGCTACCGGAGCTCAGGACGCCCCTAGCACCCGAAGAATCGACTCCGAGACCAGTCCCGCGACTTCGGCGGGATCGCCGCCGCTGGCAGCGAGGTCCGAGGCGGACAGGAGCAGGCCCTGGACCAACACGGCATGACGATCGGGATCGAGGTCGGCATCGAACGACCCGTCGTCCATGCCGTTCGTGATGATCGATACGACCAGGGTCCTGAACTCGCTCTGGTGCCGATCCAGATGGGCACGTGCCTCAGGGGAAAGAGCGCTGCGAACATCCTCGACCCCGTGGCCGTGGTTCCCCGCGGCGACGGTGTATCGAGCCAGCAACTCCATCTTCGCTTCGGCCGTGCCGGTCGCTTCGAGGAGCTCTACAAGGTGAGCGAGGCCCGATTGCGCGTACTGTTCGATTCCGGTGACGATGATCTGTTCGACGTCGGAGAAGTGGTTGTAGAGCGTCTGCCGGGCGACACCCGCCCGATCGGCGACCTCTGTCATCGTGACGGCTCCG
The DNA here is from genome assembly GCA_964195545.1 of uncultured Acidimicrobiia bacterium. Taxonomy (GTDB): domain Bacteria; phylum Actinomycetota; class Acidimicrobiia; order Spongiisociales; family UBA5794; genus JAHEEL01. The sequence continues at coordinate 64,933 of CAXMQQ010000006.1, read as the reverse complement.
AGGCCGCGCTCGGCCACAAGTGCAAACGTGGCGTCAACGATCCGATCGGTTGCTGTCTCAGCCATCATCCCCGCCGATACACCGCAACCGAAGTCGGGATGAACACGGCCAGCAAGGCGATGATCCAGACTACCGACAACACGACGGCATCACCGGCAGGGACACCGTTGCTCAGACTCCGCGCCGCGTCGGCAACCACGGAGATCGGCTGCCACTTGGCGAACCCCTGAAGCCACCCCGGCATCTGCTCTGCCGGCGTGAACACAGTGCTCGCCAACATCAGCGGGAACAGCCAGAACATGCTCAGCATGCCGACCATCTCAGCGCTCTTCACCTTCGCGGCGATTGCAGCGTTCATCCAGGAAAACGAGAATCCGATACCGACGCTGAGGGCGACCGCACCGACCGCCGCGCCGAGAGACGCGAACCGGAATCCGAGCAGGTATCCCACGACCGCGACGAGCACAACGCTGATCGTGTTTCTCAAACCGTCGGCGATCGTGCGGCCGCCGAGAACCGCCAACTGGCTCATCGGAAGGGATCGGAACCGGTCGGTAACCCCCTGTGCGAGATCGGTGGCAAGACCGGTGCCCGTCTGCTGTGCACCGGTCAGTGTCGTGATCACGAAGATGCCTGGAACGAGGTACTGGATGTAGTCCACGCCCGTCCCCGCCCCGATGGCACCACCGAAGACGAAGTAGAACAGCAGCAGGAAGAACACGCCCATGATCACGGCGAACGTCAGCATCTCGGGCTGCCTGCGAGTCCGGATGAGGTCACGCCAGGTCATGGTCACGATGTCCTGAAGAGCCCATCTCAGGCGCTCAGCGAAGCCCGGCCTATGTGAGGGGGCAGCAAGGGGCGTTGTCATCGGTTGCCTCCTGTTGCGGTGAGTGTCAGAAATACGTCGTCGAGTGTCGGCCGTCTGAGTTGGAAATCGGAGATCGGAACACCGGCGGTGTCGAGTTCCCTGAGCACGATGAGACTCTGACTCGAACCGTCGGTCACCGGAATCTGGAGGAGGAGGTCTTCCGTACTGCTCGACACACCCGGTGCGACTCGTTCGGTGACCTCGACTGCACGATCAAGGTCCTCCAACGAGTTGAGGTGCACTTCGAACACATCCCGTTCGAGATTCGTCTTGAGCTCAGCGCTCGTGCCAGATGCCTTGATGACCCCTTCGTCGATGATGACGATGCGGTCGGAGAGCCGATCAGCTTCCTCGAGGTACTGCGTGGTGAGCACGACGGCGGTTCCTTGCGCAGCAAGCTCACCGATCTCATCCCACAGCTCTGTGCGGCTTCGAGGATCGAGGCCGGTTGTCGGCTCATCGAGGAAGAGCACGGGTGGAGCGGCAATCAAGCTCGCGACAACGTCGAGTCGCCTGCGCTGGCCACCCGAGTACGTCTCGGCGATCCTGTTTGCGAAGTCACCCAGATCGAAACGTTCGATCAAATGATCGATCCGCAGCTTCCGTTCGGCACTCGGGATCTTGTAGAGACGGCCGAACATCTCGAGGTTCTCGCGGGCCGTGAGCTTCTCGTCAACCGCAGCGGCCTGTCCTGCCAGACCGATCACCCGTCGAACGGCATCCGGCTGCGCTGCGACATCGAGTCCGACAATCGTCGCCGATCCCGTGTCGATTGAGAGCAGGGTCGTCAGCATCTTGATGGTCGTGGTCTTGCCGGCTCCATTGGGGCCGAGCAAACCCATCACCTCGCCGGCGCGTGCGTCGAAGCTCAAGTCACGGACAGCAACCGTGTCGCCGTACGTCTTGCCGAGACTCCTGGCGGAGACGGCGATCCTGTCGCTTCCGGAATTGGTTTCCCGGATGGGTCGGTCAGTCATTGGTGGGTCTCACTCTCGTCGAGATTATGGACAGTATATCATTTCTTCTGGACACTCTGTCTATTCGTGCGAAAGCGTCACATCTGCCCATCGGCCGATCCTGCTTGACCGCGCGGCTCCGCATATCATGGCGCGGTTGCCCCACCGCTTCGGAGGTTCAAGCCCTTGACGACACACCGCAAACACGACCCCGAGACCTGTGGTCACTGCCGGCAGAACCGCACCGCGTCCACCGATCTGCATGAGCGGCCCTCCTGGGTCCAGGACGCCGTCTTCTATCAGATCTTCCCCGACCGCTTCGCGAGGTCGGATCGAGTCCGAAAGCCCATCAATCTCGAGGCGTGGGATGCGCCCCCGACCTACCACGGATACAAAGGTGGAGACTTGCTCGGTGTCGTTGAGCACCTCGATTGGCTGGCCGACCTCGGCATCACAGCCATCTACTTCAATCCGATCTTCCGGTCGGCGTCGAACCATCGCTATCACACACACGACTACTACCGAATCGACCCGATCCTCGGGAACGACGCCGACTTCGACGAATTGATCGCTGCGTGTCACGAGCGTGGGATTCGCGTGGTTCTCGATGGTGTCTTCAATCACTCGAGCCGTGGCTTCTTCCGATTCCATGACGTTCTCGAAAACGGCGAGCAGTCGCCGTATCTCGGTTGGTTCCACATCAGCGGATTCCCGCTCAACCCGTACGACATGGACGAGCCTGCGAACTACGACGCATGGTGGGGGATGCGGGCTTTGCCAACGTTCAACACCGACAACGCGGAGGCTCGCGACTATCTGATGCGGGTCGGCGAGTACTGGGCGAAGAGGGGCATCGATGGGTGGCGTCTCGACGTTCCCGAAGAGATCCAGACGCCCGGATTCTGGGAGGAGTTCCGGGAACGAACCCGGGCGGTGAATCCAGATCTCTACATCGTCGGAGAGATCTGGGCGGATGCGGGCGGCTACATCAACGACGGGAGCCGCTTCGACGGCACGATGAACTATCCGTTCACAACCGCAACGATCGCATACACCGTCGGCGATCGGCTCGACCGGTCAACGATTATGGACAACCCCCACTACAGCATCGCCCCGCCCATCGACGCCGGAGGGTACAGGGACCGCATCCAGCGGCTCCTCGACCAGTACCCGGAACCGGCGGCGCTTGCCAATCTGAATCTCCTGGACTCGCACGACACCGCCCGCATGCTCACGATTGCGTCGGGTGATGAGGACTCCGTTGTCCTCGCCCTGGCGTTGCTCCTCACCTTTCCCGGTGCGCCGAGCATCTACTACGGCACGGAGGTCGGTCTCGAAGGCGGCAGGGACCCCGACTGCCGGCGTTCTTTCCCGTGGGATCACGAGGATCACTGGAATCAGCGCATCCTCTCTTCCACGAAGGAACTCGTCGCGCTGCGACATCGGTATCCCGGGCTACGCAGTTCCGAGTACCGCATCGTCTGGCCGCCCGATGACGGCGACGGTTCGATGTCGTACGCCGTCGAGCGCTCCTCTGGCGACGAGCATCTCCTGGTAGTCGTCAACGCGGGACGGTCTCGCGAAACCGTGTCGCTCACCTGCTGTCGGGCGACCGAACGCCTGTGGGGCGACGGGGAACTGACCGACGGCGAGAACCAGACCAGCATCTCGATGGGCCCACGATCCGCAGCGATCTGGAAGCTAGACAGCTAATCGCGATCGTGTCCCGCTGATTCCTTCCTCCCGTCATGGGGAGGCGGCGCCCGCCGGGCCGACGGTGGGCGTCAAGGCGAATACCCCACACCCCGTGCTCTGGGAACCCTGGGCTCGCACGTGCGTATAGGTGTCTTGACAGCCCACAGTTCGTGGAAGATCGCCGAGCAGGCATCGGTATTCGCCGAGATCGCGTCACATCTCGACCCGCAGGACCTCCGTCGATCGGTCCCGCACTGGGAGCAGCAGGTCGAACACCCGACTGCTCTCGAGGACCCAGAGTCAGCTCGCCAACGCCGGCGCTTCCGCTTCACCCAGGGCCACGAAGGCAATCACCCACCCGATTGGTGACGGCCGGAGGTGCCTACTGCTTGAGCGCTCGGCTCGGCCAACTGATGGCCGCGAGCCATCGGAGCCTTCGCGGCGACTTCCAGGTGTCCTCCGAAGCCCTCGACCTCATGGTCGAAATCGCTTCGGGCATCGATGGCTGCCTCGGTGCGCGCATGACCGGGGGCGGGTTCGGCGGATGCGCCGTAGCGGTGGTGACCGCGTCCGAGGCCGCCGCGTTCGTTGACGAGGTGGTGGAGAGCTACGCGTCTGCTACCGGGTTAGAGCCGAAGGCGTACGTGACGGGAGCGGCGTCGGAAGCCGGCGTCGTCGGGGCTCCGGGACCGATAGCGTGAACGGAACGACCGTCTATGGCAGAACCGATTCGTAGATCGCCTCGTACTCGACCGCACGTGCGTCCCATGACCAATCCCGGACCATCCCGTTGACCTGCACGGTGCGCCAGAGGTCCGGTATCGAAGCGTGGTAGTGCATCGAACGCCGGATCGTCTTCGTGAGCGACGGATGGTCGAAGGAGCGAAACACGAACCCGGTACCGTTCGCCGGATCCTCGTCGATATCGAAGACGGTGTCCTCAAGACCGCCGGTGAAGTGGGCGATCGTCGGGCTTCCGTACCTCATGGCGTAGATCTGCCCGAGCCCGCATGGCTCGTACTGAGATGGCATGAGGTAGCCGTCAGAGCCTGCGAACACGAGTCGCGAAGCCGGTTCGTCGAATGGGACGTGCGCGACGGTCGTGGGGTGACGATCGACCCAACCATCAATAAGCGAATCAAGATCACCATTCCCCATGAACACGAAGCGGGCGCCTTCCTCAACGAGCACGTCGAGGTCGTAGTCGATGAGACCGAGACCCTTCTGCCCTGACATCCGGCCGACATTGCCGAGGATGAATCCTTCGTCGAGCCCGTACTCGGACAGCAGCGCCTTTCTCGAAGCGGAGCGGCCCGCCAGCTCGGAGGCGGTGAACGGCCTGGGGAGGCCCGGATCACGACCCGGATCCCAGTCATCGGTGTCGATGCCGTTGAGAACACCGACGATCGGCCGGAACAACCCGCGGATGATTCCGCCAAGTCCGAAGGACGTCTCATCGACGGTCAGTTCCTGAGCATGACCGGGACTCACCGTTGTCGCCTGCGTCGCGCCGACGATACCGGCCTTCAGGAAGTTCGCTTCGCCGAACCATTCCATGTCACCACCGAGCACGGACGCCTTCGGACCGAGACCAAGCACCTCTGTGGCCGGTCCAAGCGGACCGATCATCGGGTACGAAGCGTTGTGGATCGTGAATACCGTTCGCACCATCGTCTTCAGAGCCACCGCACCGACGTGCCCGTCATGAAGATGGACGACGTCGAATCCATCCGCGACCTCAGCGACGGCAACGGAGAAGCGGGCGAATCGCTCCCAGTTGTCGTCATACGAAGAAGACGAATCGGGTCCGTAGATGCCGGGCCGATCGAAAGATGGATCGAGCCAGAAGAGCACTTCGACATCCCCATCCATGTGCAGCTTCCAGGGCTCTTCCTTGATCTTGCGACCCGGGGCACTGGCATCCCGATAGCCCGGCACGGCGACAGTGACATCGTGATCGGCAGAAAGAGCGTGAGCCAGTCCGGCCACAGCGTTCCCCAATCCACCGGTGCGGACGAAGGGCGAGAACTCGGCAGCAGCAAACAGAATCTTCATGGGAGAATCGTACTCAAGGCGCAGGTGCCGAATACCGACTACCGGCGACCGACTGCCTGCTTCACCGTTTCCGTCGAACGGCCCAGGACAAGTTCCGGAGCGAACACCTGGGTCTGGCTACGCCACCCAGACCCACATCACCCACACGGCCGTCATCATCAGGCCAACTGCGAACTGCACTCCCGAGGCGAGCAGCATCGACTTGAGCGTTGCCCAGGTCGCCCCGAGAGCGCCGGCGATGTGGCGTTCCCGCACGATCGTGGTGACCAGGATGCCGACCACGAATCCGAGCGGGGCCCCGACGATCGGAACGACGAAGATTCCTGCGACGGCGAAGCCGATGGCGACAAGTTGGCCCCACCAGGGAACACCGACCGACGCGGCCGCCCGTTGCGGGAGGTAGAACGCTGAGACCGTGCCAGCGATCGCCAGGACTGTGATCAGCGTCATCGCGAACCATCCGCCCGTGGTGAATCCGGAAAGGAATCCGTACGCCACGGCCGCGAACCAGATCACCCACAGGCCCGGCAGGATCGGCAGCACAGTGCCGGCAACGCCGATCACCATGACGACCGCGACGACAGCGATGAGGAGCGTGTCGGATGTCACCCGTCAGACCGGATGCTCTCCTCGAGCAGCATGGCGATGTCTTTGACGATGACGGTCTCTTCGACACCGAGGTCGCGGACGCCGTCGTCGACCATCACGAAGCAGAACGGGCATCCGGTCGCGATGACGTCGGTGCCACACGCGACGGCTTCCTCGGTCCGCTCGATGTTGATCTTCTTCCCGGTGTCCTCCTCGAACCACATCTTCCCGCCGCCAGCGCCGCAGCAGAAAGAGTCGCTCTCGGCACGCGGCATCTCGACCCGTGTCCCGATCGAGTCGACGATCCCGCGAGGCTCCTCGTACACGTCGTTGTAGCGGCCGAGGTAACACGGATCATGAAAGGTGACGGTCTGCCCGTTCGATTTGGGCGTGATCCTGCCCTCATCGACAAGGCGCATCAGAAGGTCGGAGTGATGGATCGTCTCGTAGTCCCCTCCGAACTGTGGATACTCGTTCTTCAGGGTGTTGAAGCAGTGCGGACACTGCGTGACGATCTTCGTGACACCGAGGTCGTTCAGCGTCTCGATGTTCTGCAGCGCCAGACCCTGGAATACGTACTCGTTGCCCGTGCGGCGGGCCGGGTCGCCGGTGCAGAGCTCTCTCTTTCCGAGGATCGCGAAGTCGACATCGGCCTCATGCAGGAGCCTCGCCGTCGCAATCGTGACCTTCTTGTTCCTGTCATCGAACGACCCGGCGCAACCAACCCAGTAGAGGTACTCCGCCGTCACCCCCGGATCGTCGAGGTACTTCACCTCGAAGTCGAGTTCCTTGATCCAGTCTCCACGGGTCGTCTGGTCCATCCCGTAGATGTTCGAGGAGTTCTCGAGACTCACGTAGGCCTTGCCGAGCTCAGTCGGGAACTCCGCCTCCATCAGCGAGAGGAACCGGCGCATGTCGAGGATCTTGTCCACGATCTCAAGGCCTGCAGGACAGGCCTCATCGCACGCTCGACAGGTTGTGCACGACCACAGCTCCCAGGGGGTGATCCGTTCGAAGACGAGATCGGACGAGACGGTGAGATCACCGTCAACGCTCACCGTCGGCGAAATCGGGTCGGCGGCCGTTTGCGCGGCGACTTGGCCCAGCTTCAGCACGATCTCCCGCGGGTCAAGTGACTTGCCGGTCTGATTCGCCGGACAGACCTCGGTGCAACGACCACACACGGTGCACGCATCGGTATCGAAGAGTTGTTTCCAGCTGAACTCGCCAACCCGGGATGCGCCGATGGTCTCAATGTCTTCCGCTTCCATGAGGTTCGGAACCTCACGCATGGCGCCCTTCGGCCGGGCCCGGGGCAACAACGCAAGGTTCGTCGGCGAGGTGACAACGTGGCGAAGCTTCGTCGTCGGAAGGATGACAAGGAAGGCGACGAACGCCACCGCGTGGATGATCCAGAACGTCTGATGCCAGCCGGACGCCGTCGTCAACGGGACCAGATACGACAGCGGATAGCCAACGAACGACCACACTTCGAACGACGGCTGACCGCTCAACGTGATCCGGGCCGCCTCAGTGAGGAGACCGGACACGCCGATCAGTCCAAGGGTGAATAGGATCCAGCCGTCCTCCGGCCGGGTCTTCGCCTTGAGGCGCCCCGGCTTCTGCACGTACCGTCGCAAGCCGGCCCACACGATGCCGACGATGAACACGAGGGCGGCCAGATCCAGCACCGCCGAGTAGCCCTGGTAGAACCAACCATGGAGGAACTTCAACCCGCTCGGCAGAATGTGGTCGAGTTCGAGCGTGGCGGTCCCGATCATGAGAACGATGAATCCCCAGTAGATCATCGAGTGCATGAGGCCTGCCTGCCGGTCCTCGAGAACCGTTCGCATCAGCAACGCGTCGCGGAACGCGATCAGACGCTGCTTCCAGATGCCCGATCGGGGCTCCCAGAGCCCTCGCTCCCAACTCCTCGCCCGTTGTGCGAACAAATAGAACATGACACCGAGGAACGTGGCGATCGTCACGTAGAAGAGGGCAACGATCAAGGCCGGAATGTTCCCGAAGATCGGGCGACCAACGTCGAAGTGAGGCTCTTCGGGAAGCGACCCGAACCACCAGAAGATCAACGTCCCCACGACCGCTAACCCGGCCAGAACCGCAAGAATCCGACTCGGCGTGACCTTCCACCCCTGGCGCTTCTCGTCGCTGTCCGGTGGCGTCTCGGTAGTGGTCAACGCATGCCTCCTATGGGTTCAGGAGCAGTGTAGAGAACGGGACAGAGGATTCAGCCAGACAGCAGACAGCAGACAGCAGACAGCAAGGGTGCCACATCGGCGGTCTCCCAATCGAGTGGTCCATGTGGGATTCGTTCGGGGATGCGGAACGACCACATGCACATCGTGAAACACATCGACCACCGGTTCAAGACGCTCGATCTGTCCCTACGACAGCCCCACGACGTTGCCGTCATCGTCGATATCGATGGCGTGAGCCGATGGATGAGCTCCGAGGCCCGGCATGCGGTTGATCGTCCCCGTCAGCGGGAGGATGAATCCGGCACCGATCGAAGCCTGGACTTCCCGGACGCGAAGGATCCAGCCCGTCGGGGCGCCGCGGAGCGATGCGTCGTGGCTCAGTGAGTACTGGGTCTTCGCCATGCAAATCGGAAGGTATCCCCATCCCAGGCTCTCGTAACGAGCGAGCTGGCGTTCGGCTTTGGCATCGAACTTCACGCCATCGGCACCGTAGACGTCGGTCGCGATCGTCTCGATCTTCTCGCGAAGGGGCATGTCATCGGGATAGAGCAGTTTGAAATCCGACCCTTCCGCCGCGGCATCTTCGACGATCCTCGCCAGACCGACCATGCCCGACCCACCCTCGGAGAACGGCTGAGCAACAGCCCATCGGACCCCCTCCTCCTCACAGACACGGGCAATGACCTCGTGCTCCGACTTGAAATCGGTCGGGAACCCATTGATCGCAACGACGGGCGTGACGCCGTGACGACGGACGATGCGGATATGACGGCGGAGGTTGGCGGTTCCGTCGAACACATCGACGGGATTCTCCTCAAGCAGCGCAGTGGGGAGGGGTCGGCCGGCCTTGATGACGTGCGTACCAGAATGGAACTTCATCGACCGGACGGTCGTCACGATGACCGCAACGTCGGGAGCAAGCCCCGAAGCTCTGCACTTCAGATTGAAGAACTTCTCTGCACCAATGTCGGATCCGAAGCCAGCCTCGGTGATCAGATAGTCGCCGGCTCGGATGCCTATGTAGTCGCCGACGATCGACGAGTTGCCGTGGGCGATGTTCGCGAACGGCCCGGTGTGCACGATCGCAGGGGTACCTTCGAGCGTCTGCATCAGGTTCGGAGAGAGCGCATCTTTGAGCAGTACCGCCGCCGATCCCGCTGCGTTGACGTCTTCGGCGGTGACGGCCCTGCCGTGGCGGTCGAATCCGATGACCGTGCGTCGCAACATCTCGCGGAGCCCCTTGAGGCTGGTTGCCAGCCCAAGCATGGCCATGATCTCGGAAGCGGCGGTGATGTCGAACCCGGCCTCCCGGGGCACGCCGTTGATCTTCCCCCCAAGTCCGGTCACCACGTGACGAAGTGTGCGGTCGTTGACATCGAGAACGCGACGCCACGTGACGTCGTCGGTCCCTATCGAGAGTTGATTGCCGTGATAGATCTGATTGTCGATGAGCGCAGAGATGAGGTTGTTCGCAGCGGCAACAGCATGGAAATCTCCCGTTAGATGAAGGTTCATCTGCTCCATCGGTACAACTTGCGAGTACCCGCCGCCTGCTGCACCGCCCTTGATTCCGAAGGTCGGCCCAAGCGACGGTTGCCTCAACGTGACGACGGCTTGTCGATCGACGTGCTTGAAGCCCTGGGCGAGCCCCACGGCGATCGTCGTCTTGCCCTCTCCGAGGGGCGTCGGACTCGTTGCCGTGACGAGCACGTACTTCGCCCTTGGCGGACCCATCTGATCGATCGCCGAAAGCGAAATCTTCGCCATCTCGCGGCCGTAGTGCTCGACATCGTCGAGCGGTATGCCCATTTCGTCTGCGATGTCTTCGATCCGTCGGAGCTTCGCGTCCCGTGCGATCTCGAGATCTGTTGGCATGGCCATCAAGTCACGGTCCTTCGAGCGCTCAAGGTGCGACTTGAACTCGTTGCCGGCTAGGCCTCGAGTCCCGTGGCTTCCCCGGTGTCAGTTTGGCTGGCCTCTCCGCCGCTGGTGAGGCCGAGCTCCGCCTTCAGCTCTTCGAGCTTGGCATCCGCCTGCGCCTCGTTCATGGCCTGGCGCAGTTCGGCTTCGCCACCTTCTGGCGTCACCTCGAAGATCTCAGCCTTCGCCATCGCCTGAGCCTTGCGCTTCTCGATCTTGTCCTCGACGGATTCAAGCGTGGGCAGCTGGTCGTCGAGCGTCGCAGACATCGATTGGACGGCGGCGTTGACGGTCTCCTGCATCTTGGCCTGCTCGAGCGATCCGAGCAGTTCCATTTGCTTCGCTGAGAGCTCCTGAAGCTTCACAGCGTTGGCCTGTACGGAGCGCTTGGCCTCGTCGGCCTGCGTAATCGCCGTTCCGTACTGACCCTTGAGAGACGTCAGATTGTTCTCGGCGCCCTGCAGCTTCGTTGCCTGGGCTTGAGCGATATTCGTCCATTTGGAAACGCCGGCCGTGTCTCCGGCGGCCTTGGCCTCCTCAGCCTTGAGGATCGCCTGTTTGGCCATTTCGCGAGTCTCGCCGACCTCGTCCGCGGCCTTCTCGATCTTGCTCTCGAGCTGGGTGCGGTGCGCCACGATATTGGCGGCTTGGTTCCTGAGGTCCTGGTTCTTCTTCTTCGCCTGATCGATCGCCACCTGGATCTCGATCTCGGGATCCATCATGTCGTCGGAGGTCGACTTGAACCACGACTGGATGTAGAGCCACCATTTCTTGAACATTCGCATCCCTCTCTTGTGGTATCTGCGGTGTCCGCGAGTCTAGGAGCGATATCAGCCCCTACGACGACCGCCGCCCCGCATGCGTGAACTGCTCGTCGATCGTGACCGCGAACGGGAGCTCGGTGACCGGCGGGGAGAGCGACGCCCCGACGCCATCGATCCCATCAACAGGCCGGTCATCATTGCCGTCGTCCCGGACGATCGGCGGTGATCCGGGCGCCGGTAGACGGGTGCCGGGACCCGAGGAGGTGTCAGAGTCGAAGTGGCTCCCGTGACGGGAGTCGACGGTAGAGGTTTCACCGGCTTCGGAGGAGGGGCTTCGCCGTCGAGGAGTGCCTCCACACTGTCGAGTCGCCAGATCGCCATGTCCAACTCCTCTGCCGTGGCGATGAGTTCCTCCGGTGAAGCTGCTCTCTCATAGGTGTCGAGCGCCTCGGCGTACGCGACGGTCGCGGACTCGTAGAGGACCTGGGCCGCAGGATCGGTTGACGCCGTGACTTCGTCCTCGAGGTCGATGATGTCATTCGCGACGGCGTCGAGGCGCTTCTTGACCTCGACCCTCGCATTCTCGATCGCCTTTGCTGTGTCCCGTTTGGAAGACCGCGACGACAACCAGAAGACGAGGGCCCCACCAGTGATGACGATCAGCAGAAATATCCAGCCCAACGGCAGGCCTCCGCCGCCACCTGGTTCTGCGCCGCCAACCGGCTGTCCGATGAGTGTCGCAACGAACAGTTCCACAACCTCGGTGTCCGACGACCCGTCGAGAGAGACATCGGTGGCCTCGTCCAGTTGCTCAGGTGTGTAGATGTCCCCCTCGGAGGCCCATCCGACCGTCTCGGGAGCGACAACGAAGACGGTGCCCGTCCCGCCCATCGCATCGAGCGTGATCTCGGCGTAGATCGTTGCGCCACCGGTGGGTTCGACGGCCAGAACCGCGATTGAGAGTTTGCCTCCCTCGAACCGGGCCGCAGCGACAGCGTCTTCAACGGCATCCGGGTCGGCATCCGACCCGTCTTCGACGAAGAATCCCTGGGCCTCGAGTATCGGAGCAACATCGGCAGGTTGAGCGGCAGCAGCGAGAAAGACGAGTGCAACTACAGCGAGCATCAGTCGTTTCATGGAGCAAGGGTACCGGCAATCGTCAACGCGAGCGCCTACCTGCCGACTGCGGCCCGCACGAAGAACACCACGTTGGCAGGGCGCTCGGCCATTCTGCGTGTGAGGTAGGGGTACCACGCGGTGCCGTACGGCACATAGACCCGAAGCGGGTGCCCATCTTCGAGAAGCGACCGTTGTAGGTTCCGACGCACGCCGTAGAGCATCTGGAATTCCCACGGCCTCGTTCGATGCTCGGCAAGTTCCTTCGTGAGGTTGATCCGTTTGTCGTCGTGCGTGGCGATCGCCGGGGTGACGCCCGGAGTGGCCATCAGTCGACGTGTGAGCGTGTCAAAAGCAGCATTGACCCCGTCCTTGTCTTGATGAGCGACCTCGGCCGGCTCCGCATAGGCCCCTTTGCAGAGTCGCACGTGACCGCCACGCTCAACGATCCGGTCGAGGTCTGCGGGTGTCCGATAAAGGTAGCTCTGAACCGCGATGCCCACGTTTTCGTGCCGGATTTGGACCGTCTCGAACGCACCGACGGTCTTCTCGACCTGTTCGGATTCCTCCATGTCGATGGTCACCGTGGTCCCGGCGTCGGCGGCTCTGCTCGCCAGAGCATCCAGAGATTCGACGGTGAGATCATCGTCGAGGCCGAGGCCGAGTTGGCTCAGTTTCACGGAAATGTTGGCATCGATGCCGCTCTCACGGATCCTGTCGAGGCATGTCAGGTAGTCGTCGCGAGCCGCAACGGCAGCCGAGACATCGGTGACGTGCTCCCCGAGATGATCGAGCGAGACATGAGCCCCGATCTCGTTTAGAGGCCGCGCCGCGGCGACGGCTTCTTCGATCGTTTCTCCGGCGACGAAGCGGAGGGACAGACGACGCCCTGCCGCAGATTCGGAGAAGAGCTTTCGGACTGACGAACGACCGGTGACGGCGAGAACGCTGCGGCCGACGAGGTTCACCCTGTGGAATCCCCAGACGCACGCTTGCCGAGTTCGCGGGATCGTCGCGCCGCTGCATGGATCGCATCCTCGATCAGCGTGCGGAACCCACCCTCTTCAAGGGAGTAGACGGCTGCGGCCGTTGTACCGCCAGGTGACGTCACGTTGCCCCGCAGGCGGAACGCGCTCTTGTCGGATCCGGCGAGCAGCATCCCCGCTCCCCGCAGGGTCTGGTGGACAAGACGCTCGGCCGCATAGTGAGGAAGGCCCTCACGAATTGCCGCCTCCGTCATGGCTTCAGCGAGGAGAAACACATACGCCGGACCGGTGCCGGATACAGCCGTGACGGCGTCGAGCAAATCCTCGGACAACTCGATGGTTTCGCCGACGGCACCGAGGACCGCTGCGGCATCCCTGATGGCATCGGCATCAGCATTCGTACCGCCGCAGTAGGCCGTCATTCCCTCGTCAATGGCAGCCGGCGTGTTCGGCATCGACCGAACGATCGGGATACCGGGTAGTTCCTTCTCGTATGAGTCGATCGTGACGCCGGCCGCGATCGAGACGACGACTTGATCTGCCGTCAGAGTTTCGCGAATCGACTCCAGAAGTCCGGGAACGTCCTTCGGCTTGACCGCCACCACGATCACTCTCTTCCCGACTACCGCCTCGGCGGCATCAAGCGTGGCGGTGATACCGGTGAGGAATTCGACCTCTCTGATCCGTTCGGATCGGCGGTCGGCGATGGCGAGATCGTGTGTCTCCCAGCCCGCGCGCAGCAGACCGACGCCGAACGTCTCTCCCATCGAACCGGCCCCGAGAATGGCAACAGTCGGTTTCATTCCCGCAATCCTAGATGTGCTCTGCGAACCCTGGGCTCGTAGATGCGTATAGGTGCTCTCCCGGCCCACAGAACGAACCCCTAGAAATCGGTTCGGAGAATCGCGACGATGCACCCGTGGAAGCAGATCGTGCTGCCCTCGCAGTGGCAGCGAAACAGGGCGGAGTGATCACATTCGACCAAGCCTCAGCATGCGGGCTGAGCAGCGGAGCGATCCGATATCGGCAGCGTGTCAGACGCTGGAGAGCCGTCGCACGCTCCGCATACCGGATCATCGACATGGCAGATCCCCATGATCTGATCAGGGCAGCCATCACTGTGCTTCCGAATTCAGTGGTTTCGCACGAGGCGGCCGCGGAGATCCACTCCATAGGCCGCGTGCGGCGGGGACTTGCCGTTGTCAGCGTCCACACTCGAACAACGCATGTATTCCCGGGTGTCACGGTGCATCGAAATCACGATCTCCACATCACCCACATGCAGGAGCTCGGAGATCTTCCATGCACCACCATTCCGCGAACGGTCATCGATCTCGCAGGTGTCCTACACCCGAAGCACGTTGCCAACATCGTCGATGACCTCATCACGCAGAAGCGCCTCACCGTCGAGAGTCTTGCTTCGGTGCTCACGGATGTGGCGCGACGCGGCAAGTCCGGAGCCACGACGATTCGCTCAATCCTCGAGAACCGTGGGACTGGAGTCGACAGAAACGCGACGGTTCTCGAGATTCGAGGGCTCAGCGTTCTTCAGAACGGCGGCCTACCAGATCCGCACCTCGAGTATCCCATCCCGTGGAATCCGACCCGAAGATTCGATGCGTGCTATCCCGGCTGGAGGATTGCGATCGAATGGGATTCCCGTCGCTGGCACGCGGGCCATGACGCGTTCGAGCAGGACAGGGAACGCGACCGGTCGGCTCTACTGCATGGGTGGTCCGTGTATCGGTTCACCTGGCAGGACGTGAGCGAGCGCCCCGAGCATGTCGTTGAGACGACTCGATTGGCGATCGGTCGTGCGCATCGTTCGGCCTGAGTGGACATCTTCCTGAACCGTGGGCTGGCGAGGCACCTATGCGCACCTACGAGCCCAGGGTTCGCAGAGCACTTCGGTAGTAGTCGGCGATGTCGTCGTTGAAGGCGATGAGACGGATCTCGTCGAGATCTCCCCCTTCACGAAGCCAAACCATCGCCGTCTCCACGATCACGCGGCATGCCTCCGCCGATGGGTATCCATAGATCCCCGCCGAGATGGTCGGCAGAGCGACCGAGCGCGCGCCCAGTCTTACGGCGCTGTCGAGCGCCGCATTCACGGCCTCGCCGAGCAGTGCCTCGTTGTCCTGGTCGTCCCGGTAGACCGGTCCCACGACGTGGATCACGTTGCGGGCACGCATGTCCCCCGCCGCGGTGATGGCAGCCATCCCCGGCCGCACGGGGCCGTGGTGTTCGATCCATTCGCGGGACTGCTGATCGACGACGGGCGCTCCCGCCTGAGCGATCGCGGCAGCCACGCCACCACCGTGCGCCAGGTGAGCGTTGGCAGCATTCACGATCGCGTCCACATCCTGCTCCGTAATATCGCCTTGTACGACTTCGATCCGACCGGCCATCTCAGTCTCCGATCTCTACGCTCAGTGTCGGACGGATCGATTCCGTCAGACGCTCGATCTGTGAGGCGAAGCGGTCCGGATCACCCGTCGTGAGGTAGAGCGTCACACCGGAACCGTTGTTGGCATCGGGTTGTACGCGGGCGACTTGTCGGGCAACTGCCGGAGCAGGATCGATGACGATGACGCCGTCCCCGGCAACGGCCTGGATTCGATCGGCGACGAACGAGTAGTGGGTGCAGCCGAGAACGATCGTGTCCGCCCCCCTCGCGACGACATCGGTTGTGAAACGACGGATCAGGTCGTCGGCATCATCTCCATCTTCGATCGCAGCGGCAAGGCCTGGACACGCCCGTGCCACGACGGAGACGCCGCGGGCATGGCGGTCGACAACGGACGAGAAGAGCTCGCCCTGGAAGGTGGCCTCGGTTGCTAGCACACCGATGGTCCCCCGTTGCGTGGCCCCGACTGCCGGTTTGACCGCAGGTTCCATACCAACGAACAACACGGACGGGAACCGATCTCTGAGTTCGTGGAGTGCGGCGGCGGAAGCACTATTGCAGGCAACAACGACGGTGGTAGCGCCCGCGTCGATCAGATAGCCGCTGACCGCGAATGCCCGTGCCCGCACGGCGTCGAGCCCCCGCTCGCCGTACGGGGAGTACGCCTGATCCGCGACGTACACAAGGTCGGATGACGGGAGAAGCGCTCTCACCTCTCTTTGGATTCCGAGACCACCGACGCCCGAGTCGAAAATGCCGACCGAACCTGTGATCACCAAGAGTCACCATGGCGACTCCGATAGGCCACTTCGCCCATCGGCTTCCTACCGCCGAACTTTCGCGGTGTTGCGTCGTCCGTCGGATAGCCGAGGGCAACGGCGTACCTGCATCTGGCCCCTTGGGGGAGGTCAAGGATGTCGCGTGCGTCGTCTTCACGATGCAGTGTGATCGGACACGACGCCACGCCGAGCGCATCGGCGGCGAGCATCACGTTCTGGGCCACACGACCGGTATCGAACTCGTAGCCGGCGCTCTCTTCCACGAGAGCGAACGCGACCGGCGCCGCACGAAGGGGATCAGTGAAGTCCCCGCATCCAGTCAGCCGCTCCTTCTGCTCGCCGTCGACGACGACGAACGACCAGTTCTGGAGGTTCTTGCTGCTTCCGGTCCATCGGGCCGCTTCGAGGAGGCGCTCGATCAGAACGTCGGGAAGTGGTTCGTCGCGATACGAGCGAAGGGCACGAAGGCCGAGGATCTGGTCGTAGTGATTGCTGGTAGTCATGACGTCAGCGTACCCACGCGAAAGGGACCGGGGAAACCCCGGTCCCTTCCACTCAATGGTTCGTGTCGGCTCAGCCGAGGAGCTTTGCCTTCTGGGCGGCGAACTCTTGGTCGGTGAGCGTACCGGAGTTGTGCAGCTTGGCGAGCTTCTCCAGTTCGTCTGCGGTACCTCCGCCACTGCCGGCCACACTCTTGATGTAGCTGTCCTGAGCCTGCTGCATATCGGTAGCCCGCTTCACGGAGCGTTCCTGCATCTTGGTGCCGTTGGCGATCAGGTACACGAGTACGCCGAGGAACGGCAAGATGATGACGAAGAAGATCCACGCCGCCTTCCCGAAGCCGGAAATGTCGCTGCGGAAGATGTCGCCGAATATCGAAATCAGCAACCAGATCCAAATCACGAACATGAAGAACCACAGCATCCACCAGAAGATGTTGAGCAGTGGTGTCGAGGATTCGGCGAGTAGCAGCATTGAAGCCCTTTCGATTGATACGGTTCGACGCGGCGCTGAACAGCCCGGTCGGTCACTCGGAGCCCGTCGTCTCCATGTTGAGTGTAGCCGACCTCAGAGACGAACAGTGAAGCCTAGAACGACTCGACCGGCAGATCCATGAGCCCACCGTCCTCGGTCTCGGCAAGTGCGCGCCGACCCGCCGCCTTCGGCAGCACCGTCTTCGCGAAGTACCGGGCCGATGCGACCTTGCCTTCGTAGAAGGCCCGATCCGCGTCGCTGGCATCGGGCAACGCCTCGAGAGCGACATCAGCGTGGCGGATCAACAGCCAACCAATGATCACCTCAGCGAGGCTCTCGAGCAGGGGCGTGGTGTGCAGACCCGTCTTGTAGATCTGCGGCGGATCTTGCATGGCACCCATCGAGTATCCGACGAGGGCCCCAACGTGGTTCTGGACGTCTTCGAGCGCCTTGCCGAGCAGTTCGCGCTCGACGGCCATCTCGTCGGAACCGCCCTTGATCGTCTCGAGGATGCTCTGGCCGAGCATCATGAGGGTCGCGCCCTGGTCTTTGGCGATCTTCCTGAAGAAGAGATCGAGACCCTGGATCGCGGTTGTGCCCTCGTAGATCGTGTCGATCTTGGCGTCACGGATGTACTGCTCGATCGGGTAGTCGCGGGTGTAGCCGGAACCCCCCATGACCTGCAGCGACTGCGCCAGCAGCTCGTACGCCTTCTCCGAGGAGTACCCCTTCACCATCGGGAGCATCAGGTCGCTGAGCTTCGCCCACTGCTCCTCCTCCGGATGGAGGTGAGCCATGTCGAGCAACCATGCGGCATACATCGCCAAGGCTCGCATCCCCTCGGCATGAACCTTCTGAGTCATCAGCATCCGGCGAACGGCAGGGTGGTTGATGATCGCCACTCGGGGCGCCGTCTTGTTGCGGCTCTCCGTGAGGTCGGCAGACTGGACGCGTTCCTGGGCGTACTCGAGTGCGTTCAGATATCCGGTCGACAGCGTCGCTGCCGCCTTGACACCGATCGACATCCGGGCATCCTCGATGACCAGGAACATCTGTCGGATGCCGTCGTGAACGTCACCGACGAGATACCCGACCGCTGGCTCTTCGATGCCGAAGGACAGCTCGCAGGTCGTTGATCCGCGAATCCCCATCTTGTCTTCGAGGTTCGTCGCGTAGACACCGTTGCGCTCACCGAGCGACCCGTCCTCGTTGACGTGGAACTTCGGGACGATGAACATCGAGAGCCCCTTCGTCCCTGGCTCAGCACCGGGGCGCCTGGCCAGCACCAGATGGATAATGTTCTCGTAGTAGTCGTTCTCGCCGGATGTGATGAAACGCTTCACACCTTCGATGTGCCACCTGTCGCCTTCGACGTGGATGGCCTTAGCGATCCCGGCCCCGACGTCGGAACCGGCATCGGCCTCGGTGAGAACCATCGTGGCTCCCCAGTTGCGCTCCACCATTGGAACCGCGAATCGTTCGCCCTGTTCGGGGGTGCCGACCGCATGGATGCCTCTGGCCATCAAGCCGCCGATCGCGTAGAGGTAGATCGCTGCGTTGGCACCAGCGAACAGCTCCCCGCCTGCCCAGCGGAGCGTCTCGGGGGCGCCGAAGCCACCAAGGCTCTGAGGAACGCCGACGAGATGCCAACCGCCGTCGTGGAGCGCATCCAGGCTCTTCTTGACTCCGGGCGGCAATTCAACGTTGCCATCGACGAGCTTGAGCTTCGTGCGATCGGCCTCAACGAAGCTCTCGGCGAAATCCTCGGTCGCAAGTCGATTGACTTCCCGCAGCATGTCCATGGCAGTGTCGTGGTCGATGTCCTCGAACGGTCCGGTGCCGAGATACTCATCGACTCCGTATGCCTCAAATAGGTTGAACTGCAGATCCCGAAGGTTGCTCTTGTAGTGGCTCATTGCTCACTCCCCGGCTGGTATCGTCATCGTGTTCCTGGCGGCGAACGAACCCGAGGGCGGACCACCGGTCGTCCGACTTTTTGAGTATACACTCCATTTTGGAGTGTCCACTCAAGATCGAAGTATGCTTGGCTTCGAGGGAGGTCGAGGATGGCCCGCTACCAGGTCGGCATCAGAACCGAAACGAAGATCCTCGAAGCGACCCGCGAGTTGCTGGCCGAAGGCGGACTCGATGCGGTCACCCTCAAAGCCATCTGCGATCGAGCAGGTGTGCAAGCAGGTTCGTTCTACAACATATTCACCTCCAAGGAACAGGCGATCATGCAGGTCACCAAGGAGGCGATCCAGGCCGTTGACCCCGACCCGGAAGCCTCCGGGACCGAGACACTCGACGACCTCGTCGACGCCTACATTCGCTTCGTCACCGACCAGTCCAATCTCGCTCGCGTTTACCTACAGATCGCCGTCTCGAGCAGCAGCGACGACTCAGTTGCGAGGCGGTTCCTCCGGCATCACGTCCGACGGGTCGAGCGATTCGCCGATGCGTTGGAGCGCGAGACCGATGCGTCCATCTCTGGCGAAACGACCGAGAAAGCCGAAGTGCTGCTTGGCGCCCTCGACGGGCTGGCTTTCCGATGGGTACTCGACCGGTCGTTCGATTTCGCAAGGCATGCGAATTTCGCCGTCGCCCAATGCCGCCGGTAGATCTGCACCTTCCATCACACCGTGCCGGCGCGTAGGTTCCGTTGTGGCGCCGGCGGGAGCCAGTTTCTCCTCAGGAACGTCAACGACGCAACCGTCCGGGGCTGACCGGTCGCCGAGAGAGCCGGCGGTCTTTCAGGGACTCGTCGGCTCTTTCGCGTTCGGAGCAGATCACGGGTTGCTGCACGACGGAGCGGTCAACTCCCCAACTCCGTACCATCAGCTCAGCAGGCGGAGCAGGAACCGATGGGACATCATATGGAGTTCGCATTTCAAACCGTCGGCGTCTACGAGGACGTACTCGACGTGGCTCGGTTTTCCGAAGGCCGCGATCTTGCGGCGATCGCGCTTCCCGATCACTACCTCATGACGCTCGACGAAGAGAAGGCCAAGACCACACCGGCATCCGACGCCCTGATCCAACTCGCCGGCCTGGCTCGCGACACACGCAACATCGAACTCGTTGTCCTGGTCTCCCCGATCACGTTCAGGCATCCGGCTGTTCTCGTGAAGACGGCAATCACGATCGATCGAATGTCCGGGGGACGATTCACACTCGGAATCGGTACGGGTTGGATGGATCGCGAACACGAAGTCTTCGGATTCGACTACCCCCCGATGGCGGAGCGATACGCCATGCTCGAGGAAGCGCTCGCATACACCCGCGCCGCACTCTCCGACGAGCTGGTGGGCTTTTCGGGCGAGCACTTCGCCCTCGAGGCGTTCCCGATCTCACCTCGGCCAACCGGTGATGTGAAGCTCCTCGTCGGAGGCAGCGGCGCATTGAAGACACCCCGTCTGGCGGGGACGTACGCAGACGAGTTCAACGTCTCTCTTGGAGACGAACTTGCCATCCGGATCGAACGAGCGCGAGCGGCAGCAGCGGCAGCCGGTCGCGATCCGGACGCTCTGATGCTTTCGAGCGTCGGCCAGATCATTGGCGGTGAGACTGAGTCGGATCTCGAGCATCGCCTCGGTGTCGTCGCGGCGGCCAACGGTGTGACGACGGAAGAACTGGCAGAACACTTCAGGCGTCGACAGCGACTCGCACCGATGGGAACCTATGCCCAACTCCGGGAGCGCTTCGCCGAGTTGGAAGCCCTCGGCATCACCAGGTTCTACATCCAGGGGGTTGGCGACGACGCCTATCGCAGCGAGCTCCTCGATGGCCTGGAAGCCTGAAATGGGTACCGTTGGGCCTGTGGACGACACGCTGCTCGACATCGGGGGACCGGTCCGAATCACGGACTACGGGGGAGAAGGATCACTCATTCTCCTCATTCACGGTCTCGGCGGCTCGACTGAGAACTGGGACGTCGTCGGCCCCGATCTCGCAGATTTGGGCCACGCCGTGGCAGTCGACCTCGTCGGTTTCGGCGACTCCGAACCTTTGGACCGCAAACCAAGCGTTGAAGAGAACGCACAGCTCGTCGCCGAAGTCATCCAACTCCTGGGATACGAGAGTGGCACATTGATCGGCAACTCGATGGGTGGGCTCATTTCCATCATCGCCGCCGCAGAGCACGCCGACCGCGTTGAGCGAGTCGTCCTCGTGAACCCCGCCCTTCCGGTGAGCCGGAGACATCCGCCAGATCTCGAGGTCCTGACAAAGCTGCTCGGTCCGCTTGTTCCAGGGATAGGTGTGTCGGTCTTCAAGGCCTATCGGGCTGCGCACTCACCGGAGGAGGAGACCACCGAGACGCTGCGGATGATCACCGCCGATCCGTCAACCGTGTCAGATCTCGCGAAGCAACGGCTCACAGAGGCCAACCGGCGCAGGCGCGGGCAGGATTGGGTGATACCGGCGTTCCTCGAAGCCGATCGATCGATCGCCCGCTATGTATTGCGCCCCCGTCGCTACCGGAAGCTCATCCATCGGGTCGGTGCCCCAACATTGCTCATCCACGGAGCGGAGGATCGACTGGTATCGGTCGACTCTGCGAGATGGGCGGCATCCGAGCGACCCTGTTGGACATACGTCGAGATGGAGAGCGTCGGGCACGTACCGATGCTCGAAGCATCCGACCTGTTCACGTCGGTAGTCAGAGAGTGGCTGGAAGGGTCGTGAGTTTCGACTTCTCTGCGATCTACCGATCTACTCGCGAGCGGTTCAGCTCATTCGTCGTCGAACTGGACAGAGAGACGCTGCAAACACTGGTTCCCGCAACGCCGTTGTGGACCGTCCACGACGTCATCGCTCATGTGGCCGGTGTCGCGTCGGACATCGTCACAGGACGGATGGATGGCGCAGTGTCGGATGCCTGGACCCAGCGTCAGGTCGACGAACGGAAGGGACATACCGTCGCCGACATAGCGGAGGAGTGGTCGGAATGCGGTTCGCGGGTCGAGACGATTCTCGGCGAGGTCGGTCCATCGATGTCGGCGACGGTTATGGACGCGTGGATGCATGAGCACGACGTCTACGGTGCTCTCCAGTCACCCGGACGACGTAACGGAGAAGGGCTCCGGCTGTGTCTGCGCGCGGCGAACGCGATCGGCCCAAAACTCGAAGGGGCGGATCTGCCTGCCCTTCATTTGCACACCGACGGATACGATCGCAGCATCGGCGCCGGCCAGCCAGTTGTCACGGTTAGCGGTGATGCATTCGATATTGCCCGAGCGCTCTTCGGGCGCCGCAGCATCAGTCAGATCGCTGCTTTCGACTGGACGGGCGACCCGACACCGTACCTCGAGCACTTCTCGGTCTTTGAATCCAGACAGACCGACCTGATCGAGTAGCCGTCAGCTCTCGATCGGGTAGCCCTGGTCATACCAGTTCACGATCCCACCGTCGATTTCGTACACCTCGACGAACCCAAGGTCCTCCATCGTCTTCACGGCCTCGGAAGACCTGTTGCCGCTGTTGCAGTACATCACGTACGGCACGTCCTTGTCGAGTGTGTCGAGTTGGGCTGCGAAGTCGTCTTCATAGAAGTCGACTAGATCCGCATCGGCGAGACGGGCCTGTGTGAATTCGTCTGGAGTGCGGATGTCGAGGACGACGAGGCCCGCCGGGTTGTCGGCGATCACTTGGGCTGCCTCCGCAGGAGACACCAACTCGATGCTCTGCGACGTCGTGTCCGACGAGCACGCGGCCACAAGGACCGAGAGGGCAAGGATCAGTACTGTCAGGGCTCGGATCATTGCTGGCTTCATCGTGTTGTGTCTCCTTCTTGTTCACCGGCGCACCGGAGGGTCATGCCATTCCAAGATCGACGAGTCCTCCGGTGAGATTTGCCACGACGCCGAACCCGCGGCGGACCAGGTACTCGGCTGCCACTCCCGACCGATTCCCTGATCGGCAGACGAGGAGGATGGAGCGAGCGTGGTCCAACTTGTCGAGCTTGTCGGGGAGTGATCCGAGTCTGATGAGCAACGAGTCGGGGAGCGTTCCCATCGCCCACTCGAACGGCTCACGCACATCGATGATCACAGCGTCGTTCGTTGTGCTCCAGGTCTCCCATTCGCGTGCAGGGACGAGGTGCACGGCCGGAACCGGTTCATCCCTGATCACGTGAGTTGCATGAACAGTTTTTCTAGTCGTGCCGGGTCGTAGCCCTCGATCACCGCCTGTTCGGGGTCGGTCGCACACATGGTCATCGTCGCAGCGAAGTACTTGTAGCCGGCGTGTTCAAGCGCCCGCATCGAAGCAGAGAACTGGGTGATGACGTCGGAGCAACCCCGCCCCTCTTCAAGCATTCCCTGGATTCCGCGAATCTGACCCTCGACGCGGCGCAGCCTCGTCAGGATGTCGTGGACCTCGGTCTCTTCCAGTTGCATGACCCGAGCATATACCCCATGGGGGTATATGGATGTCCCTGGCTGGCTATCTTCTGGAGATTCCGGGAATTGATATACCTCGACTCAGGTTATGATACTCGTAACGACTCAAACATACGGCTCGCACCGCAGTGAGCCTACGACACGAAGGAGCACTCCCTATGGGACGCACCGTTGGCATCGATCTCGGAACCACCAACTCTGTCATTTCGACTCTTGAGGGCGGAGAACCCAAGATCATCAGCAACGCAGAGGGACACCGCACGACCCCTTCGGTCGTGGCATTCGCCAAGAACGGTGAAGTTCTCGTCGGCGACCAGGCCAAGCGTCAGGCGATCACGAACCCGGACCGCACGGTTCGCTCGGTCAAGCGCCAGATGGGCACCGACTGGAGTGTCGAGGTCGACGGCAAGGAATACAACTCACAGGAGATCGCAGCTCGCATCCTCATGAAGCTCAAGAGGGACGCCGAGGCGTTCCTGGGCGAGCCCGTCACGGAAGCCGTGATCACCGTCCCCGCCTACTTCGGTGACGCCCAGCGCCAAGCCACAAAGGAAGCTGGCCAAATCGCCGGTCTCGAAGTGCTCCGAATCATCAACGAGCCGACGGCGGCCGCTCTCGCATACGGACTCGACAAGAGCGACGACGATCATCTCATCCTTGTCTTCGACCTCGGCGGCGGCACATTCGATGTCTCCGTCCTCGAGATCGGCGAAGGCGTCTTCGAGGTCAAATCGACGCACGGCGACACGAATCTCGGCGGCGACGACTGGGACGACGTGGTCATCGATTGGCTCGTCAAGGGATTCAAGAGTGACAACGGTGTCGATCTCTCCAACGATGCAATGGCGATGACGCGCCTCAAGGAAGCGGCCGAGAAGGCCAAGATCGAGCTGTCCTCTGTCATGGAAACGGAGATCAACCTTCCGTTCATCACCGCGACGAACGAAGGACCGATCCACCTCCTTCGCACGCTCACTCGCTCAGAATTCGAGCAGATGACGGACGATCTCGTGCAGCGCACCCGGGTACCGTTCGAAGAGGCGCTCAAGGATGCCGGCCTGACGATGGACGATATCGATGATGTCATCCTCGTCGGCGGATTGACCCGAGCCCCTTCGGTCCAGAAACTCGTCGAGGAGCTCGCCGGCAAAGAGCCCCACAAGGGAGTGAACCCGGATGAGGTCGTCGCCGATGGCGCTTCGCTCCAGGCAGGCGTGCTCACCGGTGACGTGAAGGGCATCCTGCTCCTCGACGTCACACCGCTGACGCTCGGTGTTGAGACCGAGGGCGGCATGTCGACGAAGATGATCGAGCGCAACACGACGATTCCGACGCGCCGCTCCGAGATCTTCACCACGGCAGCCGACAGCCAGCCCGAGGTCGAGATTCACGTCTTGCAGGGCGAGCGCACGATGGCCAACGACAACAAGAGCCTCGGACGTTTCAAGCTCCCCGGTATCGCTTCGGCGCCTCGGGGGGTTCCCCAGATCGAAGTGACCTTCGATATCGACGCCAACGGCATCGTTTCGGTGTCCGCTAAGGATCTCGGAACGGGACAGACGCAGCAGGTGACGATCACCGGTGGTACGGCGTTGTCCGACGATGACATCAATCAAATGGTCGAGGACGCCGAGGCCCACGCCAAGGACGACGCTGAGCGCAAGGAAACAGTGGAAGCTCGGAACCAGGCCGATCACACGGTGTATCAGATCGACAAACAACTCGCAGAGCACGGCGACAAGCTGACCGATGATGAACGCAAGCCCCTCGACGACAAGATCGCCGAACTGCGGACACTGCTCGCCAATGAGAGCACCGGTGCTGAGGCGTTGAAGACCGCCACGAATGAGCTCCTGACCGGGTCGCAGATCCTCGGTGAGAAGATCTACGCAGCGTCCGCGGCAGAGAGTGCCGCAGCGGCGGCCGACGAGGCCCCCGCCGATGACGACGAGGTCGTCGAAGCCGAGGTGGTGGAGGACGATGACGAGTCATAAAGAGAGGCAACAGGCGACAGCCGACAGCACACGGCTAGAACCCGCCGCTTCCTCCCCCGTGGGGGGAGGTGGCAGCGCTGAAGCCGCTGACGGAGGGAGTCAGACCGATCCGCATGAGACAGCCGAGTTCCAGGATCTTGCTGTGACCGAGCCCGAGCCGGTACCGACGGCACACGAGCTTGGGCTCGAACTCCCCGACGACCCGATCGAGGCCCGGGACCTGCTGCTTCGCGAGTTGAGCGAAGCCCGGCAAGAGTCCGGCGAGCACCTTGAGATGCTCCAGCGCGTCGCCGCCGATTTCGACAATTTCCGTCGTCGCGTCGAACGCGATCAGGCTGAGAACGTTGAGCGGGCCTCGCAGCGCGTGATCGAAGGGCTCCTCCCGACACTCGACGCGTTCGATGCGGCGACGGCCTTCGAGCCGAAGAGCCCCTCTGAGGAGAAGATCCGCGAGGGCGTGCTCTCAACGAGAAGCCAGCTTCTGGAGACACTCGCTCGCGAGGGGTTCGAGCCGATTCCTGCCACGGGCGAGGTATTCGACCCGAAGGTTCACGAGGCAGTGTCCGGTCCGGGTGAGGGCAATGGCGACCTGATCGTCGGCTCCGAACTGCGCCGCGGGTATGTCATGCGAGGGCGGGTGATCCGCCCTTCGTTGGTCACGGTGCAGCATGCGTAAGGAGTGGCTGGAGAAGGACTACTACGCCACGCTCGGCGTCTCCAAGGATGCCTCTCAGAAGGGGATCAAGAAGGCATTCCGGAAGCTCGCACGCGAGTTCCATCCGGACAACAACCCCGACGACGCTGTCGCCGAGGCCCGGTTCAAGGAGATCAACGAAGCGTACGACACACTCTCCGACGAGGGGGAACGCAAGGAGTACGACCACGTTCGCGAAATGGGCTACTTCGTCGGCGACCAAGGCGGCCACCAGCAGTACGTCCGTGTCGAGGATGTCTTCGGTGACGGAGGCGGCGGGGGCGGTTTCCAGGACCTCTTCGGCGGTCTCGGCGATCTCTTTGGCCAGACTCAAGGAGGACGGCGTCAGCAGCCACGACCGATGGTCGGCCGTGATCTCCAGACCGACGTTTCTCTCACATTCCACGAGGCGCTCGCCGGACCGACGAAGACGATCGGTGTTGATGGTCGGACTGTCAAAGTCAAAGTGCCGCAGGGGATCGCCGACGGAGCGAAAGTCCGTTTGAAAGGAAGGGGAGAGCCGGGGGCCAACGGTGGTCCGGCCGGTGATCTCTTCGTCCGGGTACACGTCGCTGCGCATCCTGTGTTCGGACGCGCCGGAAAGCGGGACATCACGATCAACGTGCCGGTCACGTTCGCGGAGGCCGCGCTCGGAGCGGTCATACAGATTCCGACACTTGACGGAGACACGAAGATCCGAGTCCCCGCCGGTACACAGGGCGGCACGACGATGAAGGTGTCCGGGAAAGGGGTCGAAACATCGAACGGCAGCGGCGACCTGCTCGTCACGATTACCGTCAACGTGCCGATCGACCTTTCGGACAAACAACGCGAACTACTCGAGGCTCTCCGCGACGATGCTCCCGAAAATCCACGCGAACACCTGGGGGTGTGACATGGGCAAGCAAGAGGACGCCGTCTATATCATCTCGGTTGCCGCGGAACTCTCAGGCATGCACCCGCAGACGCTGCGCATCTATGAGCGCCGCGGGCTCATCGCTCCCTACCGTACGCCGGGTGGGACCCGGCGCTACTCGCAGGCAGACATCGAACGACTCCTCATGATCCAGGAATTGACGAACGCAGGCGTGAACCTCGAAGGAGTGCGTCGGGTCATGAGCCTCGAGAACGAAAACGGTCGTCTCCGCAGCCAGGTCGACCGACTACGACGCCTCCTGGATGACTCCGACGCTCGGTTCACCGGTGACCCCGAGAGACGAACCGTCATCAAGATGGGTGTCATCACACGCAGGAATCTGCCGGATGTTCGTCGACGGGATCCCTTCGACTCGTAGCCGATTAGCGGAACGGCGGCATGCCTGAGTAGCGTCACTTCACCAAGTGGAGGGTGCTATGACCGTTGATGTCCCCGCTGTGCGCGACCAGTTCCCAGCGTTTCGACGAGTCGTTGGTGGACGGACTGCCGCATACCTCGACGGGCCAGGTGGTACCCAGGCACCGGAGTCGGTCATCGATGCCATGGCCGGATTCATGCGGGCCGGTGGAAGTAACCACGGCGGACCATTTGCTTCGTCACGCCAGTCCGCCGCGGCTACCGAATCGGCACGAAGCGCTATCGCAGATCTGTTCGGTGCTTCCGCTGATGAGATCGCGTTCGGTCAGAACATGACGTCGCTCACCCTGTCGGTGAGCCGTGCCCTCGGCGCTACGTGGACACCCGGCGACAACGTCATCGTTACCCGGCTTGATCACGACGCGAATGTCTGGCCCTGGGTCATCGCAGCCAGGGACGCTGGGACGGAGGTGAGGTGGCTCGACTTCGACCCGATCGACGGCTGCCGCCTGATGGTCGAGAGCCTTGTTGATCTCATCGACGACCGGACCCGACTCGTCGCAATGACTCACGCTTCGAACGCGGTCGGCACGATCACCGACCCCAAGCCGGTAATCGACGCAGCACATGCCGTGGGAGCGCTCACCTTCATCGACGCCGTTCACTACTCCCCCCACGGCCTGGTCGACGTGGCAGCACTCGGGACTGACTTCCTCGTTGCTTCTGCGTACAAGTTCTTCGGTCCGCACACCGGCTGCCTCTACGGACGCCGCGAAGTTCTCGACACCATCGAGGCCTACAAGATCCGTCCGGCGCCCGATACGCCACCCGACAAGTGGGAGACGGGGACACAGAGTTTCGAGAGCCTCGCCGGCGTTGCGGCGGCCGTCGACTACCTGGCTTCGCTAGGAACGGGCGAGACAAGAAGGGATCAGCTACGGTCAGCGATGGAGCGAGTCGCGTCATACGAGCGGACCCTGTCGGAGCGGTTCCTCCTTGGAATCTCAGAGATCCCCGGAGTCACCCTGTATGGGCGAAACGCCACCAGCGGTCGCACGCCGACGTTCGCCGTATCCGTAGACGGAATGCGCCCGGACACCGTCGCGGAGGTACTCGGAGACCAGGGCATCTTCGTCTGGTCTGGCGACTACTACGCGGTCGAGGTGATGCGTCGACTCGGCGTAGCAGATCAGGGCGGTCTCGTCCGGATCGGCTTCGCCCACTACAACACCATCGAAGAGGTCGACCGCGTCCTCACCGCTCTCGAGCAATTGGGATCCGGAAGTCTGTCGTGAGCCCCTTCCCAGACGACTTCGTGTTCGGTGTTGCCGCCTCCGCGTATCAGATCGAAGGCGCATGGAATGAGGACGGCAAGGGCGAATCCATCTGGGACCGTTTCGTTCACAATCCGGGCCGAGTCCTCAACAACGACACCGGCGATGTGGCCTGCGATCACTATCACCGGTACCCCGAAGACGTGGCGTTGATGGCCAGCGCCGGGATTCCGGCATACAGTCTGACGACCGCGTGGGCGCGGATCATCCCCGACGGCGTCGGCCCCGTTGAAACCCGGGGCATAGCGTTCTACGACCGTCTCGTCGACGAACTCCTCGAGCACGGGATCGAGCCGTACGTGACCCTCTACCACTGGGATCTTCCCCAAGGTCTCCAGGACCAGGGCGGCTGGGCGAACCGGAACACGGTTGATGCCTTCGTCCGGTACGCGGACGTGTTGAGCGACGCCCTCGGCGATCGGGTGAAGCATTGGAAGACACACAACGAACCATGGGTGGCGTCGTTCCTCGGCCACCGAGACGGCGTCTTCGCTCCAGGCCACACGGATTTCGCGGAGGCACTCGCTGCGGCCCATCACATCCTGCTCTCTCACGGCCGGGCCGTCCCCGTCATCCGGGCGAACGTCCCCGACGGGGAGGTTGGCATCGTCGTTGACTGTCGCCCGTCAACACCTGCGACCGATGAACCGGCAGACATCGCGGCCCAGCAACACTTCGACGGCTTCCGAAATCGATGGTTCTTTGACCCGATCTTCGGGAAGGGCTATCCAGCGGACATGGTGGAGACGTATCGGGAACGCGGCAGGTTCGATACCAAGCAGCCTCCGTTTGTGCTTCCGGGAGACCTCGACGAGATCGCGGTCCCTATCGACTTCATCGGCATCAACTACTACACGGCCGTCGAGGTAACTGCCGGTGCCGACGAGACCGAAGACACGGGCGTTGCTCCCGGTCCGAACCCTCCCGACGGCTACACCGAGATGGGATGGCCGATCGATCCATCGGCACTCACCGCGTTCCTGAAACGCATCCACGATGCCTACGACGCGACGGACATCCGCGTCACCGAGAACGGGGCCTCCTACTCGGACGGTCCGGGACCGGACGGCGAGATCCACGACGAGCGCAGGATCGAGTACCTCCGCGCTCACCTCAAAGCGGTCGCAGACGCCATCGAACTTGGGGTTCCCGTGACCGGCTACTTCGTGTGGTCGCTGCTCGACAACTTCGAATGGGCGCTGGGCTACTCGCAACGCTTCGGCCTCGTCTGGGTCGATCACGCAACCGGCGAGCGCATCCCGAAGGACAGCCTCGCCTGGTACGGCGAGGTGATCAACTCCCGGTCGGTCGGTTGAGCAGCGGCGGTGATCGTTTGTGCCTAGGACCACCTGGAGCGTGGTCGTAAGCACAAACGAAGCCCGAAGCAGACAGAGCCGACTTCGATGGTCTCACCTACTACGAGTATGCCCCCCTCTGTGCATACAACGATGCATACTCGTGTGCTCTCCCGCCGTACGACAACTGGCTCGAAGTCCCGATTCGCGCGGGTGAACGCATCGCCGTGGATTGACCCGATACGCTGCGGCCCATGCGCACCCTGATCACCGTCAGAGAGCCGGGTCACAATCCGATTCCGCTGGTCGTCGATGGCGATCGGTTCTCCCATCCCGACGACGGCCCGATCGCTCGCGAGATCGACACCGGCCACCTCTATGCATTGCCGGGTCTTGCCGATTGCCACGCCCACCTGGGCCTCAATCACGTCGGTTCGATGACGACGATCACCGAGGATGAAATCCGGGCCAACAGCGTCACCAACGCCTGGATGCAAGTCGAGGGAGGCGTCCTTCTCATCGCCGATAAGGGCTCGTCCAGCGACGTCTCGCTCGAAATCCTCGATGCACCTCCGACCGAACGCCCCATCGCAACGATGGCCGGACGGATCATCGCCCCGCGCGACGGCTACTACCCCGGGTACGGCCACGAGGTCGACGAAGAAGGTCTCGTCGAAGCGGTGCGCAAGGCCGCAGGAGGACGAGCCGAGTGGGTGAAGATCATCGGTGATTGGCCGCGGAAGGGTCGCGGGACGGTCGCCAACTACGGTGAGGCGGCCTTGACGAAAGCGGTCGAAGTGGCACACGGCGCGGGTCGGCGGGTCGCCGTTCACACGATGGCCCCTGAAGGGATCGGACCATCCATCGTGGCCGGTGTCGACTCCATCGAACACGGTCTCTTCCTCGCAGGCGACGATCTGCCGCGACTCGCGGAACGCGACGGGGCGTGGGTACCCACGATCCTCGGGGCCGAAGCGATCATCGAGATGCTCGGTGCCGACAGCACCGGCGGTCGCTTGCTCGCTCGGGGCGTCGACAACGTCCGCGACCTCCTCCCCGAGGCCGAACGCCTCGGGATCACCGTGCTTACCGGAACCGACCTCGCCATCCCTCACGGAATGGTCGCTCACGAAGCGATCCGCCTCCACGAACTCGGCCTCTCGAAGAAGGCGGCGCTCCATGCCGTCACCACGGCCGCCTTCGACTACCTCGGTGTGGCACATGGCTTCTCCCCCGGCATGCCAGCCAACGCCGTGTTCTTCACCGACGACCCGCGAGACCACCTCGAAACGCTTCTCGAACCTCAGGTGATCGTCCGTGTCGGCAGAGTCGTTCCCGCTCAGAGCTCGAGGCGCCGGTAGATCAGGACAGCACCCGCAACAAGCAACGCCGCCGCGACCATGGTCATCGGCACGGCGCTTGCCTGATCGAACGGATGACCATGGATGTACTCCATGCCGGGAATCCAACCCCCGGTGGCTTGACCCGTCCCGTACAACCCGGAAGGCAGGAATCGGTGCCAGGAGGTCGGGATCTGGGGCAGCGGGATCCGGAGGAGCAACCAGGCGACAATGGCGAGCAGCGCCACGACCCCACGGCGTCGAATCACGACGGCCAGGAATCCGGTGAGAGCAATGAAGAAGCCGAGGACCACGATGGTGACGCCGAGAGCGGCAAGGAATCGACCAAATGGAGGAGGCTGGGGCGTGACGAACCGATACGGCTCCACCTTCGGCAACCACCAGTTCGCGACCAGTCCGGGGATCAGAATCGCGGTCACCGAGAGACCGATCCACAGTCCTCCCAACTTCGCCACTAGGTACCCTGCCCGGGGAACCGGCTTCGAAACCAGCCAGGCCGCGATCCCGCTGTGGTACTCCCCGACGATCGCGGCCTCCGCCAGGATGATCCCCGCGAAGATAGGGAAGAACATCAGCATGTTCAGCAAGTTCTCGTAGCCGAGTTTCCCGAACGGCGCGTTCTCGGTCGCAACGGTGTAGTAGAGGAATCCTTCGATGATCACCAGCCACAGGATCAGTTGGGACAGGCCGCGCCGACCAAGCCAGCGTGTCAGGTCACCTCGCAATACCCCCC
Organism: uncultured Acidimicrobiia bacterium; assembly: GCA_964195545.1. Classification (GTDB taxonomy): domain Bacteria; phylum Actinomycetota; class Acidimicrobiia; order Spongiisociales; family UBA5794; genus JAHEEL01. The sequence continues at coordinate 32,496 of CAXMQQ010000006.1, read as the reverse complement.
AGAACCCCGTAATGCCGATTCGTACCGTGGAAACGTCAGTCACCATCATCGGCTCCCACGAGATCGAGATACGCATCCTCGAGGCGCCGATCACTGAGATGGAACTCGATCACGTCGCATGATTCATCGGACACGAGCAGCGGAACGAGTCGATCGGCGGCAGACTCATCCGTCAATCGAATCCGCCAGTCCTCGATCTCGGCGTGCATTCGGACGTCGATGCCACCGACCCACGGCTCCGCAGTGAGCCGATCGCGGATACCGGAGGTCTTGCCCCGAAGGCGCACGGCGTAGTCGGATCCAGACACCGTGAGTATGTCGTCGAGCGATCCCTGCGCCACTGCCCTGCCCTTGCTGATCATCACGACGGTGTCGCTGATCCGTTCAACATCGTCGAGGATGTGTGTGGAGTAGAAGACCGTGGCCTGGCTGCTGATCTCTTCGATGAGCGACAACATGTCCCGTCGACCCATCGGGTCGAGGCCGGCCGACGGCTCATCGAGGATCACGAGGTCCGGCTCGCCGACCAGTGCCTGTGCGACTCCGAGTCGTTGCCTCTCGCCACCGGAGAGACCACGCACGCGCCGCCGCGCCTTGTCGGTCATTCCGACGCGGTCGATCAGATCGTCAACCCTTCGCTTCAGCTCGGAGCCGCGAGGATGGCCGGGATAGAGGCGGGCAACCGACGCAACGACCCCGCGAACCGTCTGGTACTGCGGGAAGACGGGATCCTGCGGGAGGTACCCGATGCGGGCCCTGGCCGGCAGGCCGGCATCCCGCACATCGTCCCCGAGTACCGCTGCCCACCCCGATGACGACTGGATGAGGCCCATCAGGATCTTCATCGTCGTCGTCTTCCCAGCGCCGTTCGGTCCGAGGAACCCGCACACCGATCCCTGATCGACGGTGAGGTCGAGTCCGCGCAGGGCCTCGACCTTGCGGTACCTCTTCTTCAGTTGACGGATCTCGATGGCGGGAACGGTCACGTGAGCTCCCTCCGATTGAACGCCCAGACGGCGAGAGCAAGAGCGACGGCCGTCGCGAGCAGCGTGCCGATGACCGGCGTGATCAGCGCAGCCTCCTTGCCCTGGGCGATATCGATGACCGCCCTCGCGATACCGGCGGGACTCGCCGGCGCGGCCGAACCGACCAGGACGCCCGTTGCGAGGATCACTCCGGCGGCGACGAGGCCGAGGCCGAACACGGCAGTACGCGAGCGCACCACCGAGCCAAGGAGCATCATCAGAGCCGCGAAGAACAGGAGAAGCGTCCACAGGGAGAGCAACATCGCGATGTAGATCCCCCAACTCGGAAGACGGGTGTACGCGCCCCACTGCCCGATCGGCTGGCTCGCCAACTCGAACACTGCTTCCGCTCTGAATTCGGTGATACCTCGTTTGGCCGCATCTGCGAGTACCGGGTACACCGCACCTCCGGTCGCAAAGACGGTGACCGCGAGGCCCACGGCTCCTGCGGCGAACTTCGCGAGAATGACCGCCGGTCGGGCGATCGGCATCGCTACGAGCCAGGACGCAGTGCCTCGTTCGATCTCGCCCAGCACGGCCCCCTCGGTAAGGGCAACCGACGACACGAGCAGGATCGCTATCCAGAAGGCGAGGAACCCGATCATCAACGGGCCGAGTTGATTCACCTCGAATCCGCGCCACGGCAGGTAGATGAGGGCAAAGACAACCAAACCCGCAGCAATTAGGAAGAGCACCCTCCATGGGAACCAGACGCGAAGTTCGACGCCGAGCAGTCCACCGAACCCGCGAAGCGGATCGCGTCGCTCGATACGTTCGAGGGCAGCAGCCTCAGTCTTCATTGGTGCCCCCGACCAGATCGACGTAAAGATCCTCGAGGCTCCGCTGCATCGGGCGGAGGGAGACAACGCGCAGGCTGTCCGTGACGGCGAGTACCCGCAGCAGGTTCTTCTCGGCTGCCTGTCGGTCGGTGCTCTCGATCTCCCATTCGCCCGTGCGCATCGCCCTGACGCCGTTCACCCACGACTCTCGTTCGATCCGCTCCATCGCCGCTCGAGCGTCTCCGCCGTCGAGCGCAATGCGATGGGTGACTCGCCCGCCGAGGTACCGCTCCATCGGACCCTGCTCGACGATTACACCTCGATCGATCACCACAATGTGATCGGCAACCCGCTCCACATCATCGAGAACGTGGCTCGAGTAGAAGATCGTCATTTCTTCTCTGAACCGCTCGAGCAGATCGAGTACCTGGCGGCGACCTTCGGGATCGAGACCCACCGATGGTTCGTCGAGGATCAGAAGATCGGGACCTCCGATCACGGCCTGGCCGATGCCGAGCCGCTGCCGCTCACCGCCGGAGAGCGCCTTCACTCTCCGGTCTGCAAGCGTCTCGAGGCCGACCATTTCGATCGTCTCGTCCACCCTGTCCTCGATCGCCGAGCGGGCTCCGGTGAGGTATCGCCTCGCAACGAAGCGAAGCACGTCGCGAACACGGGCACGCGGAAAGAATGAAGCATCCTGAGGCAGATACCCAATCCGCGACCGAACGTCGAGTCCGTCGCTGCCCAGATCGCTCCCGAAGATCGACGCCCAACCTCCAGATGGACGGATGAGTCCCATGAGGATCTCCATCGTGGTGCTCTTCCCCGCACCGTTCGGCCCCAAGAAGCCGCATACCGACCCCTCGGGTACCTCGATGTCGGCTCCTCTCAACGCCTCAACACGGCGGAATCGTTTGCGCAGACCGCGGGTCTCGATCGCGGTGCTCATCGGCAGGCCCCGAACTCGGGTGCGGCCACCACGGTGTCGCCATCAATCTCGACGGTGATCGACGCACATCTGGTGCGCATATCGTCCGGGCCCGGGTCATCCACGTGTTCATCGCGCAAGCACCATTCCTCGAGCCTCAGATCATAGGAACCCGCCGCAAGCGGGACTGGATCGGGGAGGGACGCATCCCAAGCCCGGTTGCCGTCCACTTGTAGATGAAGCCGAACCGGCGATCCGGTCGAGCCAACGCCGAGAATCGGCACAAGTCCGCTCTCGTTGCCAAGACGCACGGCGGCCGGGTCGTCTATGTGACGCACCGTCGGCAGGTGCATCCGTGCAGCGGCGGATGGCCAAACGTCACCGCGACCGATATCGTTCAAGGTCGTTCCGACCGGGAGGAGCACAGCACTTAATTCGCAGCTGGCGAACTCTTCTGGACCGAACCCGCTTGGGAGTTCGACCTGCAGCGTCCCACCCGGTTCGAACGGCGCCGCGGTCCTCCGAGCGAGCTCCTCGGGTCTTCCGATCGGCTCGAGATCGCACTCCTCGAGGGCCGGCAGATTGACGACCGTATCTCCATCCACGGCGACCGTCATCTGACCGCACCGTTCCGGTGCACCGAAGTGGAGGGTGTACGAACCCGGCTCGCCGATGAAGGTCCCGGCGAACAACTCGTACGGACCGCCCGGTACCACGAGTTCGTTCCCATGGCGAAGAATGTGACAAACGCTAGCGACATGGTCCCCTGTTACTTGCCCCACGGGTCGCAACGACTGAGGTTGCATCCACTCGTCGGCGATCTCCTCGGGGTCCCGTCCGGATTCTCTCTCTTGACGAGCGACCTCGCGTTCGAACTCCTCCACCGGCTGCGGCTGCTCGGCACACCACGCGCCGAGATAGTCGCTCGAATTCCTCACCGCACCGAATTCGGTACCGATCGGCAGGAGCACGAGCAGGATCGTTCGCCCCATGAGGTCCGCGTGCGGCCGAATCCGTACGGACAACGTCCCGGGCGCTCCGCCGGTCAGAGAAGCTGAATCGCAGTTGGCATCGACCCACGTTGCCATCGTTTCAACTGCCACCAACGACGCCTCAAACGCCTCCTCGGGATACATGCCCATGTGATCGCGAAAGACCTCTTCCCCGTCTTGGCCATGGAGAACGTCCCCCCCATAGTCCCGGTACATGTTCAGGAACCTGGACTTGACTGCGGCGGCGGTTTCCCACGCATCAGCGAGCGCAGGAGGAACGAGCACGTTGCCGGCGCGGATCGCGGCCTCCATCTGCTCGATACTTCGTTCGACCTCTTCAGGGCCTCCATGGATGGTGTAGCGCTGGAAGTCCAGCATCACAGCGTCTTCCAGCTCGGGCCACCGGGAACAGAAGTCTCCGCATGCGGCAATCGACCACTCGTCGATCGCGGCAATCGAGTCCATCGTCCGAGCGAAGACAGGTTCGGGTCCGGCGGCACCGAACACCATCTCGATGTGGTCCGGCCGCAAGACGCTTTCGCCGAACCCCGTTGTGAACACGAGATCGCTGACGCGCACATAGGTGTCGTACACCCGGTCCCAGTCCGCCCTGATCTCGACTGGAACGGCCCCGTCGTACTGCTCCATGGCCTGATCGAGAGAGAGCGCCGTGTTGTCCCAATTGAAACGCGGCTCGTCGCCCTCGAGCACGTTGACGACTGTTCGGCGAGCCTCGGGCCACGCGCGACAGAAGAGGGCGGTGTTCCCCGCCGTCTCCCCTTCTGTTGTCAAGTCGGGGTCGAGGATGGCGGCATCGGTGCATGCCGTCAGAGCAACGACCGCGACCGTGACAAGTAGCCACCACCGCATCCGGCATCACTCCCCTTCGGCGAGAGACGTTAGCGCAATCGGACGGGCGTCTGGTGGCCAACGACCCCGATCGCTCATCTCAGCCGAGGATTCGGTTGAACGGTATGAGGTTCTCGGCCACCTCAACCAGAGCGAGCAGGGTGTCGGAGTCGGGCATGAGGCAAGTGTACGGTCGGCTCATCTCACCCAAATCGAGATTAGGACTTGAAGTCTGGGTCAAGTTGTGTCATATTGTGTCCTCGAACGAGCCGATCGTTGCTCGGGAACCCCTCCGTTGTTGAGAGCGTTGTTCCCTCACGAAGCCCGACGCTCGGGAACCAAACGCTGTGGTCCAAGCGTCTAACAAGAGACGCTGGAGCCGATGGGGCCGAATTTCCAAGACCCACAGCGCTGACACGCGAATCGATACGTGAAGGATTTCACAAACATGAAGACGGCAGAAAAGATCCGAATGGCGGGTCAACCGCTCGAAATGGGCGACAGCTTGACCCGCTACCTCCAAGAGATTTCATATCACGACTTGCTCACCGCAGACGAGGAAGTCGAACTTGCCCAGGCGATCGAAACCGGGCGAGCCGCAGAAGAGCAGCTCTCCACCGTATCGGTGCGAGGCGCCGAGAAGGTCCGCCTCCAGCGTGCAGTGCGCAAGGGCCGTGAGGCTCGCGAGCGTTTCGCTCAGGCCAACCTCCGCCTCGTCGTCAGCCAGGCGAAACGCTACCGCAGCCAGTACGGCATCGAGTTCATCGACCTCATCCAAGAGGGCAACCTCGGTCTCATCCGTGCGGTCGAGAAGTTCGATTGGCGCAGGGGCTTCAAGTTCTCCACATACGCGACATGGTGGATCCGCCAGTCGATGCAGCGTGCAGTGGCAGAGAAGTCCCGCACCGTTCGTCTCCCGAACTCGCTCCACGACACGCTCGTCACACTCAACAGCACCCGTAACCGTCTCCTCTCCGAGCTCGGCCGGGAGCCAACGCCTGAAGAGCTGTCCTACGAGTCCGGTCTCTCCATCGACGCCGTCGTCGAAGCGCAACTCGTCAACGACTCCATCTCGCTCGAGGCACCCGTCGGCGAAGACGGCGCAGTGCTCGGTGACTTTGTCGCACACCACGACGAAGAAGACCCGGTTCGCGAGACCGAAAAGGCCAGTGCCATCGAATCCCTCCGGGAAGCGATCAACCGCCTCCCCGAGCGCGAGGCTTACATCCTGTCGATGCGAGTTGGATTCGAAGACGGTCTCCCCCGCACACACGAGGAGATCGGCGGAAACCTCGGTCTCGGCCCGACCAGGGTTCGTTCAATCGAGAAGCTCGCTCTTTCGAAGCTGCGCCACCCGGCGTTCGGCCTTCGAGAAGATGCGATGGACTTCTAGTCCTCGCAGACCCCGTCTCAACAGGAGAGCCGCCTCCGTCTGGAGGCGGCTCTCCTCGTTTCCGACACACACCGGCACCACACCGGATCTCGTGCGCGAGAATGTGTCACGCACCTACACGAAGGAGTCCCCATGGCCGCGAAGCATCCCGGCGTCGTTAATGGACGCCGAGTCGCGATCGTCGACGGTCTTCGCACACCGTTCGTCAAGTCAGGAACTGTGTTCAAGGATCTCACCACACTCGACCTGGCATCCGGCGTCGTCAAGGAACTGCTACAACGATCCGGCGTCGAGGGTGGCCAGGTCGACCAGGTCGTCTACGGGGCGGTCATCGCCGACGTTGAAGGTCCGAATATCGCGAGAGAGGTCGTCCTCGCCGGCGACTTCCCCCAGACGGTCGATGCGTTCTCCGTCAGTCGCGCCTGCGCAACATCAACACAAGCGGTCGTCTCGGCTGCCCAGTCGATCCTCCTCGGCGACGCGGATATCGTGGTCGCAGGCGGAGCAGACTCGCTCTCGAAGCCCCCCATCATGTACTCGGATCGCTTCGTGGACGTTCTCATGGACGCCAACGCGGCTCGCGACATCGGCAGCAAGGTGAAAGCCTTCTCCGCTCTCCGGCCGAAGGATCTTGCCCCACAGCCGCCGGCAATCGCCGAGCGATCTACCGGGCTGACCATGGGCGGCTCCGGTGAGATCATGGCGAAGGAGAACGGGATCACGCGCGAGGCTCAAGACGAATTCGCGCTCCGTTCACATCAGAAGGCGGTCGCTGCCTGGGAGAGCGGGATCTTCGATGACGAAGTGATGCCGTTCCCGATCGAGCCGTCGTTCAAGACGACCGTCACGCGTGACAACATCCCGCGCGCCGACTCGAGCATGGAGTCGCTCGCCAAGTTGCGGCCGGTGTTCGACCGGAAGTACGGGACGATCACGGCAGGCAATTCGTCACCCCTGACCGATGGCGCATCTGCCGTGATGCTGATGGAGGAGAAGACGGCCCAGAGACTCGGGTTCGTGCCAAGAGCCTTCATCAGGTCGTGGGCCTTCGCTGCCCTCGATCCGAACTGGCAACTGCTCATGGGTCCGTCGTTCGCCACCCCCGAGGCCCTTGAGAAGGCCGGATTGACGCTCCGCGACATCGACGTGATCGACATGCACGAGGCGTTCTCCGCTCAGATCCTGTCAAACACTCAAGCATTCGCATCGGCCGATTGGGCGAAGCGGTGGCTCGGCAAGGATGAGGCGATCGGTGAGATCCCGGAGGAGAAGTTCAATCTCTACGGAGGGTCGATCAGCATCGGTCATCCCTTCGGAGCAACCGGAGCCCGACAGATCATGACGATGGCCAACGAACTGACCAGACGGGGCGGGGGCACCGCACTTGTCACTCAATGCGCAGCGGGCGGCCTTGGCGCTGCCGTAGTACTCGATCGGTAGAGAGGAAGCCATGGAACTTACACACTTCACGTTCAACGTCGAAGACGGCGTCGCCGTCGCCCTGCTCGACCGCGCCGGCGAACCGATGAACACCATCGGACCCGTGATCTTCGAGGACTTCAGCGCCGTGATCGACCGAGTCGAGACCGACCCGGCCATCAAGGCCGTCGTGATCGGCTCAGCGAAGAAGGGGAACTTCCTCGCCGGCGCCGACATCCGCTTCTTCGAAACCCTCACCGACCCCGACGAAGCGGCCGCCGCTATCAGGGAACTCCATGCCCTCTTCGTTCGGATCGAAGCGCTCCACGCCGTTCACGCCAAGCCGGTCATCATGGCGATCGACGGAGCATGCCTCGGCGGTGGCCTCGAACTCGCACTGACCGGATCGATGAGAATCGCCACCGACGGCAAGAAGACGCAGCTCGGACAACCCGAGGTTCAACTCGGAATCCTCCCCGCCGGTGGCGGCACACAGCGACTTCCGAAGATCATCGGTGTTGCGGCAGCACTCGACATGATCCTCACCGGTCGGCCCGCCCGACCCCACAAAGCCCTCAAGATCGGCCTGGTCGATGAGGTCGTCCCATCCGAGATGCTCTACGAGATCGCTGTGAAGAGGGCAATCGAATCGATCGACAATCTCGGGGAATCCAGAGGAGCCTCGGTGAAGGGGTTCCTCGCCCCATCCCACCTCCAAGCCCTCGCAGTCGAGCAGAACCCGGTTGGACGCCGTGTCATGTTCAAGAAGGCTGAAGAGGCGATGCTCGCCAAGACGAAGGGCCTCTACCCGGCGCCGAAGCGGGCGCTCGAAGCCGTCAAGATCGGAGTCGAGCAGGGCAACGCCGCCGGCTACGAGGCAGAGGCGACATTCTTCGGAGAACTGGTCACGTCGTCCGAGTCGAAGGCACTTCGCGGGATCTTCTTCGCTTCACAGATGATGAAGTACTCAACCGGGATCAGCGGCCATGCCGAGCCGAAAGAGATCTCCAAGGTCGGGGTCCTCGGTGGCGGCCTGATGGGAGCGGGAATCACGACCGTTTCGGTCCTGAAGGCCGGAGCGACCGCTCGGGTGCGCGAGGTGGACGAGGCGAGTATCGGTCGGGCGCTGTCACACGTCTCGAAGGAAGTGTCCAAGCAGGTAGAGCGCCGACGACTCACGCCGTTCGCGGGCGAGCAGGCCATGAACAAGGTGACGGGGACGACCGGCTGGAGCGGATTCAGCAACGTCGACATCGTCGTCGAAGCCGTCTTCGAGAGCCTCGCGCTGAAGCAAGCCCTTCTTGCCGAAGCCGAAGACGTGATCGGGGAAGACGTCGTCTTCGCCTCGAACACGTCGTCTCTCCCCATCGCAGACATCGCAGCAAACGCCCGGCACCCTGAAGCGGTCCTCGGTATGCACTACTTCTCACCGGTCGAGAAGATGCCGCTGCTCGAGATCGTCGTAACGGATGACACAGCGGACTGGGCGACCGTGACGGCCGTCGAGTTCGGGAAGCGCCAGGGCAAGACCGTGATCGTGGTCAAGGACGGGCCCGGCTTCTACACGACGAGGATCCTCGTGCCGTATTTGAACGAGGCTTTCTTCCTGTTGTCTGAGGGCGCCTCGATCGAGGCGGTCGACGAAGCGATGACGAAGTGGGGTTTCCCGATCGGTCCGCTGCTGTTGACCGATGAAGTTGGCATCGACGTCGGTGCACACATCTCAAAGATCATGCTCGACGCTTTCGGTGAGCGAATGGCTGGACCCGACATGGCGCAGGGTCTTCTCGACGATGATCGCCGGGGCAGGAAGAACGGCCGCGGCTTCTACGAGTACGACGACAAGGGAGCTCGTGGCGGAGTCGACGAAAACGTCTACCAGGCGCTCGGGCTCGGGCCGCGCCGAGAGATCCCGAAAGCCGAGATCCGGGAACGGATCGCCCTGGCGATGATCAACGAGGCGGCGCGCTGCCTCGAAGAGGGAATCATCCAGTCGGCTCTCGACGGCGACATGGGGGCCGTCATGGGCCTCGGCTTCCCACCATTCCGCGGTGGACCATTCTGGTGGATGGACGAAGTCGGTGCCGGAGAGATCGTCGCCAAACTCGAAGCTCTCGCCGAGAAGCACGGCGAACGGTTCGAACCGGCGGAGATCATCCGTATGCACGCCGATTCGGAAAGGACGTTCCGATAGGCGTGTACCGCTAGACGAGGATGACGTCGAGGCTCGGAATCCGAACGTAGTCGTGGTCCTGTGTGACGACAGGAACCGCGATGGATCGAGCCGTTGCAGCGATCCATGAGTCGTTGATCGGCATTCGCTGACCGGTGTCCCGAAGTTCGACCCGGAGACGGGCCCACTCCTCGGCGACCCGTTCATCGATCGGCAATGGATCAAAGGCGAGGGCCTCGGTGAGTGTCGTCAGGCGGCGGCTCCTGGTTTCGACGTCAGCGGCAACCAGAACGCCGGCACGCAATTCGCCGATCGTGATGACCGAGATAGCGATCTCGTCGGGCATCAGATCCAGTTCAAGTTCTCGCTCGGACTCCCGAGCGATGAAGACGCTCGTGTCCGCAAGCCCGCGGGTCATAGGGCCAAGTCATCTGTCGAGTCCGGCAGCAGGTCCCGCAGCTCGTCTGCGAGGCCGGGATCCGCCTGACGTTCCGCAAGCCTCCGTAGGAGTTCACCGGTCGCCATCCATCGAGATCGATGCTCGAGAGGAACGAGTCGCGCAACCGACCGACCATCGACCGTGATTGTGACGTCCTCTCCGAGCGCGACCCGGTCGAGAAGCTTCCTGGTGCTGTTCCGCAGTTCTCGTGAGGCAACTTCAGCCATGTGCCAATCGTAGCACATTTGCGACACGCGCTTGACCCCCCTTTGACTGTCGAGGTCGTTCGTGCCTGTGTGATCCGTTGACCGAAGGAGGCGGACCAGTCTGGGACGGCTGCCACGGCCGGTTGCGTCGATAGGCTGCACGGGTGACGGAGCGCCTCTTCACCAAACCGTTCCTGCTCGTGTCGGTTGCCAACTTCACGAGCGGGATGGCCTATGCGCTGTTCCTTCACTTCTCCGGCTATCTCGCCGATCTCGGCGCAAGCGACACCCAGATTGGCCTGATCTACGGTGCGACCGCCGTCGCGTCGATCGCGATGCGTCCGCTGCTCGGAACGGTCATGGATCGCTATGGACGCAGACCGGTGATCCTGTTCGGGAACGCCCTGAACATCGTGTTCGTCCTCCTGTACCTGACCATCTCCACGCTCGGACCGTGGGTGTACGCAGTGAGGATCGGGCACGGCGTCGCCGAGGCGATGCTCTTCAGCGCCTTGTTCACCTACGGAACGGACGTCATTCCCAAGTCCCGCAGGACCGAGGGCATCGCCCTGTTCGGCGTGTCCGGACTCCTCCCGATCGGTGTCGCCGGAATCGTCGGCGACTTCATCCTGTCGATCGCCGGTTTTCGCGAGTTGTTCCTGACCGCTGCTGGATTCGCGGTCGTCACGCTGGTGCTCTCACTCCCCCTCCCCGAACGTCGACCCACACTCAAGCCGGGCGAGTCGCCCCGTGGCTTCTGGAAGATCGTTGCACAACGCGACCTTCTGCCGATCTGGTGGATGATCGGGTCGTTTTCGACCGTTCTCACCGGCTATTTCGTCTTCATACGGCGTTACGTCGACGACACCGGACTTGGCAGCGTCGGCCTGTTCTTCTCGACGTACGTGGCCGTCGCGATCCTCGAACGTGTCTTCCTCGGGTGGCTTCCCGACCGCGTCGGCAGGATGCGAGTTCTCTACCCGTCACTCGGAATCCTCGTGCTCGGTTTCTTCGTGCTCGCAGGCGCCGGATCCTGGGTCGGCGTTGCAGTCGCCGGAGCCTTCTGCGGCGCCGGTCACGGCTTCATCTTCCCGATCCTTACCGCTCTCCTCGTCGACCGTGCGCCGGAGACCGACCGCGGCTCCGCCATGTCGATCTTCACCGCACTGTTCGACGTCGGGACGCTCGTCGGCGGCCCTATCCTCGGAGCGGTCATCGACAGTGCCGGCTGGGGACCGATGTACGTAACGGCAGGAGCAGCACTCAGCGCCGCCTCCGTCATCTTCTGGCGCTGGGATCGATGGGTAATGGGCGGAGCGACAGAAGCCTCTGCTGTCGTTGAGGCGTGAATCCGATCATCGGGATCGCCTCCATCACCGCTATCCACGAGCCATGGACGAGAAGTCATCACTCATCGGTGACCATCTTGTTCTGAACCCTGTCGAAGCCACCATCGGCTCCCATCTCATACGCCTCTGTCGGAGGGCAGGCGCAGACGACGTGTCGATCCCCGAAGGCGTTGTCGATCCGACTGACCGGAACCCAATACTTGTCCCTGCGGAGGCTATCCACCGGATACGCGGCCGCCTCCCGTTCGTACGGGCGTTCCCACTCATCCGAGACGAGGTCTTCCGCCGGATGCGGAGCACGCCGCAACACGCTCTCCTCGACGGCGACCAACCCGGAAGCAACGGAATCGATCTCGCCCTTGATCGCAACCATCGCGTCGCAGAAGCGATCGAGTTCGAACTTCGACTCGGACTCGGTCGGTTCGATCATCAGCGTTCCAGCGACAGGGAACGACATCGTTGGAGCGTGGAATCCGTAGTCGATGAGGCGTTTCGCCACGTCCTCATTCGTGACACCCGTGTCGCTCTGGATGCCACGGATGTCGATGATGCACTCGTGGGCAACGAATCCGTCGTTGCCCGTGTACAACACCGGGTAGAACGGAGCGAGGCGGGCGGCGACGTAGTTGGCGTTGAGGATCGCCATCTCCGTGGCAGCGCGAAGACCCGACGCACCCAACATCGCGATATATGCCCAGGAGATCGCGAGCACACCCGCCGAACCCCACGGAGCGGACGCAACGGCACCGATGCCGTCCTCGTGGCCCGGCATGTCCGGGATGAGTGGGTGACCGGGCAGAAACGGGGCGAGATGCGCCTTCACGGCGATCGGACCGATACCCGGACCGCCGCCCCCGTGAGGAATCGCGAATGTCTTGTGGAGATTGAGGTGGGAAACATCGCTGCCGAACCCACCGGGTTCAGCGATTCCGACCATCGCATTGAGGTTCGCACCGTCGAGGTAGACCTGCCCGCCGTGCTCATGAACGATGTCACACACGTCAACGATGGAGTCCTCGAAGACGCCATGCGTCGACGGGTAGGTGACCATGATCGCCGCGAGAGCATCAGCGTGCTCAGCCGCCTTCGCGCGCAGGTCATCCACGTTGATGCTTCCATCATCACTCGTCTTCACAACAACGACACGCATCCCTGCCATCGATGCCGACGCAGGATTCGTTCCGTGAGCCGAAGCCGGGATGAGGCATACATCACGGTGCCCCTGGCCCCGGGATTCGTGATACGCACTGATCGCGAGAAGGCCGGTGAATTCACCCTGTGCACCCGAGTTGGGTTGCACCGACACGGCTTCGTACCCGGTCAGATCTGCAAGCCAGCGTTCCATGTCTGCGATCAGCTCGAGGTAGCCGGTCGCCTGGTCGAGTGGTACGAACGGATGGATCTCTGAGAACTCAGGCCACGTGATGGCAGCCATCTCTGCGGCGGCGTTCAGCTTCATCGTGCACGACCCAAGGGAGATCATCGACCGATCGAGGGCGATGTCCCGATCCTGGAGACGGCGGAGATAGCGCATCATCTCGGTCTCGGACCGATAGGCGTGGAACACGTCATGTTCCATGAACACCGTCGTGCGTCTCAACGTTTCGGGTATCCCCGACGGTGCTGTGTCAACCAGCGCTTCGGCGTTGGCGTCCACACCGAAGACCTGGAATAGGGCGTCGACGTAGTCGACGGTGATCGTCTCGTCGAAGGTCACGCCAACGGTTGCAGCATCCACCGGACGCAGGTTGATCCTTCGGTGCCTGGCCCTCGCGAGTGTTTCCTCGGCGTCAGAGACCTCGACCGTGATCGTGTCGAACCAGGAGTCGTTTTGCACCGTTACCCCGGCCGACCGGAGTCCAGCGGCGAGCGCGTTGGCGAGTCGGTGGATGCGAGTGGCGATCCGAGTCAGGCCATCCGGTCCGTGATAGGCACCGTACAGACCGGCCATGACGGCGAGAAGCACCTGAGCGGTGCAGATGTTCGACGTTGCCTTCTCACGACGGATGTGCTGCTCGCGCGTTTGAAGGGCAAGGCGCAGAGCGACACGTCCGTTGGCATCTTTCGATACTCCGACCATGCGGCCGGGGAGTTGCCGCTTGTAAGCGTCCCTGGTGGCCATGAACGCTGCGTGGGGCCCACCGAACATCATCGGCACGCCGAACCGCTGCGAACTGCCTACCACAGCATCAACGTCGAACTCTCCGGGCGGCGTGAGCAACGTCATCGCGAGGAGATCAACAGCAGCCGCGACCAGAGCACCCGCTTCGTGGATCCTCCCGACCGCCGCGGCGTGATCGCCGATCGTTCCGTGGGTGCCCGGATACTGAATGAGAGCTCCGAACGCACCGTCGGGGAGATCTCCGTGTGGGTCCCCGACAACGACCTTGAGACCGAGCGGAAGGGCCCGGGTCTTGACGACCTCTATCGTCTGGGGGTGGGTCGCTTCGTCCACGAGGAACACGGAACCGGAGCGTCGGTTCACGCGCTTGAACATCGCCATCGCCTCGGCGGCTGCGGTGCCTTCGTCGAGGAGTGAAGAGTTCGAGAGGTCCATACCCGTCAGATCCGACACCATCGTCTGGAAGTTCAACAACGCCTCGAGGCGCCCCTGCGAGATCTCCGGTTGGTACGGGGTGTATGCCGTGTACCAACCAGCGTTCTCAAGCACATTGCGCTGAATGACCGCAGGAAGAATCGTTCCCGTGTAGCCCATGCCGATGAGGGAGGTGTACAGCTCATTCCGATCCGCAAGCATGCGCAGTCGGGCGACTGCCTCGTGTTCGGCCATGGGGCCGGGGAGATCATGTTCATGCTCGATCCTGATCTGTGGGGGAGTGGCACGATCGATCAGGTCATCCATCGATGCCGCGCCAACGGCGTCCAGCATCTCTGCCACGTCGGTAGTCGAGGGTCCGATGTGGCGGAAGAGGAAGTCTCCGGTAGGTCCAAGTTCCTGGAACGGTGTGTCCGTCATCGGCTTCTCCTCAGTCGGGGCGCGACGCTTCGGTCACCCCATCTGTCGGATGACCTGAGAGATTCACCGCTTCAGCGGCTTTCCCCTTCGGTGAGGGCCGCGGCCCTGCTCTCCAGATGTGCCTCGCCCCGCGGTCCGGGTGCCTGTGAGATTGCCGGGGTGGCTGCTCCTTCGGCGCGACCTGGGTCGCTCTCCCGCGGGGGTCGATGGCATGCCGATCGTACCATCTCGCTCGTGCCCCCTTCCGAGATGTCCTAGTCGCGGACGGGTTGAGGCGCGAGACTGAAGATGAAGGAGGTGTCGAATGGTGTCTCACATCCTGGTAGCGGTCGATGGCTCCAGCCATGCCGAACGGGCAGTTGAGTTCGCCGCGGATCTCGCCGTCCAGTACGAGGCCGCTCTCACCGTCTTGAACGTCGTCTCGTATGCGTCAACGGTTCCACTCGCCCTCGGTGCGTACGCCGAACTTGAAGGCCTCTATGCCGAGTCCCGTACGGTGCTTCAATCGGCGGGCGAGAAGACCGTCGGGAGCGCTGCCGACAAGGCCCGTCACCTCGGTGTCACCAAGGTGTTGACCGCGGTAGAGCTGGGCTCCCCGGCACAAGCGATCTGCGATACGGCGAAGGCGATCGAAGCCGACGTTGTTGTCATGGGGCGTCGCGGTCTCGGAGACTTCTCCGGTCTGTTCCTCGGCAGTGTGACCCACAAAGTTGCACACACGGCGGATTGCACGGTCGTCACGGTCAAGTAAAGGAGAATCGATGAGTCCTCTCGCACAAACGATCGTGTGTGTCGAATGCGGTGGAACCGCCCACCTACTGACCGCCTTCCCGCCAGATGACCCGCCCATGCCCGGCGACGTCGTTGCCTACCGGTGCGCCGAATGTGTAGACCGGTTCGACATCGTGGTCGAGGAGGCAGATATGGACGAAGACGACGTAATTCCATAGTCGCTAGTCGGTACTCCGTATCCGGGATCTTCCCGTCGTCTCAGTGGGCGTTCTGATGGGCGTCAGGATCGTGGGGGAGATTCAGACGACCGATCCGGAACATCGCGTACGGGCCGGGATACAGGAGGTTCGAGACCCGCGACGTGTAGATGTCCGCGTATCGCTCGACCTGTCTGGCGAGCAGACTCTTGTCGGCGCCGGCTCGCATCATGAGTCCCCAGGCCTCGCTACGGAGACGTCCCGACTCGATGGCCAGTGGGGCGATCACATCATCGAGTGCCAGTATCGCGTTTCTGGTCTCGACGATCGCCGCCTCACCGTCGCTCACGTCGAACATCGAATCCGCGTAGCCATCGCGAACTCGAAGGGCGGCGAGTCGCAGCGCACTCAGCTTCGCTTCAAGGCGCTCCTTCATGGTCATCAACTCCTCGAGACGCTGCTGGGACGGGAGAAAGCCGGAGAGCGCCCGGACCTCAGACTCGAGCTCCTGGAGAATGAGCGCCGTTCTCCATCGAAGAAGGTCCTTCGAGAAGTGAACGTCGCCGTAGAGGTGATCCCCAACATAGAGGATCTCGTCGCCGGACAGCGCGAGGTACTCCTCGACCAGTCGCGCGTTGCCTCCGTAGAAGATGTCGCCGTGCTCGATCGACCCATGGTGAGGCTCAAGAAGCCCTCGGTCTTCGTCGACCACCTTGTAGAGCGGATTCGACGACGTGAAGAAGCCCGGTTTGGCAGCGGACACGATCACCGTCCCGAAGAGGTCACGCCAGGTCTGGCCCTCCGGCAGATACCGGTCGAACGTATATGTCATGATCTCATTGGCGAAGCTCCACTCGGAGTTGGTGATCAGCATCATCCGCTTCCCTGCGTGCTTCTGGTCAAGGAGGCTGTGGACGATGTCGCCGTCGAGCACGATGAACCGCTCAGGATCAGCGAGCACATCCGCTTTCAGGAGGCCATCCCGGTGCGCTCCGTCGATCGCCCCCCTCGTGGCCGCGAACAGTTCCCGATAGCCGAGACCGCTCGGGAGCTGCCCGGCGTCGAGGAGCTCGACGCACTGGGCGAAGAGACTCGCTTCCGAGAGCGAGAAGAGGGTGTTGAGGAAGACGTATCGATCCTCGGCAAGGTCAATGAGCGTTCCCGAGTACGCCCGGCGGAGTTTCTGGTAGTCGAGGAACCGCGTGCCGTGCATCGCTCGGATCACCCAGCCGAAACGGGTTGCCTTCAGCAGATTGCCGAGTTCGAGATCCATGACGAGTCCGCGGCTCACCGTCGTCGCATCGAACTCGAGCATCTCGACCGGCCAGCCCAGAGCAGCCAGTCTGTCCTGAGCATGACCGAACGCACATTCCTCCCACGCCTCTGCGTGGTACTGCGTCAACGTGTAGTCCATGTCATACCCGATCGCTTTGATCGAACGCATGTTCAGCGTCCGGTTCGTGAAGACACGACGCTCCGGGCTGGGATCGGGAACAAGGATGGAATCGGTGGGCATGATGGCCAGTGTACGGATTCGCCGGTCTTCAATCTCAGTCCCCCAGATCTGAGACTCGAGATTCGAGACTTGAGATGTCGGCGGCTCATGTCTCATATCTGACATCTCGTCTTCCCGGGTCGCGAATTGCGTCCTTGGCACGCGAAATATTGCCTAGAAACGCGTAAACGCACCTATTCCCACAAAGGTCTCGATGTGATATGTAAGGAGGAGGAAAGCATCCTTTGCATTCAGAAACGGGGGGCGGTGGGGAATGGATCCGTTTGGTCATCCGGATTTGGTCCGGCTTGGGCGTTCGCTTCGGAACCGTCTGGACGACACCCTGGATGCTGAACAGGCGGCGGCGCGTGCGTCGGCCCGGAGGCGCCAGACACTGAGGGATCGGCTCCTCGACTCGGAGGACCGCACCGAGCAGATCGTTCTCTCCACCGCCGATGGTCACCTCTATCGCGGTGTGGTGGAGGCGGTCGGTGTCGATCACGTCGTCGTCATCGACGGGAACATCGAGCGATACATCGCGATCGCCCACATCGTCGCGATGGAAGGCCGCTGATGACCGTAGGTGTGCGCTTGCGGAGCTTGACGATCCCCCGACCGGACACGAGGACGCTGCTCGGTATCGGACTCGCCGCTCTGTCCGTCCTTCTCGTGCTCTGGATGACCCGATCCGTACCAACGGTTCCTGTCCTCGTCGCCGGCTCCGACCTCCCTGCAGGCACGCCTCTCTCAGAGCTCGACCTGACCGTGAGGAACACCGCCGATGCAGACGGTCTCGTCGTGGGAGACGAACCGGGCGAGCTCTCCGATTGGGTCCTGGTGGCGCCGATCGCTGCCGGGGAGCCCCTTTTGCCCAGCCTGCTGCGTGCTCCCGAGGTTCAGGCGGCTCCGAATCTTCTCGCCCTTGAGCTCGATCGTGCGCATGCGGTACTCGGACGGATCGATCCGGGCGACCGGGTCGACATCTACGCGTCGACGTCCCGCCCCGGAGAGCCGGCAGAGACTCGACTCGTCGCATCCTCCGTCTTCGTCGTTGACGCGGCGATCTCCGACTCAACGATGAATGGAGACCAAATCGAACTCCTCCTCGCCGTCGATGATGCGCTCGCTGCTTCCCTCACCGCCGCCATGAACGAGAGCGATCTCGACCTGGTTCGGGTCGGAGGATGAGCGTTCGCGTCGCCACCGTCCTCTCTGCTCGAGATTGGGAACCGGGTCTCGTCTCATACGCGAGAGAGACGGCTGAACTGCGGATCGTGCTTCGGGCCTTCCAGCCTCACGAGATCGAGGAGCAAGCCGAGGATATCGACGTTGTCGTCGCCGGTGGTGAAGTGTCGTGGGTCACGCCGGTTCAGATTGCAGCTTGGCAGCGTGCGGGCCTCGGTGTTCTGGGAATCCATCCTCACGAGGACGGCCCGGCCGCCGTCATGCTTCGAACCGCGGGGGTCGACGAGTTACTCCCAGACACTGTCGACGTCCGTTCGATCGTCACCGCCATTCGGTTCATCTCTCCATCCCCCGCTCTTCTCGAGCGGGGAGGAACGGGCACGGTGATCTCCGTGATCGGCCCGCGAGGAGCACCAGGTACCACCGAGATTGCACTGGCTCTCGCTTGGGAGTCCGGGGGACGATCGCCGACGGCGTTGATCGATCTGGACGTGTCGGCACCATCGATCGCTATTCGACTTGGGCTACCACCTCGTCCCGATATCACCGACGTAGCGGACCACGTACGCATGACCGGGGCTATCGCCGACGAAGCGCTGCATCGAATGGGGCCGATCTCGGTGATCACTGGATCTCACCGGATCGGTGAGGCTCCGTTGAGGCCCGCGATGATCGACGACGTGATCGATACAGCCGTCGTCGCATTCGACAGGGTCGTCGTTGATCTGGGGACCGCGGATCCCGACGACCCAGTCCTCAAGCGCTCGGACGTGGCCGTTCTCGTTGTGGATGCGAGCGCCGTCGGAGTCGTTCGAGCCGCCCAACTGGTGTCTACCTGGTCGGGGCCACCGCCGACGATCGTCTTGAATCGAGTCGCTCCTCGCGACAGATCGAACGTGATCGCTGCGACGATGGCGTGGACGGGGATCGAGCCGGCGATCGTTATCTCCAACCACCCTGCGATTCGCGCCGCATCGCTCGCAGCGAAACGTCCGAATGGGCGTCTGAGGCGGTCACTCGCGGTAATGGAAGCAGTCTCATGACGGTGACCGCATCTCCCCACAGGCTCGGGTTCCTCGGAGAGCTTCTCGACGACCCGACCATCGAGGAGATCATCGTCATCGGAGGACATCGAACCTTTGTCGTACGCAACGGTATCAAAGAGCTCGTACCGATCGTGGCCGACACAGCTGAACTCCGCCGCTTCGCCGATCAGCTCCTTGCGGGAACCGGAAGACGATTGGATCTCTCATCTCCGATCGTGTCGGCACAACTCGCCGATGGGTCACGGGTCCATATCACCGGCCCACCTGTCACCCATCCGGATCGCCTCAACATTCAGATTCGCAAGTTCATCGTCACCGCCACCGGACTCGACGAACTGGTTGAGCGCGGAACACTGACCGCTCCGTCCGCCGCACTTCTCCGCGATGCCATGCGCCGGGACCTCTCTGTGCTCGTCGCCGGGGCACCCGGGGCCGGGAAGACGACCCTCGTCAACTGCCTCCTCCGTGAAGTACCCCCGGACCGGAGAGTCGTGACGTGCGAAGAGGTCTTCGAGATCGACGCGGATCTGCCGGACATGACCCAGATGCAGACCCGTGACGCTGGACTCGACGGAGGTGCCGAGATCACACTGCGCGATCTCGTTCGAGAGGCCCTTCGTCAGCGACCCGATCGGATCGTCGTCGGTGAGGTGCGCGGGCCGGAGGCGCTCGACATGCTGATGGCCCTCAACGCGGGCTGCTCCGGGATCGCGACGTTGCACGCAAACTCCGCTCGCGACGCGTTGGAGAAGCTCGTCTCGTACAGCGTCCTTGCTGGCCAGAACGTCGCAATTCCGTTCGTGCGTCGTACGGTTGCCTCGGTCGTTGATCTCGTCGTGTTCATCCGCCGCACGGGTGGGAGCCGAACGGTCGATGAAGTCGCGTTTGTTCCGGAACAACTCTCCGGCGAGGTCTTCACGCTGCAGCCCATCTTCGAGTTGGGCCCGTCTGGTCTTCATTGGACGGGTGCCACGCCGGACGATCCTCGTCTCGATACGACCGGTTGGCGACCATGAGGGGCGTTGCAGCCGTACTGGCCGGAGCTGCGGTTTGGATAGTGGTGTCCGGGTGGACGCCTTCCTTCCGGCTCCGCAGACCGGACCTCCCATCTGCGTGGGCGTTCCCCGCAGCGTTGGCTTCCGGCACCGTTGCAGGACTCCTTGCCCTTGGTCTCCTTGCGGTCCCGGCGGCATCCATCGCCATCGCAACACTGGCTGCGTCGGTACCTGTTGCGGTCGATGCCTCCAGGAGGCGCCGTCGTCGAGAGTCCCTGGCTGAGGCGTGGCCCGACTTCCTCGCATTGCTGAAGGGGCGGGTTGCTGCAGGAGCGACGCTCCCCGATGCGTTCATCGCGGCCGCCCGGCGCTCCCCCGAGCCGCTGGCCTCGTCGGCCCGACATGTTGAGGAGTCTGTGATGTTCGGCGATGGCTTCACGCCAGCACTCGAGCGGCTTCGACACGAACTCGATGATGCAACAAGCGATCGGGTTCTCGCGACACTCTCGTTCGCCCACCGATCTGGCGGCCACCGCGTCGGCACCGTCATATCGTCACTCGGCGTATCGGTCTCCGACGAACTACGGCTCCGCCGTGCCCACGCGGCCGCCCTCACTGAGCAGCGGATGACGGCAACCGTGGCACTCGTCGCACCGTGGGCGCTGTTGGCGCTGACGATCGCGACCAACCCCCAGGCCGCGGACGCATACCGGACGGCAACCGGATCGATGGTGATCGCCCTCGGTTTCGCGTCAACCGGACTCGGATTCATCGCAGCCAGACAATCGGCCCGGCTCTCAGGCGCCCCCAGGGTGGTGCGATGAGCATCGCTGTCGCACTCGTGCTCGCGGCGGGGATTCTCCTCATCGCGACAGCGGGCCCAGCCGCGAGTCTGAGTGAGCGAGTCGGGAAGTATCTCCGTCCCATTTCTCCTCCCGATGAGTCCGACCACGACGCGATCCGCGCTCATCCGGCAGCGGCTGCCGGTCTCGACTGGTCGAAAGGCGAGATTCTCCTCCGACGCTCCGGGGTTGCTGCCGTCGGCGGACTCATCGGAGTGCTTGTCTCGCAGGGCGACCTGTTCGTCGAAGGGCCGGGCCGATCGGTGCTCCCTCTCGCCGCTCTCGGGGCGATCACCGGGTGGCTTGTCTTCGGAATGTGGGTCTCGACCCGGAGAGATCGCAGGGCACGCCGGCTCCGATTCGAACTACCCGTCGTCACCGACGCTCTCTCGCTTCACATCATCGCGGGCGAGTCGGTGGCCACGGCCATCCAGCGGTACATCGACGGGTCAACGGGCGTGGCTGCCGAGGAAATGCAGATCGCCATCAGCGAGGTTGAGGAGGGTCGCGGCATCAGTGAGTCATTGCAGCGCAACACTCGACGGACCGCCGACACGGAAGCGGCTCGCCTCTACACCCTCCTCGCTCACGCCCACGACACCGGCGGCCGTCTTGCCGATGCGCTCGGCGAACTGGGCACGGATTACCGAGCTGCTCTGGCCCGCGACCTGACAGCCGAGGGCGGTCGGAGAGCCCTGACGACATATGGTCCGGTCCTCGCTCTGATGGTCCCGGTGACGCTGCTCTTCTTGATCTATCCAACCCTCGTCGGTTTGCGAAGTCTGGCGGGGGATCCATAAGAAAGGGGGTGAACATGTGGAACGAAGAACGAGGTGCAACCACCGTCGAGTGGTTGGGCCTGGCAACGATCGCGGTCCTGGTGATCGCGATGCTGCTGCCTCAGGTTCGCGGCGCCACTGCCGACGTCTGGTCGAGCATCGTGGCTCAGATGACAGGGTTCTTCTCGTAGATCGAGGGTCGGTGATCGTCGAATCGCTCGCTGCGACCGCCGTCATCTTCCTGTTGATCGTGGTCGTGACACAGGTCGCGTTCGTTGTCGTCGCCCGAGACACCACGCAGACGGCGGTCGCTGCCGCTGCGCGACGGGCGGGACGACCAGGGAGTGATCTCGGTGTGGAGACGGTCAGGCTCGAAGGTGAACTTGCTCGCATCGTGCCGGGTGCTTCAGATGTGAGCGCGTCCGTCGAATCCGACGGCATCGGTGTCACCGCACGCGCCGCTATCCGATGGTTGCCGCCCGGACCGGATTTGGTACCGATCACCATCCGGGCGACTTCGACGGCGCCCCTTGTGGTCCCGCCATGATGGGTGAACGCGGCGCAGCATTGATCGGAACGCTGGCCGTCGGATTCGTGTTCGTCCTCGTGATCAGCCAGGTCATCGTGACGGTCGGCCGTCTCGGGGTGGTTTCGGCGGAAGTCTCCGAGGTTGCTTCATATGCGGCGCAGTACGGAGCCAGATACGGCGATTCGGATGATGCCGCGCGTGTTGCACGCGATCTGTTGCCCGATGCCGACGTCGTCGCCACGAGTGCCGGATCGTCACTCTCGGTCGAGGTCCGGGTGAGCGTCCCTCTCGTTGGTCCCGCGGGCAGCCCCCTTCACCAAACGGTCACCGGTCGGGCGACCACCACATTCAGCCCGTATCGGAGCCGGCCATGAACGAGCGTGGATCCATGCTCCCCTATCTCGGGGCACTGTTCTTCATCGGATTCGTCGTGCTGGGTCTGGCGTTCGATACGTCGCTACTCGCCGCGACGTTTCGAGAAGCCGCGTTCGCCGCCGATGTCGGAGCAGAAGCAGGAGCCGCACATCTGGAGGTTTCATCGGCCTACGAGGGAACGACTCGTCTTGATCGGGGCCCCGCTGTTGCTGCCGCCGAGACGGCTTCGCTGGCCGCCCGATCTCGATCGGGGCGCACGGCCAGCGCCACCACGGACGGGACGACGATCTGTGTCGTGGTGACCGATCGAGTTGAACCGAGGATCCTTGGAAGCATCGGAATCGGCACACAGGGGATCACGGTGTCGGCCTGCGCTTCACCTCGACAGGGCTGACGATCAGGAGACCCCTGGGAGGTCGGAGAGCTTCCCGTAGCGGCGCCGGAACAGGACATACGACGCGAACCCGGCGGGGATAGGAAGCCAGAACTGGAAGAGACGGTAGGCGAGCGTTGCGAGGAGAGCGTCACCGGCCGGGATCCCGGCGATGGTCAACATACCGACGAGTCCGGCTTCCACGAATCCTAGGCCTCCGGGGGTGATCGGAATCATGCCGAGCACTGCCGCGCCGGCGAACGCCAGGAGGACGAGGCTGGGGCGAGGATTGGCTCCGACGGCAATCAACGCGACAACGAGGGTGGCGTAATCGAGGAGCCAGTTCGACACGGCGACGGCGAGTGCCTTGTGCCACCTCTTGCCGAGTGATGAAACAACCTCGTCGCGCTGCTCGATGATGTCATCGGCCGTGAGCGACCAGTCCTTCTTGAAGAGCCTTCCGGCCCATGCGACGACACGTTCGACGGCCCAGCCAACAGCGTGGAGTGGTCGATCGAAGGTCACCATGACAACCGTCGCGCTGAACATCACGACAAACATCACGGTCCCGGCTATCGCCACCGGAAGCATCCCCTCAGGAATGGGTGCCGAGACGATGGCGATTACGACGGCCACCGCGGGGAGAGCGAGAAGCACGAGGTTGGAGAGAATCCCGACGGCAGCGAGCGCTGTGATCGCCGTGCCCATCGGCACGCCCGAGACGGCCAGCATCCTGAAGTAGAAGGCTCCGCCTGCGACGACCCCTCCTGGGATCAGCTTCACAGCCGCGTTGGACGTGAGTTGCGAAGTAGCGGCAACGAACCAGGAGATCCCGGGTGCCGCTATTCGGGTAAGCGCCCACTGTGAAGCGAACGCACCAGTCATCAACAAGGCCATCAGTAAGAACCAACGCCACTGCACGTTCTCAAGTTGGGGGGCACTCTCGGCGAGGCTCAGCAGCGTCGGAAGGAAGAAGTAGATCGAGACCATCCCGAGCGACAGGAGGAATGCGCGCAGAGCAAGCCGGCCCCAAGAAGCGGGCGCTCCCTTGTTGTTCTGCGATGTCTCAGCCATGGCGGTGATCCCCCAGCGATGTCTGAATCTAGCGACAGTCCCATCGAACTCGAAGCTTCATCCCGGCGTTCTCCCTACGAATCGAGCACGAGAGAGACCTTGAACCAGCATGATGAACAAGGCCATCGTCAGGTCACGACACCGAGTTCACGACCGATGGCGACGAACGATGCGGCACCCATCCCGAGGTCCTCTGCACTGTGGGCTGCCGAGATCATGACCCTGATCCGTGCCTTCCCGCGTGCGACGGTCGGGAACGCGATCGCCTGGGCAAAGACCGATCGCTCCTCCAACAACCTACGGGAGAACTCCCGAGCGAGGTGCTCGTCACCGAGCATGACCGGCGTAATCGGCGTCTCACTCACGCCGATGTCGAATCCTGCATCGCTCATCATCGCCTTGAACGCTGCCGAATTAGACCAGAGTCGATCGACGAGTTCAGTCGAACCGTCGAGAATCTCAACCGATGCGATACATGCCGCCACATCCGGCGGTGTGCCGGCCGATGAGAACAGGAACGGTCTTCCGCGCTGACGGAGCCACTCGATCAACTCCTCGGACCCTGCAACGTATCCGCCGACGGCTCCGAAGGCCTTCGACATCGTGCCCACTTCGACGTCAACTCGACCGTGAAGACCGAAGTGATCCACGATCCCACGCCCACCACGCCCGACGACGCCTTCACCATGCGCATCATCGACCATCACCATGGCGTCGAAGTCGTCTGCCGCATCGACGATCCGATCGAGTGGAGCGAGATCTCCGTCCATGGAGAACACACCATCGGTGATTACGAGAATCTGCTTCGCTCCCTCCCCACGCGCTTCGGCAAGGCGCTCACGGAGAACACCGATGTTGTTGTGGGAGTAGATCTTCCGCGCTGCTTTGGAGAGACGTACACCGTCGACGATCGAAGCGTGGTTCAGTTCATCGGAGATGATGACGTCTCCCGCACCGGCGAGCGCCGGGATCACAGCGAGGTTGGCCGTGAAGCCCGATTGGAAAGAGATCGTCGCCTCGACACCTTTGAAGCGGGCAAGCGCTTCTTCGAGTTCCGCGTGGATCGTCATCGTTCCTGCGATGGATCTCACGGCTCCTGGTCCGACGCCGTAACGGCTGAGCCCTGCGACCGCCGCCTTGACGAGGCGCGGATCGTTGGCGAGACCCAGGTAGTTGTTCGAGCAGAAGTTCAGGACCTTCTGTCCGTTGACGGTCAGATGCGCCCCCTGGGGACCTTCGATCGTACGTATCGTGTTGTACAGGCCCTGATCCTTGAGCGCCTGGACCTCATCGCGGATGAACGCTGTCTTGTCGGTCACGGTACCTCCGTCAGTTCAGTGATCCATCGGCGTACGTCGGGTCCGGGAACATGATGACCTTCCCGCACTCGCCCGACTGCATGAGTTCGAAAGCCTTCTCATAGTCATCAAGGGCGAAACGGTGTGTGATCACCGGGGCAAGGTCGACGGCCCCGGAACGGATCAGGCCTCGCATCTCGAGCCATGTCTGCCAGAGGCGTCTCCCGACGATGCCGTGGACGGTGGCGCCTTTGAAGATGATGTTGTCGTCAATGTCGAACGGGAATGGATTCGATGTCAACCCGAGCAGCGCCGCCTCCCCTCCCGGCTTCAAGGCCGCGAAGCCGGCCTCGAGCGCCGATGGTGCTCCGGACATCTCGAAGAGAACGTCAACGCCCTCTCCTTCGGTGGCGTCGGCGATGACGGCGGCAACATCTTCCCGAAGTGGATTGATCGTCCGGTCCGCTCCCATCGTCGTCGCAAGGTCGAGTCGGTAGTCGGAGATGTCGGTTGCGTAAACGGCTCGGGCTCCGAGGGCCTTCGCGACGGCGATCGCCATTGCTCCGACCGGCCCGGAGCCGGTGACCAGCACCTTGCGCCCCGCGACCGAGGGGACCGTCGCGGTGTGGACTGCGTTTCCGAAGTTCTCCTGGAGCGACGCAACCGACAAAGGCATGTCCGGGGGGTCGGGCCAAGCGTTCTGAGCGGGCACCACGACGTACTCTGCGTACGCACCGTCACGGTGGACACCGAGAATCTGTGTCTTCGGACAGAGATGGCCCTGACCGGTCCGACACCAGGCGCAGATGTTGCAGACGACATGCGACTCGGCGGAGACAAGCTGTCCGATCTCCGGCTCGGTCACGTTCGCGCCGCGGTCCACGACCACGCCGGTGAGTTCGTGTCCGACCGTGATCGGAGGCGACACGTGATCTGCGGCCCACGGGTTCCACTCGTAGATGTGGAGGTCGGTGCCGCAGATCGAGGCCGCTCGCACCTCGATGAGCACTTCGTCGGGCCCGACCTCCGGAATCGGGATGTCGACCATTTCGAAGCCAGGACCGGGACCGAGCTTCCGTAGTGCACGCATAGGCCACAGCGTATTACGACTTGGAGGCCCAGTTTCCGGCATGAAGCGGGTCGCTCGCGTGTTCCTCATCGAGTGATCGATGTGTTCCTCCCAGCCACGGACGCCGGCGTGGCCCTTCAGTTCGGTGTCGTGCTCACCGTCGGGACTGCTTCGTTCATCGCCGTTCGCCGCAATCGAGACATCCGCCTCCTGGTCATCGGATTGACGGTTCTGGTGGTATCTCTCATGGCGCTGAGAGCGATTCACTGAATTCGAGAACGATCGACAGATCGTCTATACGGCTCCGGTCTCGAGCGGTGCGATCAGCTCCGGCACGTCATTGGCAACCCGGTTCACGAGGGTCGAGACGGCGTGTTCTACAAGACTCGGTCCCGTTGACGCCGCCAGGAGATCACCGATGACCCCCGCGTCCTTGACGTCCGGATCGAGCCACGGATCCCACGTCGTGTCGGGCAGGACCACCGGCATCCGATGATGGATCGGCTCGACGACATCGTTCGCCTCGGTCGTGAGGATCGTGCATGTCCTAAGTCGATGGCCCGAGTCGGGGTCCTTCCATGACGACCAGAGCCCGGCCAGAGCGAGCGGCCGTCGATCGGAACTGAAGAAGTAGTGGGGCAGTTTGCCGCGGTCTTTGGGCTCCCACTCGTAGAAGCCTTCCGCAGGGATGATGCACCGTCGGGCGGAGAACGAGTCGCGAAACGCCGGCTTCTCCGCGGCGGTCTCGACCCTGGCATTGATGAGGCGTGCCCCGATCTTGCGGTCCTTCGCCCAGAACGGCACCAGCCCCCAGTCGAATGTGCCGAGTTGGCGCTCGCCGTGATGCTCGGCGACCGCATAGATCTGCTTTGTCGGTGCCACGTTCCACGAGCTGAGCACCGCATCGGTCCTGACCACGTCAACCGAGAAGTAGGAGCCGTAGTTCTCGGCCTCCTGGGTCTGAACAAAGCGTCCGCACATACCCCGATCCTACGCCACGCGTACCCAGGGTTCGCGACCTCGCATTTGACGCCGTCAGCCCGCGGAATGGTGGAGATCTAAAGATTCAGGTTGGGTAGCGTCCGGACCGATGACATCTCAGATGGAATTCGCAATCCGCTTCGGCTCGGTCTCAAAGAGCTTCGGGGCCATTCGCGCCGTCGATGCCCTCGAGTTTGAGGCTCCGACCGGCGCGGTGACGGTCCTCCTGGGCCCAAACGGGGCAGGAAAGACCACCACTGTTCGCCTTGCAACCGGCGCCCTCGTTGCCGACCGCGGGGACATCGAAGTGCTCGGGCTGCACCCCAAGGTCGACGGCGACGAGGTTCGTCGACGCGTCGGTATCGTCCCTCCGAAGCCCGCCTTCTACGATCAGCTCACCGGCTGGGAGAACCTCCGCTTCGCGGCACGGATCTTTGGAGCCAGCGAATCTTCCGCTCTTGACGCTGCGGAACGTTTCGAGATCGATCATGCTCTTCTCCAGGAAGTCGGCGGCTACTCCACGGGCATGCGGACGCGACTCGCCCTGGCTCGGTCGGTCATCCACGATCCCGAGGTTCTCCTCCTCGACGAGCCGACGGCCGGCCTGGACCCGGAATCGTCGCGCAAGGTCCTCGAGTTGATCCGCGAACTCGCCGGTCGGGGGCGGACGATCGTGTTGTGTACGCACCTTCTCCACGAGGCTGAGGGGATCGCCGATCAGATCGTCCTGATGAGCGACGGACACGCCCGTGTGTCGGGATCACCTGAGGAGCTTACGGGTCGCTACCTCGCGGATCCCGTGGTTCTGTTCGATGCCGAGGACCGAGCCACCCTCGACTCGATTGCCGACCGACGTGGGGTGGTGTCGGTGTCATGGAATGGAGCCGTCCACGCCACACTCAGCGATCACGGAACGCTCCCCGATCTCATCGCAGACCTCGTGACCGACGGCGTGCGGCTCACAAGGGTCGAGCCGATCACACCATCTCTCGAAGAGCTCTACTTCGCGATGCAGCGATCCGATCCGGAGGAGTCATCGTGAAGTGGGAGCACGTTAGCGCGATCGCCGGTGCGGATCTGCGTCGCCTCTTCAAGAGCAAGGACTACTGGATTCCCCTGCTGATCATGGCGAGCCTCTTCTTCGTGTTCATCCCGCTCATCTTGCTGACCGTGATCGGTCAGGTCGAGGGAACCCCGTTCGTCGACCAAATCACGAGCGTCGTTGGAAATCTCCCGGAGCGGGTCAACGAGGTAGCCCGCGGTGAAACTCCATTGGCGCGAGCGTCGTACATCGCCGCAGTCTTTCTTCTTGCCCCCATCGCGATCATCGTTCCCGTGACGATCTCCGCTGCGGTCGGCTCGAACGCGATCGTCGGAGAACGCGAGCGCGGGACCGGGGAGTTCCTTGCTCACAGCCCGGTCACGATGAAGGAGCTCTATGTAGGAAAGCTGATCGCGAGTCTTGTCCCAGGATTCCTCGCGCTCATCGTCGGCTTCTCGGCATACTCCCTCGTCGTGAATCTGACGGTGGGCCCGGAACTCGGAGGATGGTTCTTCCCGACCATCGGGTGGGTGGTCCTGATCCTCTGGGTAATCCCTCCGTTCATCGCGGTCGCCCTCACGGTGATCCTGCGCATCTCGGCCCGCGTTCGCTCGGCCGCTTCTGCGCAACAGGCGTCGAGTCTGGTGACATTGCCCGTGATCATGCTGTCGTACGCCGTGTCGGTCAGCGTCGTCGTGTCTCCAGGACGATCGTCCTTCCTGATCGGTGCTGTTTCGTGGATCGTGGCGATTCTTCTCTCGATTCGTGGAGCGAAGAAGCTGCGGCGCGAGCGGCTCCTCGGAGTCGCATCGGAGACCTAACGCTCGCGAGGCCAACGCTCTCGGGGAACGGTGCGAGAACCTTGGACCATTCCGGTATCGTCCAGGGGAAATGACAAGACGACTGCTCCTGCTAGCTCTCCCGTTCGCTCTTCTCGCCGCTGCCTGCGGCTCCGACGGAGGTGGCATGCCGACCGACTACGCCTGGCAATTGACCGGGATCGCGGGATCCGACGGATCGATGGGAGCCCCGGTGGCTGGGACCGCGCCGACTCTCATCTTCGAGGATGACACTGCTGCGGGGAACGCTTCCTGCAATCAGTATTTCGGGTCATACAACTTGGATGGCTCTTCGATCACGTTCGGACCCCTCGCATCCACCGAGATGTTCTGCGGAGACCCAGGGGCAATGGATCAAGAAGCGGCCTACCTCGCGACACTTCAATCCACCGACGCTTGGACGGTCGACGGTGAGGTGTTGATGCTCTCATCCGACGGTGCCTCAGTACTCGAGTACGCGGCGATCTCACAGGACCTCGCAGGAACGTCGTGGGACCTCATCGCATACAACAACGGGACCGGTGGATTCCAGTCAACCGTCATCGACATCCCTGTGACCGCCGCTTTCGCAGCGGACGGCACGCTCTCGGGTTCGTCCGGGTGCAACAACTATGGCGGAACCTGGCAGGCCGATGACGGCTCGATCGAGATAGTCCTTGGACCATCGACCCTGATGGCCTGCGCGGATGAAGATGCCATGACTCAGGAGACGCGGTATCGGGACCTCCTGGCTCTCGCCGATACATACGGCGTTGGTGCCGGCACGCTCGAAATGTTCGACACCGACGGCACGCGCGTCCTCCAGTACCTGGTGTCCGCCGGGTAGTCGATCAACGCCAACGATTCGGCCGTTCCTTGAGACGTGCGAAGCCGAGTTCGTCACAGAACGCCTCGTAACGCCCCCGCGGTACACCCTTCCACTGCAGATCGCTCAACGAGTCGGGGAGCGGTACGTCGGTTCGGAGTTGGGCAAGGAATCGAAAGAGCAGAGCGTCGCCCATGCGCTCGCGCAAGGTCACGGCGAGCTTGTCGGCACCACGGACCGTTGCATCCCACAGCGAGGCGTCGAGGGGGATTCTCTCGAGATGGCCGTACCGAGAGAGAATCGTCGCCGACGATTTCGCTCCCCAACCGGGGAGTCCGGGCAACCCGTCTGCTGCATCGCCAACGAGCGCAAGCCAATCGGGAATCGATTCCGGCTCGACGCCGAACTTGCCGACGACCGAGTCCCGGTCGATGAATGCTCCCTTGCGCCGGTCGTATCCGACGATGCGCGGGTCTCCATAGAGCTGAGACATGTCCTTGTCCGGCGATATGACCACCACTTGTTCAACGTCGTCGACCCATCGACGAGCACCTGTGGCAAGTCCGTCATCGGCTTCGTAGTCGTACATGGACCAGACGGTGACGCCGATCGCCTTCATGGCTCGCTCGGCGAGCGGGAACTGCTCGAGGAGAATCTGCTCGATGCCCTCCCCCGTCTTGTAGTCGGGGAACACTTCATTGCGGAACGACTCGACCACCGAGTCGAATGCGGCGGCGACGTGGGTGACCTCCGGCTCTGCGACGAGCGACAACGTCGAGGCGATGATCCCGTACGTGGCCTTGACGTCCCTGCCGTCCGGCGTGGTGCGGTCCGGCCCCCCGCCGAAGTGGTTGCGGAACAGTTCGTACGTACCGTCGATGAGGTAGAGCTTCACAGGCCCGACACTACCGACACCGGCTCCACGGTGCACCTCACCGACCGGTGGCCAGGAGTCCCGTCGACGAGCGTCTTGCACTCCAGAGCCTGTGGGACCGACTAGAAACTCGGCGATGCAGCAGCCCCAAAGTCCAGCGACTCGTCCGGCTCACGACGCGAAACGGTTTCCGCTGGATCCTGAAACGAATCGACCTCTCCGCATGCGCTCAGGCATGCATAGCGACGATCCCGGCCGGTTGTGGATCGGTTGTTCGATCCGTGTCGTGGGTCGGTGGAGTCGAGTTCAGGGGTCGGGTGTTACGTCCACAACCGTTATGAGCACGACAGGTGGGTGGCCATTGTCGCCGTCGATGCGTTGAGCTTTCGCGTGGAGGTGGCGTACTTCCCCGTCGGGTCGGATCGCTTGACGGATCGCGTCGAATCGATCGCCGTTTGCTGTGTCGGCCATCTCACGACCGTATTGCTCCATGTCTTCGGGCCGTATGACAGTTTCGAGCATTTCATTCACACCGAACTTCGACGTTCTCTTGCGACCGATGATCTTGTAGAGACCCTCCGATAGCCACAGCTCGTTGGTTTCCAAATCCCAGATGGCGGTGCCGAAGCCGGCCATCCATTCAGCATCCGCCATCAGCTTCATTCCTCGGGACATCTCAGATATGGATCTACGCAGCGAACTGACGGTCTGTTCGTACTCAAGCATGGCTTTCCCTCTTCAAGGTCAATGGTCGTTGTATGCTGAAGCATAGCGGTCATCATCTGCTAAAGAGTGTCAGTTCCGGCCATAACTCACTGATGTTAGACGTGTATGCCAAGGAGCTTGCCTGACTCAGACACGGGAACATGGCCCTGTTCCCGCACTCTGTCAGGGCGCAACTTCAGGGAGAAGCACCCACGGGCGGAACCCCAAAAGCCGCGACGACGCGGCTTCGAACTAGTGGCCGCACCTCCAAGCACACGGCCACACAAACACGCCAACACGTTCATCGCCTGTGACAACGGCCCCAACGACTGGACCCTGATCTCAGACCCCTGAGGTTCCCCCCGTTTGCCGGTCACGTGGTTTACGCGGCCTGGTCGGCGGGTTGTTGATGGTAGGTGTTCTCCCATTCGATGGGTGGCAGGTATCTAAGGGTGGAGTGGAGCCGTCGGGTGTTGTAGTGGTTGATCCACGCGAAGATCGCCCGGCGTGCCCCGGCCCGGTCTGCAAACCGGTATCGGCTGACGAGTTCACGTTTGATCGAACTGAAGAACGATTCAGCGACTGAGTTGCCCCAACACACCCCGGTTCTTCCGACCGATTGGAACATCTGACGGTCACGAATCGCCTGGGCGAACGCTCGTGACATGTATTGGCTGCCACGGTCTGAATGGAAGATGATCCCTGCCGTCACGCCTCCTCTGATGCCGGCGG
>CAXMQQ010000005.1:0-65044 GCA_964195545.1 uncultured Acidimicrobiia bacterium | reverse complement strand
CGCTACGACCTGCTGGGTGAGCTCTTCGTCAACATCGAAGGGAACCACGCGACGCTGGCGGGGCACAGCTTCCATCATGAGGTGGCATACGCCGTGGACAACGGCATCTTTGGCAGTATCGACGCCAACCGCGGCGATCCGCAGAACGGGTGGGATACCGACCAGTTCCCCAACTCGGTCGAGGAGGTGAGCCTGGCGCTGTACGAGATCCTGCGCGGCGGCGGCCTGGGCACCGGTGGCTTCAACTTCGACACCAAGCTACGACGCCAGAGCATGAGTCGCGATGACCTCTTCCACGGGCACATCGGAGGCATCGATACGCTCGCCAGGTCTCTGCTGGTCGCGGCGGCGATGATCGAGGACGGGACGCTCGAAGCCGCCCGTACGGCCCGCTACTCCGGTTGGTCAACGGGGATCGGCACCGAGATCATGGACGGCAGTGTGAACCTACCCGCTCTCGAGCGCCTGGTAGCGGCCGGAGAAATCGATCCGGCTCCGGTCTCCGGGCACCAAGAGCAATATGAGAATGTCGTCAACCGCGCCATTCGACGTACCGTCTGAGTCCAAAGAGAAGGAGAGGGGTTGCATCGATGAGAGACCTAACTGACCTGACCGTCGCCATCACGGGAGCAAGTTCCGGAATTGGAGCCGCAACGGCTCGAGCGCTGGCAGCCGAAGGTGCGTCCGTCGTACTGGGAGCCCGCCGCGTCGACCGCCTCAGTGACCTTGCCGCTGAACTGGGCCCGAAGGTTGCCGTCGTCGAGATGGACGTGCGGAATCCGACAGACTCGGCGCGACTTGTTGAGCAGGCGTTTGCGACCTTCGGTCGCCTCGACGCGCTTGTGGCTAATGCCGGGATCGGAGCGTACGGCGGGATCATGGATCTGAGCGATGAACAGCTTCGGGTGATGATGGATACGAATGTCGCAGGGACGGTGTGGCCGATCCGCGCCGCGGTCCCGGGATTTGTCGACGCCGGTGGCGGCGACATCGTCATCGTCGCTTCCGTTGCCGGCCTGCGGGGAGCCGGTGATGAGGCCGTCTATGCCGCGACGAAGTTCGCCCAGATTGGTCTGGCCGGCGGTCTCGACCGCGAGTTGCGGGACTCTGGTGTCCGCGTGAGCACGATCGCGCCTGGAGGAACGGCGACCGAGTTCGCGATGGGTGCCGGTCGTACTCCGGACATGCCGGGACTCGCCGACATGATGCGGGCCGAGGACGTCGCCGAAGCAGTGGTTACTGTCCTGAAGCAGCCTCTGTCGATGCGGACGCTGGTCTGGTCGATGAGGAGCATCAAGGAAGCCGACTAGGTACCAGCGAGGATTCGGGCTACGACGCCTTCGGCGTCAAGGCCCAGCTCCGA
This sequence comes from uncultured Acidimicrobiia bacterium, assembly GCA_964195545.1. Taxonomy (GTDB): domain Bacteria; phylum Actinomycetota; class Acidimicrobiia; order Spongiisociales; family UBA5794; genus JAHEEL01. The sequence goes on along the minus strand of CAXMQQ010000005.1, from coordinate 63,681 downwards.
GAGGATCGCGTTCGCGTTTCCAGGGGGCAGGAACGCGTCCGGTAGACCAAGAACACGGACCCTTCCCGCCAATCCCGATGGTGCAAGTGCTCCCAGCACTGCAGAGCCGAAACCGCCTGAGACGACGCCGTCTTCCAAGGTGAAGATCTGTTGATACTGCTCCGCCCACTCGAGGAGGCGGGGATCGAGGGGCTTCACCCAGCGAGCGTTGACGAGACCGCACGAGAGCCCTTCCTCCTCCAGCATCGCTGCCGCCTTGGATGCCACGGAAACCATGCGGCCCACGGCAAGGATGAGAACGTCGGATCCGGAGCGGAGCTCCTCCCACTCGCCGAGTGGAATCGGTACGGGTGGAGACTGTGGAAGAGAGTCGACGCCGGCCTTCGGATATCGGATCCCCACAGGACCTGGATGGTCCAGAGCGGTCGCGAGCATCCCGGCGAGTTCTTCCGCAGTGGACGGTGCGGCGATCGATAGTCCCGGCACCATCCGCATGTATGCGAGGTCGAAGGCACCATGGTGAGACGGTCCGTCTGAACCGGTGATGCCTGCGCGGTCGATCATGAAGACGACCGGCAGATCGTGGAGAGCGACGTCCGTCACGAGTTGGTCAAAGGCTCGTTGGAGGAACGTCGAGTAGATGCAGACGATCGGTCGACGCCCGCCCATGGCCAGTCCGGAAGCAAGGGTCACCGCATGCTGTTCGGCCAAGCCCACGTCGATGACGCGGTTGGGATGTTCTCTCGCGAGGCGACCGAGTCCCGTTGCCGAACCCATGGCGGCGGTGATCGCTATCACATCCGGATTCCGTTCTGCGGCGTCGGCGATGATGGCCTCGGCCGCATCGGTAAATCCGATGCCGTTGGAATGAGCGTCGCCCGTGCCGAGATCGAATGCACCGACCCCGTGGGTTCTCTCGCTCTCATCCCTTGCCGGCGCATAGCCCCGACCCTTCTCCGTCACGACGTGCACAACAACCGGCTCTTTGAACTGTTTGGCTCGATCAAGGGTCGCTTCGAGGACTTCCAAGTCATGGCCGTCGATCGGCCCGGTGTATTTGATACCGAGCACGTCGAGGAACGTGGCGGGCTGGAGGACCTGCTTGATCGCCTCCTTCATCCGGTGGAGTGCCTCATCGGTTGTCTCACCGACCACAGGGATCCTGCGGGCCATCTCGCCCAGGATCTCTTTCGATCGCTCGTAGGCGGGGTTCACTCTGAGCGCGGCGAGGTGTGCCGCGAGACCACCCACGGTTGGAGCGTATGAGCGACCGTTGTCGTTGATCACGATGATCAGCCGTTCGGGACTCAGCTGTGCGATGTGATTGAGCGCTTCGTATGCCATTCCACCGGTGAGTGCTCCGTCGCCGATGACGGCAACGACGTAGGAGTCATCCCCTTCCCCGCGTGCGAGGGCGAGTCCTGCCGCGTAGCTGAGCGACGTCGATGCATGGCTGTTCTCGACGAAATCGTGGGCACTCTCCGCTCGCGACGGATAGCCCGACATACCGGACTCCTGCCGAAGTGTCGGGAACTCCTTGAAGCGGCCCGTAAGGAGTTTGTGGGGATACGACTGATGTCCGACGTCCCAGATGATCCGATCTGTCGGACTGTCGAACACGGTGTGGAGAGCAATCGTGAGTTCAACGACGCCGAGATTTGGGGACAGGTGGCCGCCGTTCTGGGAGATGACCTCGAGCATGAACGAGCGAATCTCGTCGCCGAGATCGGCGAGGGCCCGTTCGTCGAGGCCTTCGAGATCCGCCGGAAGATCGAGGCTCTCCAGCAGGGGATAGCTCTGTGGATCCGCTGAGGCCACGTCGCTCCATCCTTCAAATCGAGGGTTAGCGCCAGAGAGGCTAGCGTTTCACCAGCCTCTCAGTCACCCGAATTCGTCACCAGAGGGGTTCAGTAGGCATCCGGAACGAACGTCTGTTCAGTGATCGGTGGACGGATGTAGCCCGTGTTCTCCTGGCGGGGCGGAAGGTCGACCGGAGTGGGCGTCCGGTCCTCGTACGGGATGATCGACAGCAGGTGGCTGATGCAGTTGAGGCGAGCCCGTTTCTTGTCCTCGGCGTTGACGACGAACCACGGAGCCTGCTTGATGTCGGTGTGGTCGAACAGAATGTCTTTCGCTTTCGAGAATTCGACCCAGCGGGCGCGTGACTCGAGATCCATGTCGCTGAGCTTCCAACGTTTGGTTGTGCTGTCGATGCGGGCCTGGAACCGGCGTTCCTGCTCTTCGTCACTCACGGAGAACCAGTACTTGATGAGGATGATCCCGCTCCGGACCAGCATCCGTTCGAACTCCGGACAGGTACGCAAGAACTCTGTGTATTCGTCGTTGGTACAGAAGCCCATGACGGGCTCAACGAGACCGCGGTTGTACCAGGAGCGGTCGAACAGAACCATCTCTCCCGCCGCTGGCAGGTAGTTGACGTAGCGCTGGAACCACCACTGGGTCTTCTCCCGTTCCGTGGGTGTCCCGAGGGCCTCAACCCGACAGATCCGGGGGTTCAGGCGGTCGGTGATCCGCTTGATTACACCGCCCTTCCCCGCGGCATCCCGTCCCTCGAAGACGACGACGACCTTCAGCCCTTCTTCCTTGACGTAGCTCTGGAGTTTGACGAGTTCGCCCTGAAGCCGAACGAGCTCTGACTCGTAGAACTTCTTGCCCAGCTTCGGCTTCTTGACACTCTTCTCCGGCTCGATCGTGTCGAATACGGATTCACCTGCGGTCGTCATGTCTGCCTTCCCGACTGTTGGCGTACGGCATCACGATACCTCGCTAGAACCCTGTCGAGTTTGCCGATCACTCCGGTGTCACGTATGCGGCGGTGATACCGCCATCGACGAGGAACTCGGTTCCGGTCACGTAGGACGAATCGTCGGAGGCAAGCCAAAGCACCGCCTTGGCCATCTCGGCTGCTTCGCCGAAGCGTCCCATCGGGATATGGACGAGCCGCCGCTGCTTCTTCTCCTCGGTGTCGAGAAACTTCATGAGCAACTCAGTACGCAATGGCCCGGGGCAGAGCGCGTTGACGCGGATTCCTTCCCTGGCATGCACGACGGCGAGTTCGCGTGTCATTGCCATCACGGCGCCTTTCGACGCGGTGTAGGCGACCTGCGGCGTGGCGGCACCGAGATGTGCCACGAACGAGGCGGTATTGATGATGGAGCCGCCACCGGCTCTGCGCAGCGCCGGGATGCCGTGTTTGCATCCGAGGAACACGCCCTTGGCATTGACATCCATCGTCAGGTCCCAGATCGCCTCGTCCGTGCCGACGGCATCTCCGTCGTCGGAGTGCATGATCCCTGCGTTGTTGAACACGATATCGACGCGACCGAATGCCTCTTCGGCCGCCGCGAACATCGCAGCCGAATCGTTGTCGCTGGAGACGTCGGCGACGATCGGGATGGCGGTTCCGCCGCCGGCGATGATCTCTGAAACCGTGTTGTTCACTGCCTCCTCGTTGAGATCTACGGCTGTGACCGCAGCGCCTTCGGTGGTGAACAACAGCGCAGTCTCTCGCCCGATTCCGTTCCCGGCTCCCGTGATCACAGCCGATTTGCCTTCGAGTCTCATTTCGCTCCTTGCTCCGTCGACTTGTCAGATTCGCTCGAAGTAGCGGCGGCGTTCCCAGTCCGTGACTGCCGAGTCGTATGAGTGCTGCTCGCTGCGGAAGAAGTGGATGTAGTGATCGTGCGCTGCGGCGCCGAACGCCTCCCTGGCCCACTCGCTCTCCGCGAAGCGGTCGGTCGCGTCACGCAGTGTTCCCGGAACTGCCGGAAGGTCCTTCGCCGCGTAGACGTCGCCCGTGAAGATCTCAGGCGGTTCGATGCGATTGGCGATGCCGTCGAGGCCGGCGGCCAACGTGGCGGCGTACACAAGGTACGGGTTGGCATCCGAACCGGGGATGCGATTCTCGATCCGTAGGCTGGGCCCGCTTCCCACGATGCGAAAACCGGCGGTCCGGTTGTCATAACTCCAGGCGATCCGCGTCGGTGCCCACGATGCATCGACGAATCGCTTGTAGGAGTTGACGGTCGGCGCGTAGAACGGTGTCAGCTCCTCGACGTGCGCCATCCAACCACCGAGGAACCATCGGAACTCGTCCGACCCGAAGACCGGACCAACCGCATGATCACCGGGGAACGCGGGTTCGTCACCGTTCCAGAGACTCAGGTGGAGGTGGCAGCTCGAGCCGGCGTCGTTGTCGTGGGGTTTCGCCATGAACGTGATCGAGACTCCGAGATCATCGGCGATCTCCTTCATGCACTGCTTCATGAGAGCGTGTCGGTCGGCTGCCTCCAGGATTCCGGCGTAGCGGATGTTGAGCTCGTGTTGGCCCACTCCCGTCTCACCCTTCGAGGTCTCAACCGGGATACCGGATCGGTTGAGAGCCCGTCGAGCGGCACGGTTGAAGAACTCCTCACGGCTCCCCTGGAACAGGTGATAGTCCTCGGAGTACCACCCAACCGGCGTGAGGTCCGCGTAGCCCCGCTCGGCGGCTTCACGGTACGAATCCTCGAAAAGGAAGTACTCGAGTTCCGACGCGGTCTTCGCCGTAAATCCAGCCTCAGCAGCACGTTCGACCTGGCGACGGAGCATCGATCTCGGAGCAACGGCGACCGGCTCGTGGCTGGTTGGATCATGGAGGTCGGTGAGCACGATTGCAGTACCGGACAGCCAATCGGCGACCCGCATCGTTGAGAGGTCGGGGATGAGGTGGAAGTCGCCGTACCCGAGTTCCCAATTTGCATACGAGTAACCCGGCATCGGTTCCATCTCGATGTCCGTCGTGAGGAGGTAGTCGCAGCTGTGACTTCCGTCTGCGGCGACCTCGTCGAGGAAGAATCCCGCATCGATGCGCTTGCCGAGGAGTTGCCCGTGGTGGTCGGTGAAGGCCACAATGACGGTATCGAGTGTGTCGGCCTCGACCGCTTCAGCCAGTTCTTCGATCGTCAACATCCCGATCGGATCAGCCACTGAGAACCCTTTCCAGGGAGGGGGTCGTGCGAGACCTGACATTAGTGGTGCGGTCGAAGCGGCCGTTCGACACTAGTTCGCTCGGCAGTCGACGATCTGTGTCTCTTGTATTCGGAAATTCGCCCGATATTGATGGCTATGTGCAACGATTTGGGAGCTAGCTCGATGACAAGGGGGAAATCCTGATGTGGTCTTCTCGATCCCGGAACCGCGATGACGACGAGCGCTACCGGGAACGTACCACCGACCGACTCCGCGGAGTGGGGGCGACGAGGCGTGTGGATGACGATGATGCAGACCAGGTCAGAGCCCGCCTCGAGCGGATGAACTACGGCACCTCCCGCGATCCTCGACCCGGTGAGAGTCCTGCGTAGCGTACCTTGCCGTCGGTTCGGTCAGGTTGAGCCGGCGCAGGAAGCGCAGACACCGCGGAAGATGATCTGAGCCTCGTCGATGACGGCGCCCGGCACGTCCGCGTCGAGACACGGCTTCGACCCGACCACGCACGCCACGTCCATTACCTCTCCGCACACATGACACACGAAGTGGTGATGCCACGTGTCGGAGACTTCGTAGATCGCCGTTCCCGGTCCCCGATCGGCGCGCATGACAAGGTCGACCCTGGACAGATCGTCGAGCACGTTGTATACCGATGCACGAGGAAGACGCCTTCGACTGTCGACGACCAGCCCGGCGACCTCGTCGGCTGTGCGGTGGCCACCGGCCTCTTGGAGGAGGTCGTAGATGAGGACTCTTGGCTTGGTCGCTCTCAGGCCGGCGTTGCGGATCACCTGCGAGGTGTCGGATGCGGTCATGGCTCGATTCCGATGGACAGACGTACTACTTTAGAACTAGTCTAAACAAACAATCCACAGTTCCGACCACCTGCCTGCTCGAGGAGGACCCATGCCCGACAAGCTGACCAACACGTTCGGACGCCCCGTCGCCGACGATCAGAACACCGTGACCGCCGGAATCGACGGGCCCGCCCTGATCCAGGACACACATCTGCTCGACAAACTGGCGCACTTCGACCGTGAACGAATCCCGGAGCGAGTCGTCCATGCGAAAGGTGCGGGCGCCTACGGCTACTTCGAGGTGACCGCAGACGTCTCGCAGTACACGAAAGCCGCTTTCCTCTCAGAGGTTGGCAAACAGACCGAACTGTTCGTTCGCTTCTCCACCGTCGGTGGGGAGAAGGGATCGGCCGACTCCGAGCGGGACCCGCGTGGCTTCGCCGTGAAGTTCTACACAGAGGACGGCAACTACGAGATGGTCGGCAACAACACGCCGGTCTTCTTCATCCGTGATCCGCTGAAGTTCCCCGACTTCATCCATACCCAGAAGCGCAACCCGGCAACGAACCTCAAGGACCCAGACATGTTCTGGGACTTCCTGTCGTTGACCCCCGAGTCGCTGCACCAAGTCTCGATCCTGTTCTCCGACCGGGGAACACCGAAGTCGTATCGTCACATGAATGGCTACACGAGTCACACGTACCTCTGGTACACCGATACGAACCGGTACTGGATCAAACTCCACTTCAAGACCGATCAAGGCAACGAGACGCTCACCGGATCTGAGGCGGCAGCCCTGGCATCCAGTGACCCGGATCAGGCGACCGGTGACCTGTACGGAGCGATCGCCGACGGTGACTACCCGTCGTGGACCGTCAACGTGCAGATCATGAACGAAACCGACGCGGCCGACTACCGGTACGACCCGTTCGACATTACGAAGGTCTGGCCACACGCCGACTACCCGCTCATCCCGTTCGGCAAGATGGTGCTCAACCGAAATCCGGAGAACTACTTCGCCGAGGTCGAGCAGGCTGCGTTTAGCCCCGGATCGTTCGTCCCGGGAGTCGCAGCATCTCCAGACAAGATGCTCCAGGGCCGTCTCTTCTCATATCCGGATACGCACCGCCATCGCCTCGGAACGAACCATGCGCTGATCCCGGTCAACCAGCCGAAAGGAACCGTCGCACAGACCTATGAGCGTGACGGTTCCATGCGAACCGATGGCAACCATGGCGGAGGACCGAACTACTACCCGAACTCCTTCGGTGGACCGGTCCCCGACGCCACGGCAGCAGAGCCGGGTGTGACGGTTGCGGGTGAGGCCGGCCGGTTCGAGTACACACACTCGAACGACGACTACGAGCAGCCCCGTTCGTTGTACTCCGATGTGATGGACGACACGGACAGAGATCACCTGGTCTCCAACATCGCCGGCCATCTCGGTGGAGCGCAGAAGCGGTTGCAGTTTCGCCAGACCGCTCTGTTCTACCGGGTGGATCCAGACTTCGGAACCCGTGTTGCCGAGGCGATCGGCCTCGATACAGCCGAGGTCGCACGCCTTGCAGCGCTGAGCCAAGACGAGCTGGTGGCAGCCACCTTGTGACCCGGCTTCGCCGGGCGTAGCCGGTAGTCGGGGACAATCCGACGATCCGATATGTTCAAGTTGGCACGACAGAAGCATCCGCCTTTGTGTCTCCTGAGGTGATGCTCTAGGTGTGGCGTCAACCCGATCTCTCCCTCATCAAGGGAGACGGTTGGCGCTCTGTCGCGTTTGGCCACGGAGCATCCCGAGATCTCTCATCTGGTTCTCAGGTTCCCTTCAGATTGCTCTCAGGGGGACCTGGCATACTTCGTGTCAAGCCTCCAAGCACGAGATCGCCACCCGCCTCCCTCCTTCCCAGGACTCCCGGGTGGCTTTCTCGCGCTTCGGGGTCCCTCTCGCGATGGCAAAGAGGGTTGGGATCCGGTGTCCTCTTCCCGCCTCTCAGGGGAGGGTGGCAGAGCCGTCAGACGCTGACGGGAGGGGTCAGACGGTTCACTTCACCTGCAGCCCTTGACCCCCTCCACCGCCCTGCGGGCGGCACCTCCCCCTCAAGAGGTGCGGCGTATTTGATGCTCGCGTTTTGGGTTCGGGTTGGATAGGTTCCGCGTATGGCTGTTACCCGTGTGGTCAGGTTGGGTCCGTCTCGTGAGTTGTGTGGCACAACACCGGAACAGTTCGGTGACTTGCTGATCCGGCTGGCACCGATCGCCGAGCAGCGGCGCCGCGACCTGGCGGATCGGCCGGGACGTCGGCGTGCTCCGGGTGCGGGTCGGCCACCGAAACCGTTTTGGTTGCGTCTGTTGGTGGCGTTGACGTTGCTGCGTCAAGGTATCTCTGTGCGTGCGACGGGCAGGATCTTCGGTGTTCACGAACGCTCGGTGCGCCGTTATCGAGACGAAGTCGAAGTACTCCTTGTCGCCCACGGGTTTCAACCCGCTGGTGCGACCCGTCCGATTCGGAGCCTTGACGACCTTGGGGCCTATGTTGAGGATCATGGTGACGATCCGGTGATGATCGACGGCACCGAGGTGCGGCGGTGGTCTCCCGAGTTGTGGGCGGATCAGAAGCAAGCCTGGTCGGGGAAGACGAAAGCCCATGTCGTCAAAGCCACCGTCGTGTCGGACAGTTCGCGGCGTCCGTTGTGGGTTGAGGCGAACCCTTCTGGGGACGGCCGAACGAATGACATTGCGATGCTGCGTGCCCAGACAGGATTGATGGCGATGCTGTCGGTCGCGGTCACCGCCGGGGTCGTAGTGCTCGCCGATCGCGGATATCAAACACTGTGGAAGGATCTCGGCGCCGACAATGTTGTCACTCCGGTCTACAAGACCCGCTATGGGCCGCTCAGTGACGCAGATCGCTGTTTCAACCGTCATTTGTCATCGCGCCGGATGCCGGTCGAACACGCCATCGGGGCGATGAAACACTGGCGGGTCCTCGCCTACTGGCGACGACCCGCCGCCGCATTCGACCAGACCGCCAAAGCCATCGGGATACTCGCCACCCTCACCTAACCCCAACCAACACCACCCCCTGGGTAGACACGACCCAACCCCAATTCCGCCGCGAGTCTTCAGGGGGAGGAAGAGAATCGCGCACCACCGTTCTCTATCCGGGCACTCTGCTAGCTACCGGTGACCGACGGCTCTTCGTTGCCGATTCCCTCGTGAGGGATGCTGCCAAGGCGGCCGGCCTGGAAGTCGTCGTAGGCCTGGATGAGTTCGGCACGGGTGTTCATCACGAATGGGCCCGCCCACGCGATCGGCTCGCGTATGGGGAGTCCACCGAGTACCAACACATCCATGTTCGGGCTGCGGGCGTCCTGCTGCTCGTCCGCGCTGATCGTGAGCATGTCGCCGGATCCGAAGACGGCGAGATTCCCCATCCGAGCCGGACGGCGATGTGATCCGAAGCTGCCGGATCCGTTCAGTACGTACGCCAGAGCATTGAAGTCTTGTCGCCAAGGCACTTGAAGCCGGGCGCCGGGGGACAGGGTCGCATGGAACATGGTGATCGGCGTGTGCGTCGATCCGGGGCCCTGGTGGCCGGCCAATTCGCCGGCGATCAGTCTGATCAACACACCACCGTCATGCGTGGTCAGCAACGTCACACTCCCTGCACGAAGATCCTGATACCTCGGAGCGAGGAACTTGTCGGAGCTCGGGAGGTTCACCCACAACTGGAATCCGTGGAAGAGACCGCCGCTCACGACGAGCTCTTCGGGAGGCGCCTCGATGTGGAGGATCCCGGACCCGGCGGTCATCCACTGGGTATCCCCATCGGTGATCACGCCGCCACCGCCGTGCGAATCCTGATGACGGAGGGTGCCGTCGATCATGTACGTGACAGTCTCGAATCCTCGATGCGGATGCCAGGGCGTGCCCTTCGGTTCCCCGGGGGCATACTCAACCTCACCCATCTGATCGAGATGGATGAACGGGTCGGTATCGGCGAGGTCAACGCCGCCGAACGCCCGACGCACGGGGAAGCCTTCACCCTCGAACCCGGTCGGACCGGTCGTCACAGACTTCACGGGACGATCGAGTGTCCCGACCGCCTCGATGTCGAGGCGAGGAAGCACGAGGGTGTCGTCAACGGTTACAGCCGGCACGAAACTCCAGGTTGTAGATGCGTCGGTGAAACCGATGAGACGGTCGTTATATTCCTCACCGTATGGGGTCGCTTAGGCGCCTCCTATGTCAGGGTGGCGACCATGACGGCTTTGATGGTGTGGAGTCGGTTCTCTGCTTGGTCGAAGACGATGCTTGCGGGGGAATCGAACACGGCGTCGGTGACTTCGAGTCCGTTTGGCATGTTGGTGTGTTCCATAATGTCTTTGCCGACGACGGTGTTGGTGTCGTGGAACCCAGGCAGACAGTGCAGGAACTGGACGGCATCGTTGCCGGACGCGGCCATGAGGTCGGTGTTGACCTGATACGGCTTCAACAATCCGACCCGGCTGGTCCACACGTCCTTCGGTTCCCCCATCGAGACCCATACGTCGGTGTGGATGAAGTCGACGCCTCGGACTGCTTCGTCGGGGTCTTCGGTGACGGTGATCGTCGCACCGGTACGCTCCGCGATCTTGTTCGCCACGTCGAGCACGTCGGCGGGCGGTGCGAGTTCGGCGGGCCCTCCGAGGCGCAGATCCGATCCCATGAGTGCAGCCATCACGATGTGTGAGCGTGCCATGTTGAAGCGCAGGTCACCCATGAACGCATACGAGATGGTGTCGTATGCCTTGCTGGACGCCTCACCCATGGTGAGGAAGTCGGCGAGCATCTGGGTGGGGTGCCATTCTTCGGTGAGTCCGTTGTAGACAGGGACACCGGCGCTGGCGGCCAACTCTTCGACGTCGGCCTGGCGTGAACCGCGGTATTCGAGTGCGTCGTACATGCGTCCCAGGACTCGGCCTGTGTCCGCGATGGACTCTTTGTGGCCCATCTGGGAACCGGATGGATCGAAGTAGGTGACGTGTGCACCTTGGTCGAATGCTGCGACTTCGAATGCCGCGCGGGTGCGTGTCGACGTCTTTTCGAACAGGAGGGCGATGTTCTTGCCGGAGAGCTGGGGCTGCTCCGTGCCGGCATATTTCGCCGTCTTGAGTGCGGCAGAGAGATCGAGGAGGAACCCTATCTCTTTCGGGGCGAAGTCGAGTTCTTTGACGAAACTCCGGTTCTTCAAGTTGTACGCCATGACGATGTCCTCTCTCTTGTTGTGGTCAATCCTTATCGTTCCGAAACGCAATGCCGGTCTGTTGTGTGGTGAGGACGGTTTCCCCCGTTCCCGTGAGCAGCTCCTCGATGTCGGTGAGCCCTCCGATACCCGATGCGTTTCACGTCTCCAGGGCGAAGATTCTCAGGCGGCGAATACCTTCGGCCCCATCGATCCAACGGGGGAGTTGGTCGACGATCGTCAGCAGAGTGTCGGGGTGCGCCATTGCAATTGGACGCTGAGTCGGGGTCCGCCACCGTTGGTAGGCTTCTCGGATGACAACTTCGACAACACTTCCCGAGGCTTCGAAGACCCGTTGGTATTCGCTCGGATCCCGAGGTTGCCGTCGCGCGTCAATCGACTGATCGCGAGGAAGGGCTCTCCGAGTCCGAGGCGAAGAGCCGTCTCGTTGAGTACGGACCGAATGAACTCCATGCCGAAGCGCCGCCGTCGGTCTGGAAGATCGCTCTTGCCCAAGTCCTCGATCCGATGAATCTCATGCTGTTGATGGTGGCCCTCGTCAGCCTCCTACTCGGAGAGGTCTCGACGGCGATCCTGGTTGCAGCCCTGGTGCTACTCAACGTTGTCATGGGCTCCCGGCAGGAACTCTCGGCCCAAGCGGCCGTCGATGCGCTCGCTCAGATGCAGGTTCCCCAAGCGCGCGTCGTCAGGGACGGCACGCTGGAGTTACTCCCTGCCACGGCTCTCGTGCCGGGAGACATCGTGAACCTGGAGGCTGGAGACATCGTCCCTGCCGACGGTCGAATCCTGCGGTCCGCGACGCTCGAGGCGCAGGAGGCGGCACTCACCGGTGAGAGCCAACCCATCGCCAAGGATGCGATCGCCCTCCCTGATGAGGACATCGGCCTCGGGGATCGGCTGTGCATGTTGTATCAGAACACGTCGGTCACTCGTGGCTCGGGCACGATCGTCGTGACCGCTACGGGCATGGCGACCGAGATGGGTCAGATCGCGGCCATGCTCGAGTCAGTGAAGCGGAAGCGGTCACCGCTCCAGCGTGAACTGGACTCGCTGACCAAGATCCTCGGCTTCATCGCCTGGGGTGCTGTCGCGGTGATCGTCGTGATCGGGATGGGGCGAGGCCTCGAGACCAGTGAGTTGTTGCTGCTGGGCACAGCGATGGCGATCTCCGCAATCCCGACGGGGTTGCCGACCTTCGTCCAGGCGATGCTCGCATACGGCTCAAAGCAGCTTGCCGCGGCGAAGGCCGTGGTCAAGAACCTCACCGATGTCGAGACGCTCGGTTCGACCAGTGCGATCAACACGGACAAGACGGGCACATTGACGATGAACGAGATGATGGTGCATCTCGTGTACACCAACCAACAATGGCTCACGGTTGAAGGGGTCGGCTACGACAAGCACGGGTCGATCCTCGGCGTCGCAGGTGCTCCGGCACCGGACCTGACGCCCCTCGCGTACGGGCTCGCCCTCGACAGCGACGCGACGGTCGGTGACGACGGCGCCGTAATCGGAGACCCCACTGAAGCTGCCCTCGTCGTGCTGGCAGCCAAGCTCGGCGTCAACGCCGTCGAGACCCGGCGGATGTACCCGAGAGAAGCCGAGGTTCCATTCGACTCCGCCTATAAGTTCATGGCGACCATCCATCACCTGCCGATTCGAGGCGAAACGCGTTCGGTGATGCTCGTCAAGGGGGCGCCGGACATCGTGCTCGCCCGCTGCACCGAAGCTGCCGGACCGGAAGGATCCGCGACCCCGATCGATGCTTCGGCTCGAGAGGAGATCAACGCTGCGAACAACCGGATGGCGAGCGAGGGTCTTCGCGTACTGTCGTTCGCAGCACGCTTCATCGATGAAAGCGACGAAGCCGCAGCGACGAACGATCCGATGGCCTTCGTCGAGAACCTCCGATTCGGTGCGCTCATCGGGATCATCGATCCGCTGCGCCCCTCTGCCAAGGAAGCGGTCAGCATTGCGGCGGATGCCGGCATCGACGTTCGGATGATCACGGGGGACCATGCCACGACGGCGCTCGCGATCGGGAAGGATCTCGGTCTCGGTTCAGGCGCGATCAGTGGTGTCGAATTCCGCAGCCTCTCCGACGAGGCGATCTTGGAACGACTGCCCGCATTGCACGTGTTCGGCCGGGTGGCTCCCGAAGACAAGCTCCGACTCGTGCAACTGATGCAGAGCCAGGGACTGGTCGTTGCGATGACAGGGGACGCCGTTAACGATGCTGCGGCGTTGAAGCAGGCAGACATCGGCGTCGCGATGGGGAGCGGCAGCGAGGTCACGAAACAGGCCGCCAAGATGATCCTCACGGACGACAACTTCGGCACACTCGTACACGCCGTCGAACTGGGCCGAAGCATCTATCAGAAGATCGCCCTCTACGTGCGGTACCAGATGTCGCAACTGCTGTCGCTTGTCCTGTTGTTCCTGGCAGCGAGCATCTTCAACATTGCGTCCGGTGTGGCGCTCACCCCGATCATGGTGCTGTGGATCAACTTCTTGGTCGCCAGTGCCCCGGTGATCGTGATCATGATTGGAGGAGTCGATTCCGATCTGATGAGTCGACGCCCGCGCGATCCGAAGAAGGTGCTCGCGAACGGATCGGAGATGGTTCGGTGGGCCATCTACGGAAGCGCGCTGTTCCTCATGACTCTCACACCACTGCTCTTGGGTCCCGACACGCCGAGTGCCACGGAGGCGACAGCTTCGATGACGATGGCGTTCGCAGTTATGTCGATCGGCACGCTGCTTAGCGGTCTCTCGATCCGTCGGGATCCGGGATCGGGACTGACGGCTCCGATCCTCAAGGCACTCGGCATCCTCGCCATCCCGGCTGCCCTGACGTTGATCGCTACCGAGTGGAGCCTTCTCCAACGGTTCCTGATGACCCAGTCGCTCACCGGCTACGAGTGGCTCATTTCGATCGGCCTTGCCCTCGTCGTGCTAGCAGTGATCGAGACAGAGAAAGCCGTCCGCAGACACAGCACGACGAGGACCGAACCCTTGGAGGCAGTCGTCGCGCCACAGCGGGCGCTTGTCGGAGCCCGGGAGACTTCCACCAACTGACCTACAGGGTCATTCGGCGGGGTCGGTTGCTTCCTCCTCCGCGATTGTGACTGCTTCCTTCAGATCTTCGGGGTTGTAAACGACCTCATAACTCTTCGCGAAGTTCGAGGTGAGTGAGATGATCAGCGCCGCGACCGGGAGAGCCACGAACGCCCCCATCGGACCGGCGATCGCACCGCCGGCGAGCGCCGCACCAAATGCAACAGCGCCGTTGAGCGTCATCGTCTTCGAGCTGATCTTCGGACTCAGCCAGTAGTTCTCTGCCTGCTGGTAGATGAGGACGTACGCCAGCACGATGAGCGCAGCCGTCAGACCCTGGACAGCGAGGGTGAGAATGATGGGAATCGCTCCACCGATGTACGTCCCGATCGCCGGGATGAAGACCGATACGAATCCGCCGAATATCGCGAGAGGAAGCGCGAACGCGACCGGCATACCGACCAGGACCATCGTGAAGAAGAACCCTGTGCTGTTGATCAGCATCAGCAGCATCCGGGAGTAGAAGTAGCCACCGGTCTGTCGGATCGCCTCGTCCCAGGTCCAGCCCACACGCCGCTGGTTCGCCGGACTCATGTGGGAGAGGATCGAACGTTGCAGGCGCGGCGCATCGGCGGTGAAATAGAAGGTGAACATGGCGATCGTCGCCAGGTTGAAGATGAAACCGATCCCACTGGTGAAGATACCCAGCGCGCTCCCGAAGGCCCCTTTCGCCCAACTGACGAGCGCCTCTTCCGTCCCTTGCGCGATCTCCTCACCGGTACCCGGCGTCCAGATCTCGACATTGAACGTGTCCTCGACCCAGAGACTCGCATCGGTGAGCCACCCCCCACCCTTCTCGCCGATACCGCCGGCAAGCTCCGCGACAGCAGGGATGAGTACGAGAACCATGAGGATCGTCGCCACGAATCCCGAGAGATAGATCAATCCGACGGCTGCGCCGCGTTTCCACTCGTATCGATCGACGAGCCACATGACCGCCGGCTGCATTGCCAAACTGAAGAAGAAGGAGATAGCGAGCATCGACAGCAGGGAGGACATCTCGCCGGCAGCCCAAAGTGCCAGGAGCGTGACGAGGATCGCCGCAATGACCTTCCAGATGGTCTGCCAGCCGATTGAGATGTGGAAGTCCGGCCTCGGATCTCCGAATGGCTTTTCCTCGACGGGTTCGGTGTCGGCGCTGTCCATTGTGTTCTCCCTGATCATGTGCCGTGTTGCGGTGCCACCATCACTACGACGACCATTATGCCCGTTCGGTTTCCTGTGACGGGTATTCCTGCCGATCCAGATGCGGTACCGTCCCCGGCTAGGACGCAAGAACAGCGGAAGAAGGTCGCGAGCATGTCGGAACGGATCGGTTTCGTCGGACTTGGAATCATGGGTGCCGGCATGGCAGCCAATCTGATCGACAAGGGCCATGCTGTCGTGGTGTGGAATCGGACGGCCTCGCGCATGGATCCCCTTGTGGCGGCCGGCGCATCTGCGGCATCGTCGCCGGCCGAGGTCGGGCGGCTCTGTCCGATCGTCATGATCTGCGTGTCGGATACGCCGGACGTTGACGCGGTCCTACACGCCGATGACGGCCTGCTGGCGGGTGTGTCTGCGGGGTCACTCGTGGTCGACCACTCGACAATCAGCCCCGGGGCAACTGTTGGGTTCGCCGAAGAGGTTGCGAACCTTGGTGGTAGCTGGATCGACGCTCCGGTGAGCGGTGGATCCGAAGGTGCCGCAAGTGGAACGCTCTCGATCATGGTCGGTGGGAGTGAAGACGATGTGCAGCGGGCCCGTCCGTACATGGAAGCGTTTGGGACAACGATCACTCGCGTCGGTCCGGTTGGGGCAGGCCAACAGGTCAAGATCGTCAACCAGATCCTCGTTGTCGTGAATCAGCTTGCCGTGTCCGAGGCACTGCTCTTCGCTCAGGCTGCGGGTCTCGATCTCGAAGCCACGCTCGATGCTGTCAAAGGTGGTGCCGCCGGTTCCTGGATGCTGGCGAATCGCGGCCCCCAGATGATCGAACGGGACTGGCGTCCAGGATTCACGATCGACCTCCAGCAGAAGGATCTGAGGCTCGCCCTTGAGGCCGCCGACTCCGTCGGATCTCCGATCCCAGGAACGGCCCTCGTCTTCCAGTTCTACAGGGCACTCCAGAACGAAGGCCTCGGTGGAGACGGCAACCACGCGTTGGTGAAGGCGCTTGAGAAGATGTCGGGGATAGAGGTGGGCGCCACGCGTAGCCCGCAGCGGTGAAATCTCAGCTCTGTTCCGGAACCCAGGCCTTGGCTTCCGCGCGTCCCCGGTCGATGGTGATGAACTGATTGGCATCGACCTTCAGCCATGGCCCCATCTCACCGTCCGGCCACTGCACGCGGATCTCGGCTGCGTCCGAAGGGCCGAGTCCGAAGTGGATCCAACCGAGTTGATCGCCGGCGTGGCCACCTCCGATGCTTACTTCCTGCTGCATCACATGGTCACCGATCCGCACCTCGACCCACGAGCCGATTGCATCGACATTGACGTCCTGCTGTTCGAGTTGAACGGCGACCCAGTTGCCCATGGGTGTGGGGCTTGCGGTATCCCCCCAACCTACGTTTCGCCAGATGTTCACACTCTCGACCCGGTTCACTTCGACGAGGTCGAGCATGCCGTCGAGATTGAGGTCAACCAGCGCTGCGCCTCGGCTGCGGTCGTAGTGAACGATCCCGGCCTCGACGGCGCTGTCGACGAACGTCCCATCGGGTTGGCCGAGGAGGAGGTTGTTCGGGTCCTCCGCTGCATACTCGGGCATCGCGTTGACATTGCCTTTCGAGAGGAAGAGGTCGGTGAAGCCGTCGTTGTTCACGTCCTGGAATTCGGGGTGCCATCCGGTCGACGGCATGATGTCACCGCCGGTGAACGGACGATGGGCGGTGAGGCCGCGCCGGATCGCGATATCGCTGTAGGTCGGTTGGGACGAGCCGTCGCTGAGTTCCTGGAACTTGTTATCACCCTGGCTGGTCAGGTACACCTCGGGGAGTCCGTCGCCGGTGACATCGTGAGTTGCGATTCCCATCCCCCAGATCTGGAGCTTCTTCCAGCCGTCGTCCCTGGTGTAGAGGCGGGGGGTCTGCCCCTCCTCGATGCGCCAGAGTTGCTCCTCGCCGTCGCGGTAGTAGTGCCTGTCGTTGGCGACGCGCAGGTCGCGTCGTCCCGAGCGGTCCCAGTCGCTGAAGAGGAGCGACAGCGTGCACCATCCGGGGCTCAGGAGAGTCGGAGCCGCGTAGGTGGCTCCTTCTGGCCGGAACATGAGGTTGTCGGAGCATTCGCCGTTCTGCCGCCCGTCGTCATCGAGTTCGACGTACATTCCGACGGCGAGGGTCGGGATCTCGTTCGATCCCTCCCACGTTGCGCTGAACCCTGCGGTCCACTCGTCGCCGCCGTCGAACGCAAGATCCTCATTGGCGCGCTCGAACCGACATTCGCCGATTCCCCGGAAGAGTATGTTCTCTCCGAAGCGCAGCACGGCGAGGTCGATGTGCCCGTCCGAGTCGAGGTCGACCGGGTAAGCCCCGGTGACCTCGGTCAGATCCGTGCCGGTGTCGTGAACCTCGGTGAATCGGAGCGAACCGCCGATCGGGCTGTCGTTGAGATAGAGGCCAGCGGGGTTGGCTCCGCCGGCGAAGTAGAGGTCCGGCCTTCGATCCTCGTTGCAGTCGAAGACGGCGACTCCCCCGCCGACGAAGAACGTCCAGTCACCGTCGTAGGAGTGGTCGACGCCCGCCACCTCGGCCTCCGCGACGAAGCGCGGCGCCTCCATTGCGACGGTGGGTGCAGTAGCACCGGCTGAAGTCAGTACGACAACGGCTCCGATCCCCATTGCCACGACGAGGGCAACGGCACCCGCTATGAGCCATCTCTTCCTATTCATCGCGCAGCTGTTCGCAGCGTGACTCGAGTCATTCGGTGGTATCTCCGTAGTAGAACTGTGCAAGCGCCCATGCCGCCTGCCCGATTTCAGCTCCCATCACGCGTCCGGCGAAATCATCCGCACGGACATGGATCCCGCCGTAGAGCCGCGATACGCCAGCTTGATCCGACGCGTCCTGGTAGGTCGCCCACTGCAGTGTGATACCGTTCGCGGTCCCGGCTTCGAACTTGAGCGAGTCGGACGCGATGCCCCACTCGCCGAGTCCTCCGGGGAAGAACTCACTGCCGGTGATGCCGGTGAGGACCTCGGCGGACGCCCGACTGAACGTGCTGTGGCCAGACACGTATCCGGAGAACGACGGTGTGACGAACGTCGGAGCCTGGTACGGAACCCAGTCGATCGCGAGGATCCATTCCACGCCGCCGATCTCGGTTTCGGGATCCGGCGGATTTCCCGCATAGGACAGGACCGCAATCTCGCCCTCATGGCCGGCAAGTTCAGCGTGACGCCCACCAGGAGCCGTCGACTCAGCGGTGATCACCTCGACGAGACCGTCCTGGAGCGGGAGGCCATCCTCGGAATACGACGAGCCATCGGGATCACTCGATTGACCGTTGCCGCCCATCCATCGAATCATCGAAATAGGGCGGATGTAGTCGTAGTAGCCCTTGGCACCCCACGCGGCAATCGCTGCGTCGTGGTTCGCACCGTTCAGGGCGAGGTAGAGCTTGACGTCCCATTCCAGCGCGTCGACGGGTTCGCCGGTCCCTCCGATGCGCAGGTTCTCGCCGAGTGCTTCGGTGACAGCATTGGCCACCGTGTTCCAGTGACCCGGCGGTGTCTCCGAGTCGGGGCCGTCGGCCCAGAACTCGGCGACGGTTCGCCCGAAGTCTCCCTGGTTGACGATGTTGGGTTCGTACGGCACCCCGGCCGCCGGGTTGACGTCGTATCCGGTACCGTCGTTTGTTCCGAGCGAGTTGGCGCCGACCGTGGCGGGCGAGATGTCCACCATGACGCCGAAGGTGGGATCGAGCACGCTGCTGTAGCCAACGACCTCAACCGCCGCGTCCTTGTACTCCTGATCGGTCTCGGGATCATGGGCGTACGGAGGATCGCCCGGGTCGACCGGTACGCCGGTCTCGCCAGCCGGCGGAAGCGCGAATCCAACCACATGGCCCCAATGCGGATCGATGGACTCCTGGACACCGTTCTCGAGCTCGATCCCGTTCTGCGAGATCATGTGCTGGATCTGGAGGGGCTGCCAGCGATTCGGATCGATCAGCGTCGTTCCGGACGCGTCGACGATGAGTGGTGGATTGACAACGTCGAAGCCCGGGGAAGCATATCCCTCGGCCTCGTTGGAGCCGTCGGCCACCCCCGAATCGAGGATGAACCCAGCGATTCGATTCCCAAGCGCCGCGGGGGTATCTCCCGCGGTTGTTGTGACGTCGGTCGAGTAGCAGAGGTCTTCCATGAGTCGGTCGAACTCGGGGATCGTTTCGGTCGCGCCGACCGAATCGAGGTAGCGGGCCTCGAGTACCCGGAAAGCGGCATAGCTGACGGCCTCGTCGCGATCGGCATCGACGTTCGAGGTGCCCTGTTGTTCATCGACAAATATACCAATGGCCTTCGAGTCGTAGGCGGCCCAGGCATCCCACATCGCTGTCGAGGTGTGATAGAGATTTCGACTGTGGACCGTCGGTGCAGGGAGATCTCGGCGAATGGCATCGAGGAGAACCTCATTCCAACGGCGGGCCACCGACCACTCTGGATGCTCGTGGATCGGGGGACAGACGGTCTCGTCCTCGCCGGAATTGAAGAGAAGGAACCCTCCCAGGACCATGCCAGCCACGAGAAGTGCGCCGACCGCCGCGGTCAGCCATCTCGCTCGTGTGTTCGCCATCAGGCGCCCCTTCTCCGACCTGTTCACCACTACCGTATCCACCGCCGGAGCGGTTCTCTTCGCACCGAGCGTCATCGAGGAATGTCAGCGGTCGTGAGCGATACGCAGCGTAGCCCGAACCCCGGGAACGAGATTCAACGCGGTGTGCTGTTGCTCCGCGAGCGTTGGCCCGTCACTGAGTCCGTCAAGACGCGCCGAGCACCGATAAAAGCGACATTGACCTAGTCACAATACTGAATCGGGAGTACCATTTGGAGCAGTGTGAGCGCACGAGCGCTCACTACGTATATGGAGGGCAAATGAAGCGAAGTATCAAACTTCTCGTGTTGCTCGCCGTGTTCGCAATGATCGTTGCTGCATGCAGCAGTGATAGCGATGACACGACGACGACCGCAGGTGCAGAAGCGACTACGACGACAGAGGCCATGGCCGACGAGCTCATCGTCGGCGTTTCCTGGAACAACTACAACGAAGAGCGTTGGGCGAAGTGGGATGAGCCTGACATCAAGGCCGCCCTCGCAGCGGCCGGAGCCACTTACATCTCAGCAGATGCCGGCTCCTCACCCGAGCAGCAGATCGCAGATGTCGAGAACCTGATTGCGCAAGGCGCTCAGGCGCTGATCATTCTTGCTCAGGACGGCACGGCCATCAAGCCGGCGGTGCAAAGCGCTATTGACCAAGGAATCCCGGTTATCGCGTACGACCGTCTCATTGAGGATCCGGGCGCGTTCTACATCACGTTCGACAATGTCGAAGTAGGACGGATGCAGGCACGGGCGATCCTCGAAGCGGTTCCGGCGGGCAACTACGTCATGATCAAGGGCAATGCTGCCGACGCGAACGCAGACTTCCTGCGTGGCGGTCAGCAAGAGATCCTGCAGGACGCCATCGACGCCGGTGACGTAGTCATCGTCGGCGAGTCCTACACGGACAACTGGGCCCCTGAGGTCGCACAGACCAACATGGAGCAGTTCCTCACGGAACTCGACAACGATGTCCAGGCTGTCGTCGCTTCCAACGATGGTACGGCCGGCGGGGTTGTTGCTGCTCTCGCAGCGCAGGGTCTCGACGGTGTCGTTCCGGTGTCCGGTCAGGACGGCGACGGTGCCGCTCTGAACCGTGTTGCCCTCGGCACGCAGACCGTGTCAGTGTGGAAGGATGCCCGTCTGCTCGGCAAGACGGCCGGTGAGGTCGCCGCGCTGTTGGCCGCGGGTACGGCGCTGGAGGACGTGCCATCGATGGTGCAGTTCGACACGCCCGGAGGCAACAAAATGTACTCGATCCTTCTCTCGCCGATTCCGATCAAGGCCGACAACCTGGATCTGGTCGTAACGGCTGGATGGATCACCGTTGAGGATCTCTGCAAGGACGTTGAAGCCGGTTCCGTGGCGGTCTGTCCGTAGACACCGCGTAGCCGACATCTCGTCGATCGAAGAGGACCACGCCCACGCTCCGTGGGCGTGGTCCTCTCATTTCTGGCTTGCCATCCGAACGGTTTAAGGTATCGCGCACTGTGGGAGATACGCCTAGCACGAACGGGGACGAGCCAGCCGACGACGGCCGTGGGAGTGCCGGGCAACTGACGGAGCCCACAGCAGTCGGAGCCGATGGATCGCGGTCCATCGGCGGACTCATTCGCACTGCCGAGATCGATACCCGTCTCCTCGGCATGGTCGGCGCGCTGATCGTCCTCTGGATCGGCTTCAATATCATGTCCGGCGGCACGTTCCTGACGGCGCGCAACCTCTGGAACCTCACCGTTCAGACGTCGGTCGTCGCCATGATGGCGACGGGGATGGTGCTGATTATCGTTACTCGGAACATCGATCTCTCTGTCGGATCGATGCTTGCGGCCGTCGGCATGGCGATGGCCCTCCTCCAGACCGAGATCCTTCCGGATCTCTTCGGCATCGGTCATCCGGCTATCTGGATCCTGTCGCTCGCGGCTGGGATAGCGCTCGGGGCAGCGATGGGCGGACTCCAGGGTGTCGTTGTCGCCTATGTCGGCGTACCGTCGTTCATTGTCACACTCGGTGGCCTCCTCGTCTGGCGCGGTGCTGCATGGTGGATGGCGAGTGGACGCACAATCGCTCCCATGGACAAGACATTCCAGATCTTCGGGGGCGGCGCCCGAGGAACGATCGGTGGAACCTGGACATGGATCATCGGAGGGGCGGCCTGCTTCGGCATCGTTGCTCTGCTCGTTGTGCGACGCCGTCAGCGGATCAAGCACGGATTCGAACCCCGACCCATGTGGGCGGAGGTCGGTGTCGCGGTCGTCGCATGCGTCGTCGTGATCGGTGCGATCGCCGTCATCAATAGCTACCCCATGCCGGAACGTCTCGCGATGAAGTACGCCGAGGAGAATGGTATCGCCTGGCCTCCTGGGGGTCTTAGCATCCCTCTTGGTCTCGCTACTCCGGTGTTGCTCACCATCATTGTGGCCCTCGTGATGCAGTTCACGGCGACGCGCACTCGCTACGGTCGCTACGTATACGCCCTCGGAGGCAATCCGGAAGCGGCCGTACTCGCCGGCGTGAAGACCCGCTGGACGATCGTCAAGACGTTCATGCTGATGGGCGTTCTCGTCTCGATCGCTGCCTCCGTTCAGATCGCACGTCTCAACGCCGCCACGAGCGGCATGGGCCAACTTGCCGAACTCTATGTCATCGCCGCTGCGGTGATCGGGGGAACATCGCTCTCCGGTGGAGTCGGCACGATTCCCGGCGCGATACTCGGCGCCCTCGTGATGCAGTCGTTGGTGTCGGGGATGGTCCTGATGGGAGTCGATGCACCACTCCAGGACATCGTGGTCGGCATCGTGTTGATCGGTGCGGTTGCGTTGGACAGTCTCTACCGGAGGAAGGCGACGTAGCGACATGACGCAGGAATCCACCCAGCAGGGTCCCCTCGTCGAGATGAGGGACATCAGAGTCGCCTTCGGTGGTGTGCATGCCGTTGACGGGGTTTCCGTCGACCTCCACGCGGGAGAGGTCGTAGCTCTCGTCGGTGGAAACGGTGCCGGCAAGACCACGCTGATCAAGACCTTGTCAGGAGCCCACCGTGCGGATTCGGGGGAGATCAGGATCGGTGGCGAGAAGGTCACCATCGACAATCCCAGAGATGCCAAGGCGCTCGGGATCGAGACGATCTATCAGACACTTGCTCTTGCCGAGAACATCGACTCGCCGGGGAACATGTTTCTCGGGCGAGAGTTGCGGACCCGTTGGGGAACTCTTGACGACTCCGCGATGGAATCCGCAACACGCGAGGTGATGGCGAGGCTGAATCCCAAATTCACGAATCTGAAGGTGCCAGTGAGTTCGCTGTCGGGTGGTCAACGGCAGTCTGTCGCCATCGCGAAGTCGGTCTACTACAACGCCAGGATCATCATCATGGATGAGCCGACGGCTGCACTGGGACCAGCCGAGACTACCCAAGTGGGTGAACTGATCATGCAGCTGAAGGCTGAGGGGATCGGCATCTTCCTGATCAGCCACGACATCCATGACGTCTTTGATCTTGCAGATCGAATCAGTGTGATGCTGCAGGGCAAGCTCGTTGGCACGGTCAACAAGGACGATGTGACGATGGACGATGTCCTCGGCATGATCATCGTCGGCAAGCTCCCCTCCGACGTGACCCAAACGGAGCTGAACGGCCTCCACGGCTGACTCGCGGCTTCTCATGCGGGGGCGCCGGCTACCTATCGTCTATTCGGGCCAAATCCGGCCGTCAGGGAAGAACGCCACGTAGTCGTCCGGGAACGAAGTGAAACCCGGCAGCCTGTTTAGAGTCTGATCGGCGAGTGATCCGGATCGTCCGACCCCGAGGAACGGATCGAATACGGTTCCAGATACCGAATCGACGAGACCATCAGGAGTCAGGACCAAGTCGACCACCGCACTGTCGATTCGTCTGCTGAACACCGCCCACCGTGCCGCGTCATTTGGATCGATCACCACGGCAATCTCGAGGCCTGCGACGACGTCGCTGACAACGCCGATCTCCCGAAGAGCGGGTATCCGGTATGCGACGGTCTCCGTACCCAGGTCGACGACGATCGCCATGTCTGCCAGATCGAACGCTGTTCGCCATGCGTGTACATCGAGGGCGAACGACTCGGGGTGGGCTCCCAGCCAGGCTTCCCATGTGGTGAGTGTCGAAGGGAAGAGCTCTAGCCGTTCCCCTTTCCTCGGTCCCAGAATCGCCTCGCCGAGCGGCTGACTCCAGATAGATCCGGTGTCGTGGTCCCACCACGTCATGGCGTTGCCCCAGAGGGCACCTTGATTGCCAAGCGTGAGCACGGCGCCGTTGAGCTCTCGGCGATGGACCATCGCCGTACCGCAAATCGGTCACCAACTGACCAGCAGCGGTGTGCCCTCCAGGGAGTCGATCACCATCTCTCTCTGGTTCAGGTGGGTCACCGGGTATGCCTTCGCTGTCTCTTCTCCGGCGATCCCAATGACCAGCATCCCGGCAGGCCAGTCGACCAGGCTGGCGGACGTGAAGACCGGGTCGTATACGGGCAGGATCTGATCCCGATGCAGTAGCTGCCGGTACCCGGGAGGGGTCGGTTCTCCTGCTTTCACCGGGTCGTACACGTCGCCGGGATGGCTCCGGACAACTGTGATATCGGGCGTCGGGGTCTGCGCAAGAGGACCGCCGGTCTGAGACGGTGCTCTCATCAGCACAGCCGCCACTGCCGTGACGAGCACAGCCAGGCCCAGGACTCCTAAGCCAGTGCGCACCCGTACAGAGCTCATACATCGCCCAACGCCATCTTCCCTTGTGGGATTCCCCGGCTTCGCAGTCCTCAGTCTCCAGTTCCCAGACAGGGCTCCGGCGCAGATCTCTCGTTGCCCGGTGCCCTCTTGGATCTAGACTCTCGCCTATGACCAACGACCCAGCTGCGGCACTTCCGGCGCCGAACAAGACCAACAAGAAGAAGCAGATCATCGCCGGGATCATCACGCTGGTCACGCTCGTCTTCGTGTTCGGGGTGGTGTTTCCGCAGTTCGCCGATTATGGAGAAGCCTGGGACGCCGTGCAGAAGATGTCGACGGTCGCCCTGGTGTTCCTGGTTATTGCCACGGTCATTCTCATCATCGTCTACGTCTGGCCGTATCAGGCGGCACTCCCCGGTCTGAAGTACGGACCCGGGTTCGTCGTTCGCCAGACCTCGTTCCTGATCAGCAATGTGATCCCGGCCGGTGGTGCATTCGGACTCGCTATCCAGTACGCCATGCTCAGTTCCTACAGATACGGGGCGGCGGAGACCACCGCTGCAATCGGAATCACGAGCACCTGGAACACGTTCGTAACACTCAGTCTCCCCGTCATCGGCGCCGTCGCTCTCGTCATCATCGGTCAGGGAACCAGCCAGGCATACGCACTCGCCGGTATCGGACTAATCGCGATCGTGGGCATCGTGGCCCTCTTCGTGGCGATCTTCTGGAGCGAGAACAGCGCACGGAAGATCGGTCGATTCGCCGATCGGATCGTCGGATGGGCGTACGGACTCTTCAAGAAGGAGCCGAGCCTCGACGTGACCGAGTGGGTGGTCGACTTCCGGAATTCGACGGTTGATGTCATCAAGGGACGCTGGTTGCGGATCACCGCAACGAACTATTTCCAGCAGTTCATGCAGTTCCTCATCCTCTGGTTGGCGGTCTACGCGATCCAAGGTGGTTCCACGGCCCCCGTGACCTTTGTTGAGGCGCTTGTTGCCTACGCCTTCGGACGCCTCGCCTCGTTCATCCCGATCACGCCGGGCGGTCTCGGAACGGTCGACGCAGCGATCACAGCGATCCTCGTTGCGTTCGGCGCAGCGAACAGCGACGCTCTGGCTGCTGTGATGGTGTGGCGGGCGCTGACCTACTTCCCCCAGGTCTTCATCGGAGCCGGTACGTTCCTCGCGTGGCGCAGAAAGCAGCGGAAAGCGGCCTGACTCTGCGAGTCAGCTGTCGTCGACCTCGGTTCGGGTTTCTCCGTCGGCGTCGGAGTAGATGATGACGATGGCGGGGATGTGTCCGACCGTGACGGTGACGGGCTTGTCGAGCGACTTGGTGAGGGCGTTCTCGAGGTCCTGGATCGGTGGAGTGTTCTCGGATCCGGTGACGACGATCGACACATCCGAACCCTTCACCTCGATGCGACCGAGTTCCAGTCCAGATGAATCTTCGAGCCAGGTCTCTGCCGCTTTCCGTGCCTCGTTTTGATCTGCGGCAGTCTGGAGAACACTCGTCACGGTGAAGGCGAGTGGGACGGCGATGAGAACGGCCGCGGTGGCGACGGTGATCGCCACCCGCTTGATCTCGATCGCGTTCTCCTTCATCCTCGAGACCGGGGAGAACCCGGTGAGGGCGAACACGACCATCGCGGCGAGGATGATCGATACCAGGTTCGTCAGGAAGAGAAGGAAGGCTCCGAACGAGTCTCCGTACATTCCAGCGTGCATGGTGAGCCCGACAACGCCGAGTGGTGGCACGAGGGCCACGGCGATCGCCACGCCGGCGATGGATGCTGAGACCCGTTTGTTCACGCTGGCGAATGCACCCGCCGCACCCGCGGCGAGAGCGATCCCCATATCGATGATGTTCGGACTCACCCGAGATGTGACCTGGGAGTTCGTCGCAAGTGGGATGAGTTGAGGTGCCCAGGCGCCGATGACGAATGCGAGGCCGATCGACGCGCCGACACCGGCAGCGATCATTCCGAGTGAGGTTGTGACTCTCATCGGCCACCCGTTGACCGCGCCCGCAGCCGTGCCGATGATCGGGGTCATCAACGGTGCGATCAACATGGCGCCGATCACAACGGCCGTCGAATCCTGGAGGATACCGAACGTCGCGATAGCGACCGAAAGCAGCAGCATGACCCACCAGGCAACCAGTTTGTTCGTCCGGTCGGGCTGTTCGAAGTAGAGGCCGTCGTCGATCTCGTCTCTCCGTTGGTCGCCGACGTCCTGGAGCATCATCCAGTCACGAACGATCTGAGACACCGACCCCGCATCCACATCGACGAGGGCATCGTCGCTGTGGTGTTGGACCCCGTAGGCGAGCATCACACCACCGATCACGACGGCTGCAACGGCAAGGACTGCGAGGAATCCCGCGAACACAGCCTCGGGGAGGGCCACGATGACAGCGGCGAAGACGAGGAAGAAGCCTCCCCTGGCCAGGTCGAGCGCCCACATGTCTGAACCGCGTTCCCTGATCGCACCGATCGTCAAGGTGACGCCGCGCGCAGCAAAGTAGATACCGGTGATCAACATGATCACTCTCAACGTCTGGCCCGGCCAAACCAAGAACAGGACACCAACCCCCACCGTCAGGAGACCCTCAACAAGATCGCGAACCCGATTCCCAGGCTTCTGACCGCGAAGGTGGAACCAGAGATCGGTGCCACCGGTGATGATGAGAGCAATGCCGAGAACAAGCCGCAGCACCAGGGTCGCCTCACTCGGGAAAGCAAGCATCGCGCCACCGCCAACAAGCGCGACCGTTCCCTTGATCGTCGCGGGATTCAGCCAGAACGGCTCAACGCGCGCAGAGAGCCTGGCTTTCGCCTTCTCAGCCTTGTCGGACTTGCCCACGATTGGTTCCCTTCCCTGCATCCCGGTCCGTCGATGTGATTATTGCAAGTTCAAGAAGTGTCTGCGCCGCTCTGTCGCTCGGACATCAATGAGGGATGTCCTCACCACCGTGCTGACCCGTCGGAGAGACCTCGAGATGGATAGAACGATCCTGATGGTCATGGCGAGGATCCGTCGAACGGTGGATCGGATCATCGAGAAACAGCCGAGTTCCTTCGACGTGGATGAGACTCGGGCCATACGCAGCACGTAGGTGCTCCTCGGTGAGGACCTCATCCGGCGCACCCGATGCCACGACACGGCCAGACATCAGAACAACATGGTCCACAACCTGAGCGGACGTCAGGTCGTGCGTCGTAAGGACGATCGTGCAACCGTGGGTCTGCTCCTCGTGGATGACGTCGTCGATGGCGTGAGCGGATGTGATATCCAAACCGGTGAGAGGTTCGTCGAGGAGCAGCATTTCGTGATCCTGGGTGAGGCCCTGAGCCACGAAGACCCGTTGTCGTTGCCCACCGGAGAGTTCCGTGAGATGGCGATCGGCGAGGTCGCTAATCTCCATTCGATCCATAGCCGCCTGGACGGCAGTTCGGTCCGCATCCTTCAACCGACCGTATGCGCCGGCCGACGGGTACCGGCCCATCGTGACGACTTCACGAACGGTGATGGGAAGGGACTCGTTCACCTTGGTGGTCTGGAGCACGTAGGAGACGCGCCGCCGCCGTTCGCCGATCGGGAGCACCTCGATGGCGCCGGAGGAGGGTTGAGCCAGTCCGGCGATTCCGTTGAGCATCGTCGACTTCCCGGAACCGTTCGGGCCGATGATTGCCGTGATGCTGCCCTCGGGGATGGAGAAGGAGGACGAGGCGACGGCGGTGCGCGTTCCGTACTTGAACACAACGTTCGCAGCGATGACGGCGGGCGGGTTTACCGGCATGCGTTGCACGTCCCTTCGATCTCGAATCGGTGGCCCGATACGACGAAGTCGACTTCATGAGCCATGTTCTCAACAAGTTGCTCCATCGCTTCTTCCTGGTCGCTGGATGGAGTCACGTCGATAACCGCCCCACATGATGTGCAGACGAGGTGGTGGTGGTGACCGGTGATCCACTCTGCGAGCTCGAATCTGATGACTCCGTCGGATCCGTGCTGCGCGGAGAGGACGCCTGCCTCGGTGAGAACCGACAGCGATCGGTACAACGAGGACAGGGGGACTGTGCCGCCGAGTCGATTGTGGATCTCTGCCGCCGCGCGAGGCCCGTGCATCGTCGACAGCATTTCGACGGTGCTTCTCCGCCCTTGTGTGAAGCGGATGCCCTCCTGAGCGAGACGCTGTTCGACGGATTGCTCGACGTGTTGCATTACCGGATGCTTACTGATAGCGTTGCGTTGATAATAGGAACCATTCTCATTATATGCAAGGAGTCGGGAGTGAAGAGATTCGCAGCGGTGATCGCTGTTGCCGCGCTCACGCTGCTGACACTTGCTGGATGCGAGTCCGGCGTTGACGACGACGCGGGCGTCCGTGTCGTTGCTACCACGACGGTTTTGGGGGATCTGGCGCAGAGTGTGGTCGGTGATGCGGGCGAGGTCGTCGTCCTGATGCCGGTCGGCGTGAACCCGCACGACTTCCACGCGTCTGCTCAACAAGTCGCAGCCATCCAGAGGGCCGATCTTGTCGTTGCGAGCGGACTCGGTCTCGAAGACGGATTGAGCGACGTTCTTGATGCCGCGGCCGCCGACGGTGTTCGAGTTTGGGAGGTCGGGCCGGACATCAACCCGCGGCACTTCGCGGAAGCCCCGGATGCCGACGAGCACGACGACGGGAATCTCGACCCTCACTTCTGGCTCGATCCCTTGCGGGACATCGACGCCGCCCGACTCCTTGCCGTTCACCTCTCCGAGATAGCGCCTGGTCGAGACTGGTCCGCGAGCGCAGAGGCATATGTTGTTGAGTTGGATCGGGTTCATGAGGAGAGCATCGAGATGCTTGCCGTTGTGCCGGCCGCCGACCGCAAACTGGTTACGAATCACGGGGCATTCGGGTACTTCTCCGATCGCTACGACTTCGAGATGATCGGGAGAGTGATCCCTGGTGGCGCGACGCTCGCGAATCCCTCATCTGCCGAACTTGCGTCGCTCGTGGAAACCATCGAACGCGAACAGGTTCCTGCCATCTTCACCGAAACGGTCGAGTCCGACGTGCTCGCTCGCACCGTCGCCGCCGAAGTTGGCCACGGGATCGAGGTCGTTGAGTTGTACACGGGTTCCCTCGGCGAACCGGGAACCGAAGGCGACACACTGGTCGGCCTGCTGCGATCGAACGCGCGCCGGATAGCCGAAGCGTTGGACTGATATATGAGACGACAGACAACAGCGGACAGCAGACAGCCAGACTCTCTGTCACCGGCATCTGGCTGTCTGCTGTCTGCTGTCTGCTGTCCGCCTGCCATCATCGACGCCAGGCCTACCGTGGAAATCGCATGGAGTTCCTGACCGCTCCCTTCGAACTGGCGTTCCAGCAGCGGGCGCTGCTTGCGGGTTCGCTCGCGGCACTCACCACTTCGGTCGTCGGGACCTGGGTGGTCATTCGGGGGATGACCTTCCTCGGTGACGCTCTCGTTCACGGTGTGATCCCAGGAATCGCCCTCGCCATCCTCATCGGATTCAACCCGCTCATCGGTGCGGCGATTGCTGCACTCGTCATGATCTGGGGCATCAACCTCGTCCACCGGCAGACGACGTTTTCGGAGGACACGGGAATCGGACTGCTCTTCGTGGGAATGCTGGGGCTCGGTGTCATTCTCATCTCGAAGTCGGCCTCGTACAGCGGGAGCCTCACCGCGATTCTCTTCGGCGACGTACTCGGCGTCACGCAGACCGATCTGATTGTCCTGGCCGTCATCACGGTGGTCGCCATCGGAACATCCGTGCTCTTCTACCGGCACTTCCTGGTCCTGTCGTTCAATGAACAGAAAGCGCAGCTGTACGGCCTTCGTCCTGGTGTGACGCACGTGCTGCTGCTCGGACTCATCGTGCTGTCGATCGTCGGATCATTCCAGACCGTTGGGACGCTTCTCGTGTTCGGCCTGTTGGTCGGACCACCGGCGACGGCGGCTCTGCTTGTGCGTCGAGTGCCCGCGATGATGACTGTGGCGGCGCTGATAGGTGTCTTCTCAGTGGTCGTGGGTCTGATCATCTCGTATCACGCCAACACGTCCGGCTCGGCAACGATGGCCGTCATCCCGATCGCCATCTTCTTCATCGTCCTCACGGTGAAGAACGTGACTGCCGGGTTCCGGGACCGGAAGGTCGACGAGATCGTCGATGTTGGAGCACCCTAGGTTTCCGAGCGATCTCGGTCGATGTACGGTTCTGTCTATGTCTGATATCTCTATGGCTGAGGGCCACCCGACTCCCGGCGCCGGAGCCGTCATCATCAACGACGGACGAATGCTGCTGATTCGTCGAAGGCGTGGCGCTTACGTGGACCACTGGGCCGTTCCCGGAGGTCGCCAACGGCGCGGCGAAACGATGCGTGCGGCGGCAGCCAGGGAGGTCCTGGAGGAGACGGGTTTGACGATCGAAGTCGGGGAGGCGGTGTGGGTGGGCGACATCCTCGACGATGCTGATCCTCCCGCGTATCACTACACGGTCGTCGACTTCCGTGGCACCGTGGTTGGAGGGGATCTGGTGGCGGGTGACGATGCCGCTGAGACAAGGTGGGTGCCTGTGGCGGAGGTTCGGAAGATGCTCCTGACGCCGACCATGGTCGATCTGATCGACGAGCTCGGCCTCTGAGTCTCTGGGAGCACTGGACATGATCGACATCCCAGCCGTACGAGCCGACACACCAGGGGCCGCCTTCGTCGCTCACTTCAACAATGCCGGGGCCTCCCTGATCCCACGGCCCGTGCTGGAGACGATCACCGGCTATCTGGATGAAGAGGCTCGTCTGGGCGGATATGAGACGGCTGACGCCCATGACGCTGAGATCGAGGCCGTCTACGACACTATCGCGCGTCTGATCGGTGCGGATTGCTCTGAGATCGCTCTTGCCGACAGCGCTACGCGGGCGTGGGATCTGGCATTCACCGCACTCCGCTTTTCCACCGGTGATCGCATCCTGACAACGACCAGCGAGTACGCCTCGAACGTGATCGCATTCCTCCAGGTCGCAGAGCGAACCGGCGTGAGAATCGACGTCATACCGGACCGGATGACCGGTGAGGTCGATGTTGATGCACTCGATGCGATGATCGATGATCAAGCCCGGTTGATCGCCATCAACCACGTGCCGACGAATAGCGGCCTCGTCAACCCGGCCGCTGAAGTTGGTCGCGTTGCGAACGCCCACGGTGTCCCGTACCTGCTCGATGCCTGTCAGTCGGTCGGACAGATGCCGATCGACGTCGGAGAGATCGGATGCGACATGCTCTCGGCGACCTCGAGGAAGTTCCTGCGAGGGCCGCGCGGTGCCGGATTCCTCTTCGTATCAAAGAGGATGCTCGATCGACTCGATCCGGCGGTGCTCGACAACCAAGGTGCGCGTTGGGAGGCCCCGGACCGCTATGAGTTGAGACCGGACGCCCGACGCTTCGAACTCTGGGAGCGCTCGCCGGCGCTGTTGCTCGGTATGGGGAGGGCTGTGACCTATGCGATGGCCATCGGACTCGAGGAGATCTGGGAACGGATCCTGGAACTCAGCGGGATGCTCCGAGAGGGGCTCTCCGATGTGGCCGGGGCAACGGTGCGTGACATCGGCTCGGTACGAGGGGCGATCGTGACCTTCACCGTCGAAGACCACTCAGCGGCAGTCGTCAAAGCGGCGCTGCATGCGCAAGGGATCAACGTCTCGGTGGTGACCCCGTACTCAGCGCGCTTCGACATGGAGGCGAGAGATCTGCCGAATCTGGTGCGAGCTTCGGTCCACTACTTCAATACAGAAGACGAGATCGACCGACTGGTTGCCACCGTCGCCACCCTCTGACACGTCGTTGTACCCAGAAGTTGCGCGGAAGGGGCGCGGTGGTGACCTGGTCAGGGGTAGGGGTCGCCAACCTTGAAGGCGGCGATCACTGCCGGTGCCGCCTCAGTCGGGATCACATAGGCGCGGCCGTCGCTGCCTTTGTGGTTCTTGACCGGGAGCGTGATCCGGTCGATGCTCGAAGACTGCAGACCGAGGGCCGATCGACCGAGATCCGTCATCAACGCAAGTCCAAGCGCCTCATCGGCTGTGATGTTGTCGGCGAACGTGGGCAGGAACCGTGGGAGATTGAAGGCGCTCGATGGAGAGGCAACCTGGTCGAAGAGTTGCACCATGATGTCCTGCTGACGCTGTGTCCTGGCGATGTCTCCACCACCGGTTCCTTGCCACGAGCCGTCCTTGTACTCCTCGTATGTCCGGGACCGGGCATAGGCGACCGCCATCTCGCCGTCGAGGGTGTGCGTTCCTGCGTCGACCTCGAATCCAGACTTGCCATCCCGAGCCGGGTAGGGGAAATCGATCGTCACGCCGCCGAGCGAGTCGACGATCCGACCGAAACCACCAAAGTCGATCTCGACGTAGTGGTGAACGGGGATACCGGTTTCCTCTTGCACCGTCTTGATGAGGAGGTCCGGTCCACCGAATACGAACGCTGCGTTCAGTCGATTCGTCCCGTGACCCTCGATCTCGGCTTGGAGATCACGTGGGAGGCTGAGCAGCTGGATCCGTTCACCTGGAACGAGGTGAGCGAGCATCATCACGTCGGTCCTGCGACCGGTGAACTCGCCGAAGTTGTCTTCCCAGTCGGCGGGGAGGTCGGACCGGTCGTCCGTGGCGATAACTAGGAAGTTGACTGGCTCCGAAGACCCGGGCGCCATGGTCGCGAGGCTGGCCAACTCCTCCGTTGGGATCCGGTCGATCTTGCCTTCGGTCCACTTGACGTACCCGATTGTCCCGAATACTCCGATGACCGCGAGGATGAGGAGAGCGAAGAACGCCTTCTTCGCGAATCCGCCCTTCTTCTTCGTCGGGGCAGGTGGTGGCGGAGGCGGCGTCTGGGGGATCGCAGGGTATGTATCGGTGGTCATGACCATGAAGAGGCTATCGCCGGAATCCTGATACGGATTGTGCTGGTGACGGGAAGCGGACAGCGAACAGCAAACAGCAAACAGCAAACAGCAAACAGCAAACAGCAAACAGCAAACAGCAAACAGCAAACAGTGAAGACCAGACGCCGGAGTGCTGGCTGTCCTCTCGTCTCTGGCTGACTCCGGTGACGAATCCACCGGTTACGCTGCTGCCATGTCTAACGAGACCCCCGTCAAGATCCATTCCCAGGACGTGACCGACGGCCCTGCCAAGGCCGGTGCCAGAGCGATGCTGCGCGCCGTCGGCCTTGGCGAGAACGATTTCATCAAGGCGCAGGTCGGTGTCGTGAGCGCCGGCAATGAAGTCACCCCCTGCAATCTGACCGGTCCGAAGCTCTCTGCACGAGCCAGAGAGGGCGTGAACGAGGCGGGCGGTGTGGGTCTCGTCTTCGCCACCATTGCCGTCTCCGACGGAATCTCGATGGGACACGAGGGCATGCGGGCCTCGCTCGTCTCCAGGGAGGTCATCGCAGACTCCGTTGAGCTCGTCATGCACGCAGAGAGGTTCGACGCGATGGTCTCGATCGCCGGTTGCGACAAGTCGCTCCCTGGGATGCTCATGGCCGCTGCGCGGCACAATCTCCCGTCGGTGTTCCTATACGGAGGGTCGTCCCTTCCAGGCAAGCTCGATGGTGTCGACATCTCAATCGTGGATGTCTTCGAGGGCATCGGCGCCCACTCCGAGGGTCGAATTGACGATTCTCAATTGCTACGCATCGAACAGGCTGCCTGTCCCGGCGTTGGCTCGTGTGCCGGGATGTTCACTGCGAACACAATGGCTTCGGTGGGTGAGGCCCTCGGCATGTCGCTCCCCGGTAGCGCCTCGGTCCCCGCCATCTCGAAGCGCCTCGACGACTACGCCCGACAGTCCGGTGAAGCGGCCATGGAGTTGCTCCGGGCCGGCATCCGCCCGAGAGACATCATGACGAGGGAGGCGTTCGAGAACGCCGTCACCGTGGTAATGGCGCTCGGAGGGTCGACGAACGCTGTGTTGCACCTTCTCGCTCTCGCCCACGAAGCGCGCGTCGACCTCACGCTCGAAGACTTCGATCGGATAAGCCGGCGAACACCTCATGTCGGTGATCTCAAGCCGTTCGGTCGCTATCACATGGTGGATCTCGATCGGATCGGCGGGGTTCCCGTTGTGCTGCGTGCCCTCTACGACGAGGGGCTCATCAATGGGGATGCGCTGACCGTGACCGGCGGGACGATGGCTGAGAACCTCGAGACGGTCGTGTTCCCGGAGCAGCAGGACGTGGTCCGAGCGTTCGCAGAGCCGGTCGCCGAAGAGGGTGGCATCGCCATCCTCCGTGGCTCGCTCGCCCCGGGCGGCGCCGTCGTGAAGATCGCCGGTATCGACCTCGATGTCTTTGAGGGAACCGCCAGGGTCTTCGACGACGAACAGCATGCGCTCGAGGCGTTGTGGGCCCACGATCTTCATGCCGGGGACGTTGTGGTGATCCGATACGAGGGCCCGGCCGGAGGTCCGGGGATGAGGGAGATGCTTGCGATCACCGCGGCGATCAAGGGCGCAGGCCTCGGCAAGGACGTGCTTCTGATCACCGATGGCCGATTCTCCGGCGGGACGACGGGCCTTTGCATCGGACACGTGGCTCCGGAAGCCGCAAAGGGTGGACCGATGGGTCTTGTGCACGAGGGCGATCGGATCCGTGTCGATCTACCGGCGCGGCGACTCGACCTTCTGATCGACGAAGACGAAATGGAGGCCAGGCGCGGCTCCTGGGAGGCACCTGCGGCTCGCTACCCAACCGGCGCCCTCGGAAAGTACGCCAAGTTGGTCGGATCCGCCGAACGTGGCGCCGTTTGCGATTGATCACAGGACGTTGACGGAGGCCGGTTCGGGCGTGTGGGTCGACGCCGGCGGCAAACTCTGGGTCACCCACATGATCCGGAGATGATGGTCCAATAGCGTACGCGATGCCGACTACGATGATCGTCATGAATCTCAGCATTGAATACTGCGCCGTTTGAGGCTATCGGAACCGTGCCGTGCGCACGGCCGATCAGCTGCTCGACGAGTTCGAGCGAATCATTGACCGCCTTATCCTGATCCCGTCGAGCGGCGGGCGGTTTGAGGTCATGCTCGACGACCGTCTTATCTATTCGAAAGCGGAGACCGGTCGCCACGCCGAGTATGAGGACATAGCGGTGCCCCTGAGGGACATCCTGACCTAGTGGTCAGTCGATGAGTCTGGTTCCCCGATAGCCTTCAGCGAGTGAAACAAGGAACCAGCAGAACCGTCCTCGTCTCGGATCTTGCCGTGTCAGACGGACCGTTCCAGGACGCCGCTCGCGATTTCGTTGCCGGGACCTGCAGCATGTGTCATATAACGGTTTTCGAGCAGGACGCCCGCTTCCACGACGCCGGCTACCTCTGCACCGATTGCTGGCAGCATGCCGCCGGCATCGTTCACTGACGCAACCCACCGCCGGAGCGTCCCCTCGCCGTCACCCGCTGTAGATGGGGCGTGCTCTGTCCACCACGAGTCGCTCGCCGTGGACCCAGGTCTCGAAGACGACGGTGCCCCTCAGCCGATCGGAGTCGCTCGCGACTGGATCCCGGTCGACGGCAACGACGTCGGCGGGGCTGCCGGGGGAGAGCGGGAGCGGTTCGCCGAGCGCGGCCGCTGCTCCATCCGTGAAGAGTGACAGTGCGCGATCGGGCGAGAGGCCCTCGCTTCGCGTGACGCCGGCTCTGTCTCTGGCCAAGGCCATCCCTTCCCACGGATCGGGTGACTCGACCGGACTGTCTGATCCGGCACACATTGGCACTCCGGCATGGTCAAGGGATGCGAATGGATAGGTGGATACGATCCGATCAGGTCCGACTCGATCAGCGATCCATCGGAACTCGGATCCGAGGAACGCCGGCTGAACCGATACGACCACACCGAGACGTGCGATCCGGTCGATGTCGGCGCGGTCAAGCACGGAAGCGTGTTCGATCCGGAGTTGCTGCGGAGATGCACCTCCCGCTACGAGACTCTCATAGAGATCGATGACCGCCCCGTTGGCTCGATCCCCGATCGCGTGGAGTGCAACCATCCCGCCCATCTGGAGCGATGCCTCTGCGAGGAGTCGATCTGAATCGTCGAGTCTCATCGTGCCGAACTCGTCTGGACGATCACTGAACGGGGTGTGCATCGCCGCAGTGTGTCCGCCGAGACTTCCATCGGCGAAGCCCTTGTAGCCCGCCCAACGGAGCCGATCTCCTGCCTCTTCGAGGAGATGAGCTGCCGCCTCAAGATCGCCAACGCTGTGAGCGATGACGAAGCCGTGGATGCTGATGGGAAGGCGATCAGCGATGGCAGTGATTGCGGCGACTTCATCCCCGAGGCTGGCCCATGGCCCGTCGCCGAGTCCGAGCATGGCGCCGATCGAAGTAATCCCGAGGCCGCCGAGGCCGGCCAACGCGTCAAGTAGCGATTGCTCGGTCAGCGATCCCGAAGCGTCGAGACGGGTCGAGACGAGGTCGATAGCGGTCTCTCGCAGAACACCGGTTGGTTGGCCGCCGGCGTCACGGTCGAGCGACCCGCCACCGGGATCCTGTGTGGCGGCGTCGACGCCTGCATGACGAAGAGCGGCCGTATTGGCGATGGCAACATGACCGCAGTAGCGGTGGACGAGCACGGGCCGATCCGACACGGCCGCATCGAGATCGACACGGGTGGGCAGACGCTGTTCGGCAAGTGCCTCGTCGTCGAAGCGGAGCGCCACCAACGGCTCACCTGGTGCGAGACTCTCCGCAGCCACCCTGATCGCCGCTTGAAGCTCGTTGATGCTTGTGACGCCGTTGAGCGACGTCCCAGAGAGCGAAGCGGCGTATGTCACAGGATGCATGTGCGCGTCCCGTAGGCCGGGGATCAGAACGGCGCCGACATACTCCTCGACGGTGACGCCGGGGCCATCGAGAGTGCGGCGGTCACCCACGGCGATGACGCGGTCCCCTTCGATCAGGATCGCGTTGCCGGCGATGCCACGTGCCGTCCTCACAGCATCGGCGACGAGCAGTCTTCGATCGGTGGTCATCTGAGGCGATCCGGAAGGGCAGGTTCGAGGATCTTCTGGAGCTGATCATGAACCAAGCCGTTGCTGGACAACACCATCGGTGTCTCCGGCACAGAATCTTTGCCGCTGAAGTCCGTTACACGACCGCCGGCCTCCCGAACGATGAGGATTCCGGCCGCCTGGTCCCAAGGCGCGAGACCGAGCTCCCAGTAGGCCTCATATCGGCCCGCCGCGACCCAGGCGAGATCGAGCGCCGCGGAACCGAACCGACGAATGCCGTTCACGGATCCCAGCACCGCTTCCAGCACTGCGGCGTACTCCTCCGGGTGGTCCCCGTGGTCGTACGGGAAACCGGTCGCGGTTACGGATCGCTCAAGGTCGTCGGTTTGGGACACGTTGATTCGGCGTCCGTTGAGAAACGCACCTTGGCCGGCGGCGGCGGAGAAGCACTCGTCACGAAGCGGGTCGTAGATGACAGCGGCGAGCGGTTTGTCGTCCTCCCACAACCCGACGCTGACGGCGATCTGAGGGATGCCGTGCACGAAGTTCACGGTTCCGTCGAGGGGATCGACGATCCAGCGGCGACCTCCGGGAATCGTGCCTCCCCGCTCCTCAGCCAGGATCGCGTCATCCGGTCGATGCTCCGAGATGATCGCCAGCACTGCAGCCTCAGAAGCGTGATCGATCTCCGTCACCGGGTCGAAGCGTCGCTTGTAGTGCGCTGTCACGCCACGATCGAATCCCTCGAGAACAATCGCCCCGCCGGCCCGCGCGGCGTCAATCGCTAGTTGAAGATCGTCCATGCCGCCAGCCTACGGTTGCGGCGGCACTGAGTACTCAGTACTCAGTACCCTTCCCTGGCCATGCTCCTTCCCTATCTCGCCGCGCTGGCCAGCGCTCTGCTCATGTGGGCGGCGTTCCCGCCGCTCGACATCGGGCCGCTTGCGTTCGTCGCGCCGATTCCCCTGTTCTGGGCGTTGCGCCGTGTCGAGCAAGGGTTCGAAGCGGTCACGATCGGCTTCCTATGGGGAACGGTCTTCTTCGGAACGCTGCTCTTCTGGATTACCGTTCTGGGCTTCATCGCATGGGTACCTCTCGTTCTCTTGATGGCGACCTACTTCGCGGCCTACGCCTTCGTCGTTTGGCTCTTCCGTCTGTGGCCCGCATGGCGATGGTGGCTCATCGTCGTCGGGGCGTGGACGGTGATCGAGTTCGTCCGCGCCCGATTCCCGTTCGGCGGGTTCCCCTGGGGGAACATCGGCTACGCGGCGGCCGGGATGCCACCCTTCCTTGGCACCGTTCAATGGATCGGCCCGGCGGGTTGGACGGTGCTCGCGGTCGCGTTTGCGGCGGCAGTCGCACTCCTCGTGGAGTCGCGGGACAACTGGAGGCAGTTTGTCGACGTATCGGTCGTGATCGTGTTGCTCGGTGTGGCAGGGATGCTGTTCCCGCCGAGAGCGGATGGGCAACCGCTTCGTGTTGCGATCGTGCAGGGTGGGTCACCCTGCCCCATGACCCACTGTCAGAACGAGAACCAGCGCATCTTCGAATCCCACCTGGAGTGGACGGAAACGATCCCGGACGGTGGGGCGGACCTGGTCGTCTGGGCAGAGAACTCGACGGGGACTCCGTTCGACCCTGAGAGCAACGATGCCGTGAGGGCAGCCATCATCGCTCAAGCGGGAAGAATCGGCACCTACTTCCTGGTGTCGGGAACCCGAACTGTCGAACCCGACGGTTTTCTCAACGTCAACATGTTCTACTCGCCGGAGGGCGTCAAGATCGGCGAGTATGTCAAGCAACACCCGGTTCCGTTCGGTGAGTACGTTCCACTGCGCTCGATGCTGGGCTTCATCCCCCAACTCGACCAGGTGCCGAGGGACATGGTTCGCGGTACCGAACCCGTTGTCTTCCCGATGACGCTCTCGACCGACGGGGAGTTGGCGCAATGGCAGTTGGGTTCGGTGATCTCATTCGAAGGTGCCTTCCCCCGATCGATCCACTCGATCGCCGATGCCGGCTCGCAACTCATGGTCGTTGCCACGAATGAGAGCTCCTTCGGTGAAACAGCCACCTCTGATCAATTGATCGACATGACGAAAGTGAACGCTGCGGCCATCGGCCAGGATCTCGTCCATGCAGCCATCACGGGGAAATCGACCTTCGTCACAGCGGCCGGCGAAGTCGGGGAAACCACCGAGGTGTTCACCGAGGGCGTGCTCTACGGCGACGTTGCAATGCGCAGCGCAGGACCCACCGTCTTCACACGGTTCCCCAACTGGGCGACCGTGCTGGCGATTCTCGGTCTGATCGGCGCCCTACTCTGGCCGGGAGAGGGCGGTCTCGGGGCCCTCGCCGGACGCCATCGGCCGGATTGACCGGTCGACTGCAAAATAGTTTTGCAATGTTGGGATAGTGCAAATAGGATAGGGCCAACAAATCCCGGTTCTTCCCGTCGGCGTCGTTCACCATCGACTAGTCGGCAGAGCCAACATCGCTCTCCTCGGAGGTCATCCATGTCAGATATTATGAAAGCGTCTCGCCCCCAGGGCAGATCCCGTCGCCCCAAGACGTATGACGAAGGCCGCGTCTGCGGTTCCGACGATTGTGAGACCGTTCTCTCTCGCTACAACCGTGCAGAGTTCTGCCACACGCACAAGCCCGTCAAGTATCCGCGCCTCCGCGGTGTTCTGACGCAGAACTGAGCCGATGCTCAGTATTGAGTACTGAGACTCGAGTATTGAGTGAGAAGGCGGTGCCCATCGGGCGCCGCCTTCTGCACGTTCTAGGCTGCCCGAAATCAGTTCTCGTAGGTCGCGATCGCTTGATCGAGGATGTCGATGCCGGTCTCGAGATCTTCGAGCGACACATTGAGCGGCGGGACGAAACGGATCACGTTGTTGTCGGGGCCACAGCTGAGGATGAACAAACCGTTCTTCTGTGCCTCACTCGAAATCACCCCGAATGCGTCTGAATCGGGCTCCCGGTCTTGCTTGACCAGTTCGACGCCGATCATGAGTCCGAGACCCCGAACGTCACCGATTGTGCGGTGCTTCTCGAGCAGATCGCCGAACCGGGTGAACGCCAAGTCCGAACGGTCGGCAACACCGGGAATGACCTTCTTCAACTCGTCAACACCCGCCGCGGCCGCCGCGCACGAAACGGGATTCCCGCCGAACGTCGTACCGTGAGATCCCGGCTCCCACTTTGCGAAGGTCTCCCTTGAAGCCCCAACGGCAGAAAGCGGCAAGCCGTTCGCGATCGCCTTCCCCATCACGAGGATGTCGGGATCGATCCCGTAGACCTGGCTGGTGAAGAACTCCCCTGTCCGGCCGAACCCGGACTGGACTTCATCGACGATCATGAGGATGCCGTGCTCATCGGCCAAATCCCGAATGGCTTGCATGAACTCGAAGCTGGCGGGGTAATAGCCTCCTTCGCCCTGGAGCGGCTCGAAGAGGAATGCTGCGATCTCCTCCGGCACCACCTCATGCTTGAAGATGAGACGCAGTTCGTTGAGGGCGTAGGCGTTCGCGTCCTCCTGTGACATTCCCCAACGGTAAGGGTGGGGGAACGGGGTGACGAACACGGAGGGGACGATCGGGTGGTAGCCCTTCCGATACTTCGCTCGAGACGTCGTGAACGAGACCGATCCCATCGTCCGGCCGTGGAAGCCACCGCGAAAGACGACGACACCCTGGCGACCCGAAGTCTTCTTGGCCAACTTCACGGAAGCCTCAACGGCTTCGGCGCCGGAGTTCATGAAGAAGATCTGCTCGATACTGTCTGGCGCCACGTCGATGATCTTCTCGGCAGCGTCGGCCCGCGACTCGAACAGGAACGACCCACCGGCGTGCCAGAGATGGGAGAGTTGCTCATGCGCCGCGGCCTCGAGGGCCGGGGGACGGTGGCCGAGGTTGGTGACTGCGATGCCACAGGCGAAGTCGAGGTACTGCTTGCCGTCGATGTCGGTAACCCACGAACCCTGGCCGTCGACGATGTCGATTTGCGAGTCGTACGCGATGACAGGGGCGATGAGGGTGTTGAGTCGGTCGGAGAGGGTGGTCACGGTCTTCCTCCTAGTTCGGGGTGAGCGGAGACGATCTTGATCCGATCGATGCTACGGAGCAGCGAAGAGGTGACCGCGATCGGTGAGAGGAGTCCCGAACATGGACCCATTATGCCTGAATCCGACGGCTCCGCCGTCGGATTCGTACTGAGTAGTGAGTACTGAGTAGTGATTACCCCAGACGATGTGGAACTTCCCCCCGCGAAATTCTGGAGTTCTCCGCTCCACGTACGACGCCATCGCCTCTCCGAGATCGTTCGATTGGAGGAAAGCGGCGTTCCAGAGGGCCACGTAGTCGAGGGCTTCATCGACCGTCCGGCCGTCGCCTGCTCGGAGAACGGCCTTTGTTCCCTGCACGGCCAGCGGCGAGTTCGCTGCGATCGCGTCGGCAGTTTCGATCGCCGCGGCAACCGCAGCGTTGGCATCGGGGAGGATGCGGGTGACGAGGCCGTTTGATGCGGCTTCGGCGGCGTCGAAGTCTCGTCCTGTGTAGGCGAGTTCGGCGACGCTACCCGGGTCGATGATCCTTGGGAGACGTTGGAGCGTTCCCACGTCTGCCACCATGGCAAGTCGGGTTTCCCGGATCGAGAATGTGGTGTCGGCGGCGGCATAGCGAATATCGCAAGCCGTGATCAGGTCGACGCCCGCACCGATGCAGTACCCGTGGATCGCTGCGATCACCGGCTTCGGGCACTCGGCCAGCGAGGAGAAGGTCCGTTGCATCGTCTTGACGAGACGCCGTGTCTGGACGCGTTGAGCGACCGGTGAGGCAGGTGCCGGTACCGCCGGGTCAAGGCTTCCTGTGACCATGGCGGGACCGAATGCCTTCAGGTCGAGTCCCACCGTGAACGCCGGTCCCTTTGCTGCCACAACGATGGCCCGAATCTCGGGATCTTCCCCCATCTCCTCTATGACGGTCGGGAATGAAGTCCAGAACGGAGGGGCGAATGCGTTGCGATGGTCCGGGCGGTCGAGCCACACGACGGCAATGTGGCCGCGGCGTTCGACGGTGACGGGTGACGTGGAATCCATGACGAGAGCGTAGCGAGTGGGCTCAGCCGAACCGGCGGAGTCCTTCGTCGAGCCGTTCGGGTGTATCGACGCCGAACCACGATCGGCCGTCCTCACCCCATGAACGCCAGGTGTCCTCGGGGACCAGGTTCACGTTGACCAAACCGAGGGCGGTGATGATCGATCGACACCCGTTGTCGAGGGTCTCGGAGACGGCGTCCAGGAGTGGCGGTCGATAGACCGCACATGTGACCTGCTGCCACGCATCGTCGAGGGGAATTACCGCGTCTCCCTCAAGGGCCAACATGGAGCGGAGCGTCTGGGGTCGAACGAACGGATGGTCGACGGCAATGAGCACGACTGTTCGCCCAGGTTCGTGCTGGAGAATTGTTTCGAGGCCGGTGAGCGGTCCCTTCGAGTCTGTTCTCCGGTCCGGGATTGCCAGAACACCGTGCGGAGCCTTCGTTCTCCCGACGACGACCGGATCGCCGACGGAGGAGACGGAGTTCAGGACGGTTTCGAGCATTGTTGACGACGCGAATGGGATCGCTGCCTTGTCGGACCCCATCCGGGTGCTATCTCCGCCCGCCAGAACAGCGACGATAGGTCGTTCCATGGCGCGACGGTAGGGCAGTCCCCAGCAATATGGGTCGTCTCTTCCCGCGGCACCGCACCGCCAGGCCATCTCCATGAGGGAACCCGCTGTGGCCGTTCGACCGTCAAATGACCGAGGACCGGCGTCGATGCCGGATCGCACTCAACGAGGAGAGACCCTGATGAAGATTTCCGACATGGCGGTGAAGACTCGAACGGCATTGGCGGCCTTGCTGGCTGCCACTTTGTTGCTGGGGGCGTGCAGCAGTGCCTCCGATGGGGCGGCCGAATCCATCGGGTATGGCGAGGACGAGTACCTAACCACCGTGGCGTACGCGTCGGGCGAAGGCAAGGTATCAGGCAACGCCGACATGGAAGAGACGCAGGCGATCGCAATCGCTGCCCCCATTGGTACGGATGTACCCGCGGGGCTCAAGGTCATCCGTGACGGTCGGGTGGAGCTCAGGGTTGAACCCGGTACGTTCGGGCAGATCTCGT
Source organism: uncultured Acidimicrobiia bacterium (assembly GCA_964195545.1). GTDB lineage: Bacteria > Actinomycetota > Acidimicrobiia > Spongiisociales > UBA5794 > JAHEEL01. The sequence continues at coordinate 19,835 of CAXMQQ010000005.1, read as the reverse complement.
CGCAGCTCAGGAGTATCGCGCAGGATCTCGGTGGCTACATCACCGCAGGCGAGACCCATCTTCAGGAGATCGATGACGTCGCATACACGGTCGGGTGGTTGACCATGCGGATCCCTGAGGATCGCTTCGACGATGCCCTCGACCGGGTCGATGGGCTGGGAGAGCGGCTCAGCCTCAATGTGTCGAGCCAGGACGTGACCGAGGAGTACGTCGATCTCGAAGGGCGCCTGCGGTATTGGGAGACCCAGGAGGAGTTCTATACGCGCCTGATGGCCGAGGCGACAGAGATCGACGATCTTGTGACGATCCAGACACGGATGCAGGACGTGCTCCTGAACATCGAACAGATCGAGGGCCGGCTCCGCTACCTCGACAGTCGCACCAGCTTTTCGACGCTAACCGTCGGTCTGACGGAGGTCCCAGGGAGCACACCGATCGACGAACCGAGCGATCCGGGAGTGCTCGAAGAGGCACTCGACCAGGCCGGGGAGGTGCTTCTCGCCACGATCGGGGGGCTCATCGTGGGCGCTGCCTTTGCGCTTCCGTTTATTCTGCTGGCGCTCATCGGCCTGGGTCTATGGATGGCTGTCAGATCCATCCGTCGCCGCAAGCCACCCGTCGAGGAGCCGTCAGACGGGTAGTCCCTGAGACTCGAGATGTGAGACAAGAGATACGACAACAGTCTCTTGTCTGGTGTCAGGGTTACCCCAGCGTGAACGGTGGGTACTCGTCGGTGAGAGCTGCGGTCCATCCCCATGCCCGGGCCCACCAACGCTGGTAGTTCAGTACGAACTCGTGGATGCCGAGCGGCAGTTGGCCGGTGAAGGCGACGACGATGTAGCCAACCCAAGCGACGAGGAGCACACCGAAGCTCATCAGGAACAGAATGAGGAAATGCGGGAGTGCAGCGAGCGAGCGGAGCAGCACGATGCCCAGCATGGCGAGGAGGCGACTCTGGGGCTCCGGTGCTGGTTCAACCGTGACCGTCACCGGGTAATCCCGATCGACTCCATAGGTCGGGTAGACGTCGGTGGTGCCGGCGTACCAGGCAACGACCCGTGTGACCCAACGGAGAAAGACGAGTTCGAGGCGGCGGATGAGGTCAGGCATTCGGCCGTTGAAGGCGATACCCCAATAACCAATCCATGCCACGATCTGGATCATCAGGCCGAACAGAAAGAGCAGCACGATGTGCGGCAGGAGGAGGATCGCTTTGATGAGAACGATCCCGGAGGCTGCGAGCCAGCGGTTTCGTTCCTCGTCGTCAACCGGGGCTTCAACAACGATCGGGTATGTGGGGGATCCGCTCATAGGCGCAACGGTACTTGGTCCCCGGCGTTTCGTCAGTCCCCGTGCGTTTCGCTGTAGTGAAGCAACTCGTCGACGAGGAGTCGCTTCGTCGAGTTGCCGATCCTGACGTAGAGATCTGCAAGTCTCGAACCTTCGGATCTGTCGACGGAGACGGGACGGTTCGAAGCACCGAAGTCGATACGACAGACATCGATACCGCCCAGCTACCGATCACTGCGCCGAGCCCAGATTCCACGATCCCGACAATCGCGGTCTCCGCCCACGAGGCTGAAGGGGAGCCTTTGCCGGAAGACGGATGCCGAAACACGTAGGCTGCCGTCATGGCAGAACAGAAATCTCAGTGGTTGGCGGTCCTTCTTGGAGTGGTCGGAGGGCTGCTTCTGGCCATCATCGTGATCTTCCTGTTTCGCTCTCTAGATGGGAGCGAAGAGGCTTTGGAGACGACGACCCTGCCAACGAGCACGACGGAAGCAACGACAAGTTCGGCAGAGGCGACGACGACGACAGCGGCAGCAACGACGACGGAACCATCGACCACGACATCATCGACCACGACTACGTCTTCCACAACGACTACAACGTCGACGACATCGACAACGCTTGCGCCGCTGGTGCTGGAGCCCGACGGCATCGGCGGGGTTGCGTTCGGCGCCACGCCAGACGAGACCCTCAGTTATGCAACGGCGATCCTCGGCCCGGCCGATCGTGATACCGGCTGGGTGGATTCCTTCAGTGAGTTCGGAACCTGTCCACCACCTGAAGTCCGTGGCGTTCAGTGGGGCGAGAGCCCGGACGGCTTTGGCCACGCTTTCACACTGCTGTTCACGAAGGCACCAACGAGCCACAAGCCGGCGGGAGGAGAGCACCTCTTCGGCTACGACTACTACGGCGGCGACCTCGAACTTGCTACGGAGCCGGGCATGACCGTGGGGACGACCCTGGTGGTCGCTGGGGCGATGTACCCGACGATCGAGATCAACGAGAGTCCATGGGATCCGATCGCCGGCGTCTGGTGGGTCGACGACGACCGATCCGACGACTCCCAGCTATTCGGCTACGCGACGGGCCAAGGCGACAGCGACGTCATCACGAGCATCCTTGGTGGCGTGACCTGCGGCGAGTGAATGAGAAGGCGAGTGGAGCTCTGAGCCATGAACTGTGAGCAAGACACGGGACGCCTTCCCCACTACCAACTACCGGCGATGGAAATCAGCTGATCTTGACCGTCTGGTCACCTTCTACGATTCGGCCGATCACGGTGGCTTCGAGCGTATAGGAATCAAACCCTTTGATGAGCAGGTCAGCATCGCCCTCGGGGGCGATAGCGACGAAACCGATACCCATATTGAAGGTCCACAGCATCTCCTCATCGGCGACCGATCCGAGATCCTGGATGACACCGAAGACATCCGGAGTTGTCCAACGGGAACGTTCGATGTCGGCCGCTGTTCCTTTCGGGAGGACTCTGCCGACGTTGTTGGGCAGACCGCCTCCCGTGATGTGAGCCAACCCGTGGGCTTCGGATCGCGCGAGGGCGTTCATGACAGCGGGTGCGTAGACGATGGACGGTTGGAGCAGGGTCTCAGCGACAGTGAGGTCCGAGCCCGGGAATGGAGCGTCGAGGTCGAGTTGGTCGACGATCAGCGCTCGTACAAGAGAGAAGCCGCTCGATCGGAGATTGGGGCTGTGTACACCGATGACCACGTCACCAACCTCGATCCGGCTGTTGTCGATCTCGTCTCCGAGTTCGACGATTCCCAGTGCTGTTGCGGCGAGATCGAAGTGATCCCGTTCAATTGTCCCTGGATGCTCGGCCGTATCACCGCCGAGCAGCGCCACGTCGTTGTCGGCGCAGGCGTTTGCGATCGATTCAACGAGGAGGTCGACGCGATCTAGGTCCAGGTACTCAACGGCGATGTAGTCCTGCATCGCGATGGGGATCGCCCCGGCGGCGGCGAGGTCATCGCCCACCATCGCCAGGAGGTCGTAGCCGAGTCCTTCGATGAGGCCGGTGACCCGTGCGATCTCGGCTTTCGTGCCGACGCCGTCCGTTGACATCATCAACACCGGCATCTGATACCCGGGAGGGACGCGGATCCCGGCTGCGAAACCACCGAAGCCGCCGATCACGTCTTCCGTCCACGTCGACGTAACCCTCCAACCGATCCGGTCGGCGAGTTCGTTAGCTGCGCCGAGTTCGACGCCGGTATCGCGTGGGGTACTCATGGATTCGATCTAGAGCGTACTTGCCATCGGTGATCCGTCTGTCAATCCAAGAAATTCGTCGCCCACCCGGGGGAATCGGGTGGTCTAATTGAGTGAGAGTCACGGAGGGACCGTGGAACCCGATGAACGACAGGCGTTTACCCGATTCGTCAAGGAGACGGAGCCGCGACTCTCGTACGCACTCGCCGCAGCGTACGGGTTAGAAGTCGGGGCGGAGGCAACTGCGGATGCGTTGGCATGGGCCTGGGAGCACTGGGAGACCCTCGAGGGCAAGCGCAACCCCGCCGGCTACCTGTACCGGGTCGGCCAGTCGAAGGCTCGCCGGTACTGGCGTCCCACCGTGTTATTCCCATCGCTCCCTGCAGCAGAGACGCCGTCGGTGGAGCCGGGCCTCACAAATGCGTTGGCCAGCCTGTCGAAGAATCAGCGGGTGGCGGTCGTGTTGATTCACGGGATGGAGCACAGCGAACGGGAGGTGGCCGATCTGCTCGGCATCTCCCGTTGGTCGGTGAGGACTCACGCCGAGCGGGGAATGCGCCGTATACGACACACATTGGGGGTGAGCGCAGATGTCACTTCCTGAGACACAACTGCGCGAGTACTTCGATGCTGGTGTTGAGCGAATCTCCGCGGAAGATGTCTTCGCCCGAACCAGGGTTGGCGAAGGAGGGCTTCAGCCGCTCCACTCGAAGCGGAGCTTCAAGCCTGCATGGGCAGCGGCCGGGGCTTTTGCTGCGACGCTCGTCGGCCTCGGAGGCCTTGCATCCGTTCTGAAGCTTGCCCCTCGCCTTGCGGGCGAGGCAGACGCCGGGGCCGCGGAAGCCGTTGACGCCGGTGGGAGCACGATCGCTGTCTGGCTCATCGCAGCGGTCGTGGCTGCCGTCGCCGCCGGCCTGACCGTATGGCTGGTCCACCGCTCATCGAAGCGGGCAGAGAACGAACAGGAGATCGATTCCGATCAAGGGAAGGTGACGATCATGGAAACGATCGACAGAGCCGATACCGAAACCCAAACGACCGAGAAGACGGGGCAGCGGAGCCGGTGGCCGATCGTCGTAATCGTCGTCATGGCGATCGCACTCGTAGGACTCATCGCCTGGATGACTCTGGCGACGCGTCCCAACAGCCCGACCGCGGCGCCACCGGAAGTCCAGCAACTCATGGAGGATTACTACACGGCGTGGAACGAGTACGACGCCGATGCGATAGAGGGAATGGTGACCGGCTCGTACCGCTTTCACGAGATCGTGACCGGCGCCGATGCTGTCGTTTACGACCTGGAGTATCTGCGCTCGAACTTCCTCCCAACTCTGGAGGGATGGGAATGGCACAACGACTACGACGGGCCGTACTACGCCGTCGGAAGTGACTTCAGCATGTTGGTCACCATGGAGGGTGGTCTCATGACATCTCCTGTCGCTGTCGCGTACCCGGATGGCGACGCGGATGTCGTGTCGGTATTTCGGATCGTGAAGGTGGGAGACGAGTGGAAGATCGCGGAGCACGTGTTCGCCCCCCAGAACTGAGTTACCGGAGTACGAGTGGGAATGAACGCTTCGCGACTGACAACCGGGTCCCCGACCTTGTCGCCGGGGGGACCCGGGGAGCTCCCGTAGCCAGCAGGGGTTCTGGGAGCGGGAGTCACGATGATGGCGGCTGCCGGCACCATTCGACCCCCATGCTGGTGACCGACATCTCAGGTGGTCGAGAACTCACGCCTCGAATATGACGCCTTTGCAGCTGATGGCGCCTTCGGCCTTGGCGAACTCGTCAACCTGTACCTCCACGACGTTGTCGACGAAGGCACTCAGCATGGCCATGGTCCGAGGCGCCGAGGCATCCACCAACAGTGTGCCCCCCACGCGCACGACATTGGCTCCCTGCGGTTCGTCGGGATGAGCCTGGAGCAGTCTGGCTCCGAGAGGGGTCAGATCGACGGAGGGCGAGAAGACGATCAACGTCTCGTCGTCGACGACGGTGGCAACCGATTTCAGGTGCAGCACTCCGTAGACCGGGACTGACTCAACCGTGTAGCCGAACGGTGACAACAGGTCGGCCAGTGCGGCTATCCCGGCAGGGTTCGATCGGGTCGTCTGTCCCACGAGCAGGCGCTTTCCGAGGACGATGACGTCACCTCCGTCAAGCGTTGCCGGTGCCTCCATCTCGCGAAGCTCTCGATAGTCGGCGAGTGCTGTCGCCATGGACGGCACCTCACCCCGTCGTGACTCGACACCGGGCCGCAACAACACGGCAGCCTCGGGTAGGACCAGCGCCGTGTCTTCCACGAAGACGGCATCCGGGTGACCCGGGAGTCGGGGAAGTTCAACGACCTTCACCCCTAGCGAGCGCAACACACCCAGGTAGCCGCTGTGCTGTGCCCGGGCTCGATCTACGTCGATCGGGACCCGGTCGACGTGTGTCAGCTCGCAGTCACAAAGTTCGGTGCCCGTTGGACGGGTGATGGCCACAATCACGAGGCCAAGCTACTACCCCTCGTGTGCTCGCAGGCGCTCACCCTGTCTCACTCGCTGGCTCTCGTACTCATCCACCTCGAACCACGACCCTATCGGGCGGTAGGCTGACGCGGTGGCTGGCAACCGGACTCCGGCGAGCGATGAGATGATCACGACGCGCGAGCGGATCTTGCGAGAGGCATCCCATCTGTTTGCTGCTCGTGGCTATTACGGCAGTTCTACTCGTGACATCGCAACGGCCGTTGGTATCCGCCAGCCTTCGTTGTTCCATCACTTTCCGAACAAGCAGGCGATCTTCCAGGAACTACTCAGTTACTCCCTCGATGACTCGGCCGAAGTAGCTGACTTCTTGGCCCGCAAAGCGGGGAGTCCCGCCGCGCGGCTCTACCGGTTCCTCGTTGAGGACTTCCGCTACTTGATGGACTCCCCATACGACCTGAGGAGCATCTTCAACGGCGACGTGCTGCTGGACGAGGAGTTCGAACCGTGGGAGCGGACTGCCGGGAGACTGTACGTCGCAGTTGCAGCCATCGTTCGGCAGGGCATCGAGGTCGGCGAGTTGATCGAGATCGACGTTGGATTCGCCCGCCAGGTCATCTCCGGTCTGATGTTGGAGACGATCCGGGAGCGCTCTCTCGGGGAGGAGCTGCCGGCACAGCGGCCAACTCGGACTGCCGACTTCATGCTCCGGGCAATCTTGGTCGATCCACGTCGAATCGAGGGGATCGCCGCGGAAGCATTCGCTCTCGAAGGCTTGCCGACCTACAGGGACGCCGAGTAGGCGCGCTCGCAGGCTCGGCGATCTGGCGACCTACTTCGCCGCGAGTGCTTCCGCCGGATCGACGTAGTCGTAACCCAGCGCCGTTGCGACGTGCTCTTCCGTGACCGCTCCGCAGCACACGTTGAGGCCGCCGAGGAAGTGAGGATTGTCGAGCAACGCCTGCTTCACACCCTTGTCTGCAAGGGCGAGTGTGAACGGAAGGGTGGCATTGTTGAGCGCGTACGTCGATGTCTTGGGGACTGCGCCCGGCATGTTGGCAACGCAGTAGTGGACGACGTCGTCCACCACGTAGGTCGGGTTCTCGTGTGTGGTGGCTCTCGAGGTTTCGAAGCATCCGCCCTGATCGATCGCTACGTCCACAAGCACCGAGCCCGGCCGCATCCGCTTCACCATGTCGGCGGTGACGAGTCGGGGGGCCCTGTCGCCCTTCACGAGTACGGCGCCGATCACGAGATCTGCGTCGAGCACCAATTCCTCGAGCGACGCCGTAGTGGAGTAGACAGTCTCTACCAGCGTGCCGAACCGGCGTGCGATACGCTCGAGAGCGTTGATGTCCCGATCGAGCACGGTGACGAAAGCACCGAGGCCAACGGCCATCTCGATGGCGTGTTCACCGACCACGCCTCCACCGATCACGACGACCTTGGCCGAATGCACTCCAGGGACGCCGCCGAGTAGCAGGCCCGCTCCGCCGTTGGGGGCCTCCAGGCAATGTGCGCCGGCTTGCACAGACATCCGTCCGGCCACCTGAGACATGGGCGCCAGCAACGGAAGTCCACCCTGGTCGTCCGTAACGGTCTCGTACGCGATGCACGTGGCGCCGCTCTTGACGAGTTCGCTTGTTTGATCAGGATCGGGTGCGAGATGCAAGTAGGTGAACAGCGTCTGATCGGGTCGCAAACGCGCACGCTCAACGGCCTGCGGTTCTTTGACCTTGACGACGAGTTCGCTCTGGTTCCACACGTCGTCGACAGTCCCGATCCGGGCCCCGACGGCAACGTAGTCTTCGGTCGACGCACCGATCCCCGCGCCGGCAGATGTCTCGACGATGACCTCGTGGCCGTGAGCGATGAGTTCTCGCACACTCGATGGAGTGAGCCCAACCCTTCGTTCAGCGTTCTTGATCTCCTTGGGTGCTCCGATGATCATCGTCATCCTCCTGGAAGAGGTCGTTTCTCGGTCGGATCGACTCCCACCGAGTTTCGTTGGTGCCGCTCAATAGCGCAAAACGGATCCGATCGCTTCGACGATCTGGTCGATCTGCTCGTCGGTGATGACGAGTGGCGGACAGAGGGTGAGACGGCTCGGCGGAATCGGGCGGATGATGATGCCGGGAACCAACTGTCCAAAGCCCTCGCGGATCGGGGCGATGCCCTGGATCGACGTGCCTCCGTAGTTCGCGCCGTGATAGCCGCGCTCACGGCTGACGATGATCTGCTTCTCGGGATGTCCCGCCTCGCGATGGGCGATCCGCGCGATCTTCATCGCTGTATCCACGCCCTCAGACCCTGATGAACCGAAGAAGACACGAGCGTCGTCGAAGGGAGAGAGATCCGCGATCTTGGCCGCCGCCGCTTCGGTCGGTTCGTTCGTGAACGGATCGACGGTGTTGTATGCGGCGAGGGTCCTGGCTTGCGTGCCGATCGCCTCCGCAACGTCTTCACGCCCGTGACCCACGTTGCAGTACCACAGCGAAGCCATGCCGTCGATGTACTCATTGCCTTGGTCGTCGAGCACGACGGCATCTCGACCGCTCGCGATCTTGATGAACTCTTCCTTGCGGGGTGAGGTGAACGGGTGGAGGAACGCCCTGGGTATGAGGGACACTCCTGATTGGCGCCGTCTATCAACCGATAGGTAGCATACCTTTTGCAACTGAACTGAGCGGTGCCGTCGCGGGAACGGAGACCTCGGAATCCAACCCGATCGGGACCAGCGTCCAGTGGCGCAGAGGGTACCGCCCGGCCTTCGACCTTCCCATTCGGGCGCAGCGAGCCAACGACTGGAGAGAGCCAGATGAGCAAACGACGCTTGATCATCATGGGGGCTGCGGGCCGTGACTTTCACAACTTCAACACCCGCTATCGCAACGACGAATCAGTAGAGGTCGTCGCGTTCACCGCCGAGCAGATTCCCGGCATCGATGACCGTACCTACCCGGCCGAACTGGCAGGTCCCCTGTACCCGGAAGGAATCCCTGTCTTCGCGGAGGAGGAGCTTCCTCGACTCATCGACGAACTCGATGTTGACGAGTGTGCCTTTGCCTACAGCGACATTCCCTACAAGCACGTGATGGGTGTGGCAGCGATCGTTCAATCCGCCGGAGCGTCCTTCAATCTGCTCGGACCCAATGACACCCAGGTGAAGAGCACCAAGCCGGTGATCTCCGTGTGTGCGGTCCGAACCGGGTCGGGCAAGTCGCAGACCTCCCGCAAGATCGTGGAGACCTTGATGGCCAAGGGCCTCAAGGTCGTCGCCATCCGCCACCCCATGCCGTACGGCGACCTGGTGGCGCAGAAGGTCCAGCGCTTCGCCGAGATCGCCGATCTGGAGAAGCACGACTGCACCATCGAGGAGATGGAGGAGTACGAGCCCCACATCGTGCGCGGGAACGTCATCTACGCCGGCGTGGACTACGAAGCGATCGTCCGGGCGGCAGAGAACGATCCAGACGGCTGCGACGTGATCGTCTGGGACGGAGGCAACAACGACTTCTCGTTCTACGAAGCCGATCTCGCTTTCACCGTCGTCGATCCGCACCGACCCGGTCACGAACTGAACTACTACCCCGGTGAAGTGAGCCTGCGCATGGCCGACGTCGTCGTCATCAACAAGATGGACTCTGCAGATCTGGCAGGCATCGAGACCGTTCGTGGCAGCATCGCGGCGGTGAATCCAGATGCCACAGTCATCGACGCCGCCTCGACGCTGCGTCTCGAGGATCCGTCGGTGGTCAAGGGCAGCCGCGTCCTGGCCGTTGAAGATGGTCCGACGCTGACGCACGGAGGGATGAAGATCGGTGCCGGCGTTGTGGCAGCTACCAAGTACGGAGCCACCGAGTTCGTCGATCCACGTCCGTTCCTCGTGGGCAAGCTGAAGGAGACCTTCGAGACCTATCCGAATATCGGAACGATCCTGCCGGCCATGGGGTACGGCGAGGAGCAGTTGCGGGATCTGGAGGCAACGATCAACGCCACCGACTGCGATGCGGTCGTCATCGGCACGCCGATCGACCTCCGGCGCATCGTGGACATCGAGAAGCCCAGCACGAGGGTGTTCTACGACCTCCAGGAGATCGGCAAGCCGGATCTCGACGACGTTCTCGACGAGTTCATCGCTGAGCAGGGACTCCGCTGAGCCCAGCGAACAGCAGTCAGCTATCGGCTCTCTACACCAGCAGGACCGTGAGCAGTTCTAGGGCGATCAGGGCCATTGCTATTGACGTTCTGATCCCTACCGCGTTCGGCTTGCCGACGGCAAGGACCGACCAAAGGGCGGCGATGACGATGCCGGCGACGAACCCTCCGAGATGGGCGAAACCATCGATCCCCGGAGTGAAACTGATGACGACGTTGATCGCGAGCAACACGAACAACTGAGTGAACATCGATCGGCCGCCCGGAGTGTGGCGCATCTTCCATGCGACGAAGATCCAAGCGCCGAACAAGCCGAATACCGCACCGGATGCCCCAATGCTGACCTGCTCGATCGAACCGAGCATGTACGAGGTCAGACCGCCGGCACCTGCAGCGGCGACGTATAGCGCAGCGAACGATGGGGATCCGACCTGTTGCTCCATACGCGGCCCGAAGAGATACAGCGCATACATGTTGAATCCGATGTGCATCAGCGATCCGTGGAGGAGGGCGGCGGTGAAGATGCGCCACCAATCACCGGCGGCTACGAGCCAGTTCGCCTGTGCGAGATTCTGGAACAGGAGCTCGTCGAGGCCGGGCGAGAGCATCCCGAGGACGTAGACAGCGACCGTGACGGCCATGATCGAGAACGTGACCGGCGCCGTTTGGAAGGATGGCTTTCCGTAGATCTGCCGACCCTGGATCACCTGGTGCCGCCCGGTCGGGGCTGCACACTCCGGGCAGAGTTGGCCCACCGAGCTGTCGTGGCTGCACTCGACACAGATCGGTTTCCCACAGCGACTGCACGACAGGCCGGTGATGCGGTCCGGGTGGCGATAGCAGACGGGCACGGTCGTTTCGGTGGGTTCCATGTCGAGTGCAACCTACTGATGGGCCCGAAATACTCGGGCAACGCCGCACACCGAGTATCGAGGGTGTGCCGTTGGTCACGCGAATGTGATCTCCCATTGGGAATGAATGGCCGAGTTGTTCCTCGATGTCGTCGCGCTAGACGTGGATGCACGCCGCATCCTTGCTGACCCCACACTCGGTTCAGTTGATGAGATTCACTTCGCGACCGTTATGGGCCCCCGTGCCGACGGCGTCGCGACGGGTTTCGTCACGAGGGAACAACGTCAGGCCGACGCGGCACGAGCCGAAGGGTTCGAGGCCCTCTGATCACCGGGCCCGTTGCCTACCGCCCCACCCGCGCGTGCTCTGCGAACCCTGGGTTCGCAGGTGCGATTGAGTGCTCTCCCGGCCCACGGAATGGGGGGCACCTCTGGAACTGTGGGCCCCCAAGACACCTATACGCATCTACGAGCCCAGGGTTCGCAGAGCACCGAGGGGGCGTAGGAGGAGCCAGATGAGGGGGAGGCCGCCGAACATGGAGATGGCTCCCATGACCATCGCTGTCTCCAGGCCGAAATGGTCCGCGAAGGCGCCGTAACCGATGGCAGCGATCGAACGGATCCCCATCGACATCGAGAGGTAGAAGCCGTTTGCAAGCGCCCGGCTCCTCGGCGCCTGCTCTTGAACCAGGGCCATGATGACCGGCGGAACGGCGAGCAGTGAGAAGCCGATCAAAGGCAGCGCAGCGATTCGCAGCCAGCCATCCGCGACAAGAAAGAGGCAGAGGGCGGCGGGGGCCGTGACCTGACCGAAGATGAGCACCGCCCGTCGGCCGACCTGGTCGCTGATCCAGCCTCCAGCGAATGCCCCGGCAATTCCCGCGGCTTCGACAATCGACAGAGCAGCTCCGGCCAACCAGATACTCGATCCGCTCTCCGTGAGATACAGCGGCAGGAACACGGTGGTTGACAACATCATCATGCTCCGCATGGCAGTGAGTCCGCCGAGCACCAGCATGAAGCTCCGCATTCCCCGAAGGGCGGTCCTCCAGGGCACCTGGTCGCCGTGGTCGTGAGTCTGGAGCGGTACGTCTCTGAGGCGGAAGTAGAAGATCACGGATGTCGCGATGCCGGCGATAGACAGGAAGGCGATCTGCCGCAGGGACATCACGGCGAGTGCGCTGACGATGACGAGCGGCCCAAGTGTGCGGCCCAATTCGCCCGCGACCATCCAGAAGCCCATGCCGCGCCCGAGTCGATTCCCGGACAGGTATCCGACGGCGACCGGCGCCGTGGCATGGAAGGCTGCCACGCTCAATCCGGCTGCAAGGAGGAGAAGGGCGAGCGCCGCATAGGTGGGCGCCCAACCGAGGAAGCTCATCGCCGTTGCCGTGACTCCGGGGCCGAGCACGACGATCCATCGAAGCGTGGTCCGATCGGCAAGGTGCCCGATCACCGGTTGGAGGAGCGAGGGGGCATGGAGGAATGCAGCGAGAAGACCGGCGGCTGTGTTGGTCAGAGAGAACTTCTGGACGAACGTCGGCAGGAGCGGGGCGAGAAACGCGGTGAAGGTGTCGTGTACGGCATGGCCGCCGGCAAGGGAGACGACTCGTCCGGTCTGGAACTCACCGCTCTCACCCTGATCGAGGTCTGCGGTCGAAGTGGTCTCAGTCATGTGATGCCAATGGTCCTCGTCATGTTTCTATGATCACACAACGCCGGCGGCGCTCAGTCGCGGGATCGGACGCACCTGTGCACGGAGCGAAGAGGGGGCACTCGACGCGACGACCAAATCAAGATATTGTCGATAGTCGATTATTCTACTGAGACCATCCGAGTCTGCCGTCGAGGAGGAGTGGGTTCATGCCGAAACGTCTGAAGTATCTGGTAGCAGGTGAGTGGAAGGACACCGAGAGCGGTGTCTACTACGAGATCACCAACAGCAGCACCGGCGAAGTGATGGCCGAAGCCCCCCGCTGCACGGCGGAGGAAGTCGATGCAGCGGTCGAGGCTGCAGCCGCAGCGTTCCCCGGGTGGCGCGACACTCCGATCACCAAGCGCGTTCAGGTGATGTTCCGTCTCAAGGGCCTGCTCGAAGACAATCTGCACGACCTGTCAATGCTGCTCGCAACCGAGATGGGGAAGAGCTACACCGAGGCTCGAGGCGATGTGCTGAAGGCGATCGAGGTTGTCGAACTCGCGTGTGCGGCGCCGGTCACGATGATGGGTGACTCCCTCATGAATGTTGCCACCGGCTTCGACACGGTAACGTTCCGTGAGCCGCTGGGCGTCTTCGCCGGGATCGTGCCCTGGAACTTCCCGGCAATGATCCCGATGGGATGGATGATGCCGCTTGCCGTCACGACCGGCAACACCTTCGTTCTCAAGGCTGCCTCGTATGTGCCGCAAACGGCGATGCGGATGGCCGAACTGCTGGAAGAGGCCGGGTTGCCGCCCGGTGTCTTCAATCTGGTGACCTGCTCCCGACACGAGGCCGAACGACTGCTCGTGCATCCGAAGGTCAAAGGCGTGAGCTTCGTCGGATCCACGGCCGTTGGTAAGCACATCTACTCCACTGCTTCGGCGAACGGCAAGCGGGTGCAGGCACTCACCGAGGCAAAGAACCATGCGCTCGTGCTCGCCGACGCTCCGATTCGAGCAACCGCACAGCGGATCATCAACTCGGCGTTCGGATGCGCCGGCGAGCGCTGCATGTCGCTCCCCGCCATCGCCGTCGAGGAATCGATCGCAGATGAACTCGTCGCAACGATCACTGAACTCGCGAAGGACCTCAAGATCGGCCCCGCGTACGATGAGTCGACCGAGATGGGCCCACTCGTCAATGCCGAGCACTTCGCGTTTGTCAACGGTTGGCTCGACAAGTCGATCGACGAGGGTGCCGTGGCCGTGCTCGACGGGCGGACAGTCGAGGTCGAAGGCCATGAAGGCGGCTTCTTCATGGGCCCGACCGTGTTCGACCACGTCAAGCCGGAGATGTCGTGCGGCAATGAAGAGGTGTTCGGCCCCGTCTTGTATGTGAAGAGGGTCGCCGACTTCAATGAGGGCGTCGAACTCATCAACTCCAGCGAGTTTGCCAACGGTGCTTCGATCTTCACCCAGAGCGGCTACTACGCACGTGAGTTCGCTCGCCGCATCGACGCCGGCATGGTCGGCGTCAACGTTGGCATCCCGGTTCCCATCTCGGTGTTCCCGTTCAGCGGGCACAAGAACAGCTTCTTCGGTGACCTCCACGTCATGGGACGCGATGGAGTCATGTTCTACACCGAGACGAAGGCTGTCACGAGTTTCTGGTTCGACGAGGAAGCCATGAAGGGCGAGCGGGTCGACACGTGGGAAGGAACCATTTCGCGGACCTAACGTCCGGCGGCTACCCAGTCGGTGGAGACGCTGGTGACGTGGACTGCCCGACGTCGGCCGAGTTGGAGCGAGCCTTCGACCATGTCCGGTAGTGCTGATCGAGGCGACGCGCCATGGCTTCCGCGAAGATGGGATCGTTGATGTCGGTGTCCATCTCGATCAACTCCACCGTCGAGTCGAGATGCGTGCGGAGGCTCGAGACCAGGGCTTCATCGGCGATCGGGTCGTGGAAGACGGCACCGGCGACTGCATAGGACGAGGCGCCGCGGAGTGGAACGAAGAGCGAGACCGGTCCGGTGGCCCGGTTGAGCTTCTCGGCGAGCATACGACCCAATTCGACGCTCTCCTCTGCGTTGGTGCGCACGAGCGTGATGCTGGGGTTGTGGGCGTAGCAGTTGCGGTCCCAGTATTCGGTGGGCACGGCACTCGGGGGAGTGAACGTGATCTGGTCGGTTGCGCCGATCGAGACCACCTGCGGAAGACCGAGATCGCCGGCCGCCTCCAGACGATCAGGACCGGCCGTGAGCGTTCCGCCAGCGATGTCGTCGGCGAGTTCGGTGGTCGTAATGTCGAGTGCCGCAGTGATGTAACCGCTCTTCATGAGGGCTTCCATCGAACGACCGCCGGTCCCGGTCGCGTGGAAGACCAGGACTTCGTATCCCAACTCCTGCAGCACGGCACGGGCGGCATTGACGCACGGCGTGGTGGTTCCATACATCGTCGCACCGATGAGCGGACGGCCGTCGACGGACGGATCACGGACCTCGAAGGCTTTGGCCATGCCTGCCAGGCCCGCGGCGGCGTTGCTGAGGATGCTCGACGAGACCGCGTTGATACCGGCGATGTCGACCACCGAGTACATCATGGCGATGTCCGACGTGCCGACGAAGGCCCTTACGTCGCCCGCACCCATCGTTGACACGAGGAGTTTGGGGAAGCCGATCGGGAGTTTCCGCATGGCCTGGCTGATGATCGAGGAACCGCCGGAACCGCCGATACCGAGGACGCCGTGGATCCGGCCTTCCTCACACAGGCGAAGGACAAGAGCGGTCGCCCCTTCGGCCATAGCCGTGACGGCGGCGCCGCGGTCTCCGGCTGCCACGAGGGTCTCGATGTCGGCCCCTGCCTCATGAGCGACGTCGGTCCGACCGAAGGCAACCGGGTACTCGGGGTCACCGAGCACGCCGGCGTTGATCATCACGACATCGCAGCCGGCTTCGATTACGCGATCTCGGAGGAAGGCATACTCGCCTCCCTTCGTGTCGAGTGTTCCGAGGAGTACCGCTGTGGCCATGTGATCAGGCTATCGCTATCAGCGTGAACGCTCTCCGGAACTCAGGCGCGGCCCGACGCGACCTCGTCCTCCCGCGTGCGACCGGCGAGCAGAATGAGATCCTCGTGGAGTTCGAACCAGACGTTGTGGTAGCTGTCCAGTCGGGGGGAAGCGATGTAGGCGTAGTCGCCCTCGGCTATGAATCCCGCCGCCCGACCGAGTCTCGCGGCGTATGCGCCCAGCCGAGGTAGCTCTCCACGCAGTCGATTGAGCCACGCGTCCGCGTCGACGTGGAGCGCTTCGAGGTCCGTGAGGACCGCTGCGTCGTAGTCCGAGTCGGCATGGTCGTTGAGCACTGGGAGGCCGTCGACTTCTCGCATCTGCCAGTCCGTAACGATTTGTTTGATGCGGCCGTCCAGAGCGAGGAAGCTATCGAGCGCCGCCAGGGCATCGTCCGCACCCCATGCTTCCTGGTCTACGGCGAGGAGCTCTCCCGCGACCGCCTTTCCGTCGTCGGTGAGGCTGAACATGGCACCCATCGTCGTGACCAGGCCGTCTGCAGCCATCTGATGGAGGATCCCGGTGGCGTCCTCCTCCGTCGTCAGGAGAGCGGCCGCGGCCGCGTCTGAAGTCGCGAATCCTTTGATGCCGAGGAGGCGCACCATCGCCTCGACGGTTGCGGAGCTACTGCACATGGTTTGACCTCCACTGTTCCCGGTGTCGTTGGCGTCCGTCGGTTCTGTCTCCTGCTCATCGATCGGGACGATTTCGATCCCCAACTCGTCCGCCCAGGAGAGAAGCTGCTCGGCTTCGGGCACGACGACTGCTTCTCCGACGATCTCACCGAGGAAGACTTCGCCCGTGCCGCCGTCGATGGTCAAGGCATCGCCAACGACGAGAACGTGGTCGCCGATCGCCACCGTCGCTTCTCCGATCTCCATCGCTGCGGCGCCCACTACCGCCGGGATTCCCCAACCCCGGGCGACGACGGCGGCGTGGGAGGCGAGGCCCCCGGTCGCCGTGAGGATGCCCGCGGCGGCCGCCATGCCATGAACGTCGTCGGGGGAGGTCTCCCTGCGGACGAGAATGACCGACCTGCCCTTCGCGACGGCTTCCACGGCGGCATTGGGTGTTGTTACGATCTCTCCGGCGACGAGCCCTGGGGAAGCACCGAGACCCGTGACGATGGGCGCCGCCTCCGCCGAGCGCTTCGTAGCCGCGGTGGGAGGCGACGCGAGATGATCCGCGACTCGGATCACGGCTTCGCGACGCGAGAGTGGGAAGTCGGGATCCTCGGCCATCTCCTTGGCGATACGGAGGGCCGCCTCCGGGCAGCGTTTGCCGATCCGCGTCTGCAGCATCCACAGCCGACCTGCTTCGATCGTGAACTCGATGTCGCACACGTCCACGTAGTGACGTTCGAGGTGGTCGGCATAACGTTTGAGTTCCTCTGCGATCACCGGTTCCCGTTCGTCGAGGTAGGCGATGGGTTGTGTTGCGTGAGTTCCTGCCACGACGTCTTCGCCCTGTGCGTTGAAGAGGACGTCCCCGTAGAGGACCCGTTCGCCGGTTGCGGGGTTGCGAGTGAACACGACTCCCGTCGCCGAGTTCGGACCGCTGTTGCCGAACACCATCGCCTGGACCGTGACCCCGGTGCCGAGGTCATCGGGAATCCTCTCGTGGGTGCGGTAGGCACGGGCACGATCGCCATTCCAGGAGCGGAAGACCGCCTCGACTGCCCCACGAAGCTGGTCGAAGGGGTCCACCGGAACCTCGGCGACACCGACGACCTCGCGGTACGTCGAGACGAAGCGGCCGCGACACGCCGCAACGAACTCAGGATCCCCTGAGACCGTGACCAGTCCTTGCTCGGTGGCGTCGTTGATACCGAGGTTGAGGATCGTGTCCATCATGCCCGGCATCGAGACCGATGCTCCGGAGCGGACGCTGACGAGCAGCGGATTAGAGGGATCTCCGAATCGCCGTCCGACGGCCGCCTCGACACGACCGATGTGGTCGCGCAGTTCGGTGTCGAGGCCGGGCGGCCAGCCCTCGGCGAGGTACAACCGGCACGCCTCTGTTGAAATCGTGAACCCGGGGGGGACCGGAAGACCCAACTCGCTCGTCATCACCGCGAGGTTCGCCCCTTTGCCGCCGACGAGTGCCTTGGTCTCGTCGAACGAGCCCTCGTGCTGGTGGTCGAATGCATAGACGTAGGTCATCTCGTCAATCTCCCCGATCGGTTGTTCTGTTTGTCATACACGTCTTCGTGTCCGATTCATCGTTCACTCCAGAAAATCCGCGCGGAGTCGTTCCACGTTTGCGGCCGAGAGTCTCAGTTCGTCCCGGACGAACTCGTCAAAGGTACGCCCGTTCTTCGTGGTCTCGTCGAGCACGACGTCGATGTACTCGGGACGAAGCACAAAGAATTCCCTCCTTGACTCCTCGTCACCGAAGTCGGGGGCATGACCGAGGCTTCGCTCCATGACCCGGTTCAGGGAGTCTGGTTGGTCACCGGCCGAGTTCGCGAAGTAGACGTTTGAGAGGAGGTAGTCCTGTCGCACGATCGGCCATGGGACGCCGAGGATCGTGAGCAGCAGAGCGATGCTCACGCCGGTCCGGTCCTTCCCCCCGAGGCAATGGATGATGACGGGGAGGTTGGCCGAGTCGGTGAGCAGCGCGAAGAGGTCGCCGAACTGGACGGCGTCATCGGTGATGTAGGCCCGGTTTGCAGACACGAGATCGGGGAGGTAGGGGAAGTGGCCGGTCTTGAGTGCCTCGACGACCATCGGGTCGGCCCCGGCGCTGGGGATCCGGATCTGTACGACGCGCGTGCCTTCCGGCAGGCGATCGGGCCCGAGCGCATCGACCTCGACCTGGGTTCGCAGATCGACGACCGTTCGGATTCCGAGGGCGTCAAGTGTTGCGACGCCATCGTCGGAGACGCCGACCAGCATCCCTGAGCGGAACAGCTTGCCGTAGCGGACGCGGCGACCATCGGCCGTCTCGTACCCGCCGACATCGCGGAAGTTCGGCGCTCCGTCGACCACCACGGTCGCGGTGGGGGAGGATGCTTCAGTCAACGTCCGCCGCCTCATTGCGACGATGCTTGCCGACTTCCCAGCCCTTCGAACCGAGGACCTCTTCGGTGACCGTCTGGGACGGCTCTTCGAGGGTGGTGGCGAGTGAGTCGTTCCACCGGTTGAGGAATCCGTAGAGCGCGACGACGGCGAGGATCTCGACGATCTGTCCGTCGTCCCAGTACTCGTTCAGTCGCACGAAGTCTTCGTCGGTGACCCCGCTTGGTGAGGCGGCAGCCGAGACGGCGAAGCGCAACGCGACCCGTTCGGACTCGTCGAAGAGATCGCTGGTCTCGAACTCCCACAGTTCGTCGAGACGAGCCCGGTCCGTTCCGGCGCGGTCCGCACCGTAGATCGCGTGGGCCTGGCAGTACCGGCAGCCTGCGGTCTTGCTGGCGATATGCCCGATCAGGCCCTTCAGCTCGGGCGGTACCTCGCTCGTCGCCGGATCGAAGACGGCGCCGCGCAGGTGGAGAAATCCCTCAACGATCGCTGGCCGCCGAGCCATGATGCGCACACCGTTGGGAACGAAGCCGAAGACCCGTTCGTACCGTTCTGCGATCTCCTCCATGCCGGGAACCTCTTCGAGGGGCAGCGCTTCGAGGCGGGACATGAGTTCTCCTTTGCTTGTGGCTGCGTCTCCCGAGGTGGATTTGAGCCTCGACGAGAGCGACTCGGGCAGCATAATCGATTATCGAGGATCTTGGAAAAGGGAACTGCACGCGGGCGTTGGTGGTGTGAGTGTTGGGTCGGCGAGAGGTAGCGGAACGCCGGAGTAGCTACGAGGCGCTTCTCATAGAGAGAGGCGGCAGCGGGTGGTCCCGCTGCCGCCTCTTCTGTGTTACTCGTTGTCTTCGGACTGACTATCGCCTACCACTCACACTTCGGTGATGCGGGATCCGTCCCTGCCGGGTTCGGAGTTTCGCACTCGGCCTGGATGGCGATCTGCTCGAGTACCGTCAGCGCAACTTTCGGATCGAGAATGACTGCCGTACCGATGGTGCCGTCGTCATTGAACGGGGTGAATGACTGAACGATGACGTTGACCCCGCCGGCGCTATACGTGCCGGGTCCGGTGACACCGTCGTAGTCGATGTCCTCACCG
>CAXMQQ010000004.1:0-6474 GCA_964195545.1 uncultured Acidimicrobiia bacterium | reverse complement strand
GCTACTTCTCCGCCGATAGGGAATTGGGATGAAGTGTCCGACTGGTGGCTTCGAGAAGTAGCCGAGGACCCCGTCTATTGCGAAGACGTCGGGCCGATGTTCGATCGGCTCTTGAACGGTACGGTGGACCCGGTTGTGGAGTTGGGGTGTGGCGAGGGCCAGTGGCTGCGGAGGCTTGGTCCACAAAGGAGGGCCTTCGGTGCTGATGCTTCCCAGTCTCTCCTCACACGGGCGATGAAGACTGCGCCTGTTGTCAGAGGTGTACTTCCCGACCTGGGGTGGTTGCGGAGCGGGGCCGTCGGTACCGCGATCTCGCTATTTGTCCTTGAGCTTATCGAGGATCACCAACGTTTCTTTGCCGAGGCTGCGCGCATCGTGGTCTCGGGTGGATCGCTCATCCTCATCTTCAATCATCCCGTGTTCACCGCTCCGGATTCGGGTCCGTTCATGGATCCCGATCTCGACATCTTCTGGCGATGGGGAAGCTACCTCGAGTTGGGATCGTCCGATGTGCCGGCTGGGTCGTCAAGCATCGTGATGTATCACCGGTCGGTCGCGGAACTTCTCACTTCGGCAGCGCACGCCGGATGGTCCCTCGAGGAGATGATCGAGGCACCGCTTGGAGCTGCCGCCATCGAGAGAGAACCCTCATACGCCGGGCAAGAAGGAATTCCCCGATTCTTCGGAGTCAGATGGCGGAGGTGGGTCAAGTTCGGCTCCTGAAACGCCGATAGAAATGGGGAACCCGAACCTTCCCGGAGGCCACCGATGACAGACCATCTCGTTGCATATGAGTACGGCACCGGTCAAGTGTGGGGGTACATCCGGGCTCGCTCGTCGGTAGACATCGAGTCCGTCGTTCCGGAGGTCGAGGTCTACTCAGCCCCTCCGAGTTGGATGTCGGACGGGGAACTGCGAGTACTCCGAGAGCGGGCCGTCTACCTATCCGGCAACACTCTCGACTCGATCGTTCACCATCACGCTCCCGCGGCGTAGCGCTACCACCGATCTCGACCACACCCGATAGCATCGGGGGCCATGCTTCGTCGACCGCCTCCATCTGAGATCCCCGATGGTCCCGGTGTGTACCTCTTTCGAGATCAGCACGGCGCCGTCCTCTACGTGGGGAAGGCAAAGTCGCTGAGGAAGCGCCTCGCCAACTACTTCGCCGCGGACCTCGAAGGCAAGACGGCGGCCATGGTCGATGCTGCGGACTCTGTCGAATGGATCGTGACTCCGTCCGAGGTTGACGCCATCATGGTCGAGTACTCGCTCGTCCATGAGCACCAGCCCCGCTACAACATCCGCCTCAAAGACGACAAGAGCTTCCCCTACCTCGCCCTGACCATGAACCAGGAGTGGCCGCGGGCGATGGTCGTTCGAGGGAGGCGCCGCAAGGGCGTCCGCTACTTCGGGCCATACGCGCAGGCGTACGCCATCCGTCAGACGCTCGACCTGATGCTCAGAACGTTCCCCGTCCGGACCTGCACAGATGCGAAGTTCCGACGGCACGAAGCGTCCGAGCGGCCGTGCCTCCTCTTCCACATCGAAAAATGTGCCGGTCCGTGTGTCGGGGAGATCGAACCGGGGGAGTATCAGGAACTCGTCGCAGGGATGACATCCTTCTTCCGGGGCAACTCGGCGGAGATCACGGAGCGACTCCAGAGCGACATGGAGGAAGCCGCTGCGTCGCGGGAGTACGAGCGTGCCGCTCGCGTTCGGGACCAACTCACCTCGGTCGGCAAGGCGATGGAACGCCAGGAACTCGTCACCGAACGAGCAGAGGACTTCGACGTCATCGCAATCGCCGAGGACGAGTTGGAGGCCGCGCTCGTTGTCCTCCACGTGCGGCGTGGACGAGTCACAGGGCGCAAGACGACGATCGTCGATCGTGTGGAGGAGGTGGACGCGGCTGCGCTGGTCGGAATCCTCCTGACCGAGCTGTACGGCAATGAACAACCACCCCGTCAGGTGCTCGTCGAGATGCTCCCCGACGATGTCGAAGTGAGACGAGCATGGCTCCACAAGCAACGGGGCAGCGCAGTGTCCCTTCGCGTTCCGAAGCGAGGAGCGAAGCGGCGGATCCTGGAGACTGCTGCTGCGAATGCTGCTCAGGAGTTCAGCAGGCACCGTCTGAAACGACACACCGATCACAACGCCAGGGCCCGAGCCCTCAATGACCTCCAGGGGGTCCTAGCTCTTCCGGAACCACCGCTCCGTATCGAGTGCTACGACATCTCGACGATCCAGGGCACGAACACGGTCGCCTCGATGGTTGTCTTCGAAGACGGCTTGCCCAAGAAGAGCGACTACCGGCGGTTCAAGATCCGAACCATTGAGGGACAGGACGACTTCGCTGCGATGGAAGAAGTGATCAGGCGGCGGCTGACCGCCTACCTGGTTGAACGGGAACTACCCGTCGAGGAGCGAGGCAGATTCGCCTATCCGCCGTCGCTGATCGTCGTCGATGGAGGAGCGGGTCAGCTCGGTCGAGCGGTCGCCGTTCTCGAAGAACTCGGCCTCGACATTCCGGCGGTGGGCCTCGCCAAGCGACTCGAGGAAGTCTACGTACCGCATTCGATGGACACAGTCCAGATTCCGAAGGGCCGCGAGTCTCTGTATCTCCTTCAACGGATCCGTGACGAGGCCCACCGGTTCGCGATCACATACCACCGCCAACTACGGGGCAAGCGCATGATCGACTCGATTCTCGATGACGTCACGGGGATCGGACCAACACGGAAGAAGAAACTGATCCGGCGGTTCGGCTCCGTGAAACAGATCCGAGCGGCAACGAAAGAGGAACTCGCCGAGGTGCTACCCGATAGTGTGGCAGTAACACTCTGGGAGACCCTCCATGGATGAAGTTGCTGAAGAGGCCCGATCCGAACCACATGTGGTCATCATCACCGGCATGTCGGGAGCGGGGCGATCGCACACGGCAGACGTTCTCGAAGACCTGGAGTACTTCGTCGTCGACAACCTCCCCGTCGATCTGATCGTCCAACTCGTCGAGCGATCAGATGTCGGGAACAGGTCGCGTGACCGTGTCGCTGTGGTTGTCGACACCAGGGGAGGCGTCACGGCGGATGAGCTCTCAGAGTCGATCAAGCTGCTTCGCCAGATGGACTACCGGACGACGGTGTTGTTCCTCGATGCCGGCGATCGCGTGCTCATCCGTCGGTTCGAGGAGTCCAGGCGACCACATCCGGTTGCAGCACCGACACTCGACCGGGCGATCGCTCTCGAACGAGTGACCATGCTCGAGATTCGAGGCCTTGCCAACCTCATCGTCGATACCTCGGATCTCAACGTCCACGAACTCGGCGACCGCCTGCGCAACGCTTTCGCCCGTGGACTTCCGGAACGGCGGATGCAGATTGACGTCACGTCTTTCGGGTTCAAGCACGGCGTACCGAGGGTCGTCGACCTCCTCTTCGATGCACGCTTCCTGCCCAATCCGCATTGGCAGCCAGAACTCCGTTCGCTCACGGGCGTTGACCCTGCAGTCAGCGACTACGTCTTCTCCCATGACGAGGCAGGGGAGTTCCTCGAGAAGGTCGTTGATCTCCTCGACTTCGTGATCCCGGAATACGAGCGAGAGGGAAAGGCCTATCTGACGATCGGCGTGGGCTGCACTGGGGGTCGACACCGATCGGTTGCATTGGCAGAGGCGATCGGGACCCACCTCCGCGGCAGCGACCATCAAGTCACCGTGCACCACCGCGACGCCGGGCTGGGGGATGGGCATGCCAACCAGCACTGACGGGAACGCTCTCCTCGAGGCCCTCGACTTCATCCACCCGGGTCCTCGTGTCGTGGCGGTCGGCGGAGGGAAGGGACTCGCCCGAGCCCTCGAAGCTATCCGCTCGTACGCGAATCGCATCGACGCGATCGTGACGGTGGCGGATGACGGCGGCTCCTCAGGTCGCCTTGCTCCAGATCTTGACATCCCACCGCCAGGAGACATCCGGAAATCCCTCATCGCTCTGACACCCGACGATTCGGTCTGGCGCCGGCTCTACGAGTATCGGTTCGAAGGAGCGGACGTCCGCGGTCACTCGCTCGGCAATCTCATCATCGCGGCGCTCGCCGAGATCGAGGGGTCGTTCGAGGGAGCGCTGCGAGCGTCCGAGCGACTCCTCGGTGCGACCGGGTCGGTGATCCCGGCTTCGCCGTGGCATCTCGAACTTGCCGCGGTCATCGGTGGCCGGGAGGTCCGAGGCCAAGTCAACGTCTCCCTCGCCAGAGGCACCGTGACCGCTATCCGTGTCCTCCCTGAGGATGCGCCCGTGAGCGAGTCGGCGATCGAGGCGATCGAAGCGGCCGACCAGATCATCCTTGGACCGGGCAGCTTGTACACCTCGATCATCGCAGCCATGATCGTGCCGGGGATCGTGGACGCGATCAACCGATCGAGCGCCCAACTCGTCTACGTCGCGAACACCGTCACCCAGGACGGCGAGACGCTCGGGATGGACGCCGTCGACCACCTCCATGCTCTGATCCGCCTCACCGGTGTACGCCCACCCAGTGCTATCGTCGCGTCTGACTCCCCGGTGTCCGTAGAACCACCGCTCGAAGTGGTGGGAATCGACGCAGAGGCCGCAGCGACATACGGTGCGGACCTCGTGACCGCGGACTTGCTCGACGAGACTGCCGAGCGTCCGTGCCACGATCCGACCCGGCTCGGCGCCGTCCTCCGGGGACTCATCCAGACATAAGCACTCATCCCTCAGGAAGGTCATCATGCGTATAGCTATCAATGGTTTCGGTCGGATCGGCCGGAACTTCCTCCGTGCATCCAAGGGCGGGGACATCTTCGCCAATCTCAAAGAAACGGTGTCGAGCGCTCAGCTTTCGGACACTGCGGCGATCGCTTCAACGCTGTCCCGCTTGAAGCAAGACGTCCTCGGTCTCGACATCGTTGCGATCAACGATCTGTCGGATGCGGAGATGCTCGCCCACCTGCTCCGCTACGACTCGGCCCACGGCAACTATGCCGGATCGGTCGTCCTCGACGGCGACGAACTCGTAGTCGACGGAGATCGCATCAAGGTCTTCGCCGAGCGCGATCCTGCCAACCTCCCCTGGGGCGAGCTCGGCGTCGACGTGGTGATCGAGTCGACCGGGGTCTTCCGCACCCACGAGACTGCCTCCAAGCACCTCGAAGCGGGAGCGAAGTGGGTCATCGTGTCAGCCCCGATGGGCGATCCCGACTACTCGGTAGTCATCGGTGTCAACGACCAAGGGCTCGACCCATCGGTGCACAAGATCATCTCGAATGCGTCGTGCACGACAAATTGTCTCGCTCCGATGGTGAAGGTTCTCAACGACTCTTTCGACGTGAAAGAGGGCATGTTCACCACCGTTCATGCCTACACGAACGATCAGAGCATTCTCGACCTCGTCCACTCGGACCCCCGCAGGGCCCGTGCTGCAGCCGTCAACATCATCCCATCGTCGACTGGTGCTGCGAGCGCAGTCGGAAAGGTGATGCCGGAGATGGATGGCAAGCTGAAGGGCACCGCATTGCGCGTGCCGGTCGTCGACGGCTCGATCACCGACCTCGTCGTCTCAGTCGACGCCGACGATGTCACGGTCGAGAAGGTGAACGCCGCATTCAAGGCTGCAGGCGAGGGCCCGCTCAAGGGGATCCTCAAGTACAGCGAAGAGCCTCTCGTGTCGAGCGACATCGTGAGTAACCCGCACTCGGTTGTCTTCGATGCCCTCTCGACCATGGTCTCCGACGATGGCATGGTCAAGGTGTTCGGCTGGTACGACAACGAGATGGGCTACTCGACCCGACTCGTCGACCTCGTACGCAAACTGAGCTGACGTGACCCTGCCGACCCTCGACACGCTTGATGTCGAAGGCAGTCGTGTTCTCGTTCGAGCGGACCTCAACGTCCCGCTCGACGGGGGGGCGGTTGCCGACGACTTCAGGATCAGGGCGAGCCTCCCGACCATCAACGAGCTTCGCGCTCGAGGAGCGACGGTGATCGTTGCCAGTCACCTCGGACGGCCGAAGGGTCCCCATCCGGCGCTCAGCATGAGCCCCGTGACCCAGCGGCTAGGTGAGTTGGGTGGGTTCGACACCGTCCAGGCGCCGGCCGTGATCGGTGCCGACGCTGCGGAGACCATCGAGATGGCCCCGGCCGGTTCGGTCGTCGTGCTCGAGAACACGAGATTCGAAGTAGGGGAGTCGAGGAACGCACCAGAGGTGGCCGACGGATTTGCCGCCCTCGCCGATCTGTTCGTCAGTGACGCCTTCGGCACGGCTCACCGATCCCACGCCTCGAACGTTGGGGTCGCTGAGCGCTTGCCCTCTGCGGCCGGTCGGCTGCTCGAGGGAGAGATCGAGGCGTTCGCTCGTCTCCTCGGTGCGCCAGAACGCCCGTACGTCGTCGTGCTCGGTGGGGCCAAGGTGTCGGACAAATTGGAGGTCATCAAACACCTCCTCCCGACGGTCGA
>CAXMQQ010000003.1:0-5371 GCA_964195545.1 uncultured Acidimicrobiia bacterium | reverse complement strand
GAGATCAGGATGCCGCCGGAGACGATCAGGGCGGCGATGCCCATTCTGCCCGGCTTCAAGCGGTCCGTGACTCGACTCATGACACTGCGAGCGTAGAGCCTCGGAGCCTCAGAATGTGGTTACTCACGCAAGATCGCGCCTGCGCAGGACGAGCGTGGTCGCCGCGATCGAGAGTGCGGTGATGATGACGGTTGTCGACAGCGTGGATCCGAGGCCAGACAGGTTGGCGATCCCGATATCCGTCAGCTTCGCCGCCACGGAATCCGGAACGAGACCGGAGAACGCCGACATCCCGACTCGCCACGGCGAGAGAGATGACAACCCACTCAGAGCGCTGACGACACCGTTCTCGAAGATGAACACGAACGCGAGGCCGATGAGGACCGCTCGATCCGTGAAGAATCCGAGTGGAACGAACAGCGAGGCGTAGACGATGCTCGCCACGATCCCGCCTACGACGAGGGGGACCACCACGTCCCACGACCCCGTCTCGACGCCGTATGCGACCCCGATCGCTGCGCCGCCGAGCGCATTCAGACCCGAGGCGACGAGCACGGCTCCAAGGAACTTCGATCCTGAGATGACCGACCGAGGGATCGGTCGAAGGACCAGGAATGACAGAGTTCCGTCGCGTCTCTCGTCGCCGAGAGCGGACGCCGAGATGATCAGCGCAACGATCGGGACGAGGAGCGGGAAGTACAGACCGACGACCATGCCGAGGAACCGGTCAAGTGCCGCTTCGTCGACGAGCGCCTGGGCGGTGAGGAGGAACACGAGCGCTGGAGCCAGGGCCGCGAGGCCGAAGATTATCGCCCGGCGGAGCCCGAGGACTTGACGAACCGTGGCACCGGTGATGGCTCGTAGCGATCTCATCGCTTCCTCACCAGGTAGCGGAACACGCTCTCGAGCGAAGCGTCCTCAGGCTGGAACATCGTGATCCTGGCGTCAACTTCGTGGGCCACGGCCGGTACACGTCCGCCGAGAGCGGCCAGGTCATCCGTCTCGACATGGAGCGTGCCGTCGTCGACCGATACGCCGTGCACCAACGACTCCTCGAGCAGCTTCGCTGCAAGTACGCGACTCCGATCGGTCTCGATTCGGACCCGGTAGGGGATGTCGGACATTGCGCTGCGAATCGCCGTGACGTCACCGGCTGCTGCGAGACGACCGTCGACGATGGCGATCACACGGTCGGACATGCGCTCGATCTCGTCGAGGATGTGGGAGGAAACGACAAGGGTGCGGCCTTCATCTCCGAGGCGGCGGAACAGATCGATGAGGTGGAGACGCTGGACCGGATCGGTTCCGTTCAACGGCTCGTCGAGCAGCAGAATCTGCGGATCACCGACAAGGGCCGCAGCGACCTTCGCCCTCTGGCGCATGCCCTTCGAGAAGCCCGCGAGCTTCCTGTCCGCTGCATCGTCGAGGTCGACTGTGTCGATGGCGCGATTCGCCGCCGCACCCGTATCCGAGACTCCGGAGAGAGTCGCGGCATAACGGACGTACTCCCGGGCCGTCATCGTTGGGTACACCGCGGCTTCTTCCGGAACGAGGCCGACGTTGGCATACACCGATGGCGACGTCCTGGGCCACACCCCGAGGACCCGGATCGCACCCTGGGACGGACGGATCAGCCCGGTGAGCATGCGGAGCATCGTCGTCTTGCCGGCTCCGTTGGGGCCGAGCAATCCGGTGACACCCGGTCCGAACGAACAGGTCACGTTCGAGACGGCGACCTTCTGGCCGAACCACTTCGAAACGTCATCGATCTCGATGGTGGGCGACTCGACGAGGGCGGGGTTCGAGGTCACATGATCCTCCGATACCGCCAAGCCACCAGCAACGACGACCCGACTGCGATGACGAGCATCGCCACCAGCGAGACCCAGGGATCGAGTCCGGTGCTCGCCACCACGAGATCGCCGGAACCGGTTCCACCGAAGATCCAGCTCGTCACATACTCGGGGTGTTCGGCGAGTGATAGGAGGGCTGCATACCGACGACCCGGTAGGTTCGTCGCCTCGACCAAAGCTGCAGCGAGTGCCGAACCGATGAGCATGATGCCGAGATAGATGCCGGTCGCGGCTGCCTTGCGATTGGCGATCGTGGAAACCAGAAGGGCCAACGGTGCATACGCAAGGCCGAACACCAGGGTGGCAGCCAAAATCCTCGGGATCTCCGACGCGTTCGCACCGAGCGCCTTGAAGAAGCCGTCCGAAGACAGAGCCGCGAACCCGACGTACATGAGCGCCTGGGGGATGAGCGTGAAACCGGCGATCACGGTAAGGAGCGAGGCTGCGCGTGCCCCCACGTAGTTGTCGGGTGTGAGCGGGCGGGAGGAGTAGATCGCTAACACCCCTTCGCGACGATCGGGAATCAGGAGCTCCGGGGCGGCGAGTGCCACGAACAGGAGAACGATTGCACCGGTGAGGCCGAAGTAGTCGGCATGGCTCCCGAACGGGGACTCAGCATCGGGAGCGAATGTCGAAAGGAGGAAAGCGAACCCGACGAAGGCCACCGCAGGGAGGACCGCGAAGACGACAAGGAGCCACGGGAGGATCTTCTTCCTTGCCCGTCGATGGATCCCGAAGACGCGGTACAGACCATCGCGGTACATGGTGGCGATCGCGCCGCGCCGTCCGCGGCGCTCTCCCTCGTGAGGCGTGTAGCCGAGATCGAAGACGACGCCACGTTCGGTCATGTTCCGCTCCCCTCCAAGAACACATCTTCGAGGGTCGTCGCTTTCGGACCCAGGGACCGCATGCCGTTCCCCGTTGAGACGAGAGCATCTCTGACGAGTCGGAAGGGATCGTCGTCCGAGGACGACACAAGCAGACGCGTGCCGGTGGTCTCGACGGTCGCGCCCGCCGCCGTCAAGTGTTCGACAACGGCCGAGACGTCTCCGAGCACATCGACCGATACGACGTCAGCGTCCACGAGGTGTGACAGGGGTCCCGATCGCAGTACCCGACCGCCGTCGAGCATCAGCACCCGATCGCAGGTGCGCTCGATGTCACCGAGAACGTGGGAAGAGACGAGCACGTTGATCCCGAACCCGCCGAGGCGCGAGATCAGTTCGAGCATCTCCTCCCGGCCTTCGGGGTCAAGCCCGGCGGTCGGTTCGTCGAGGAAGACCAGTTCCGGATCGTGGACGATGGCCTGGGCGAGTTTCGTTCTCTGCTTCATGCCGGTCGAGAAGCCACCCAGCGGACGGAACCGCTCTTCTTCGAGACCGACCAATGTCAGAACGTCGGAGGATCTCTGTCGGGCGGCATTCCTCGGAAGCCCGGCGAGACCGGCCGCGTAGACGATGAACTCCGATGCGGTCACGTCGAGCGGCAGGCAGTCGCTCTCCGGCATGTATCCGATGCGGGACCGAACGTCGAGCATGTCCTTCGTCGCATCGAATCCCAGCGCCGTCACAGATCCGGTGGTGGGACGAAGGATGCCGAGCAGGATCTTGATGAGGGTCGTCTTCCCCGCACCGTTGGCTCCGACCAACCCGATCCGGCCGGGCGGAAGGTCGAAGTCGACACCATGGAGCGCCACGATGGAGCCATAGGCGTGCCCGAGATTGCTAGCCGAGAGGATCGGTGTGTTGTCCATGAAGATTCCATGCTCGCAGGTCCGAGGGCCTGACGGGAGTCTTCAATCCGGTACCGCGGGGATTCGGGTTCGGCCCGCACGATCGGTGACCACCATGCCGGTCAGAATCAGCGCACCTCCGATCACGATGCCGGTCTCGATGCTCTCTCCCAGCAGAAGGACCCCGCCGATGAGCGAGACGAGCGGCACGAGATAGCCGACCAGGGACACAGTGGTGGCAGGCATCGATTCGAGGAGGCGGTAGTAGAGGTAGAACGGCAGGAACGTCGAGGCGACCGCCATGTAGAGGATGAGTGCCCAGCCGGGAGTCGTGAGTGAACGGGGGATTCCTTCGAAAATCAGCATCGCCGGGATCAGCACCAGCGCCGAGAGAGTGAACTGAAGTCCGGTGATCTCGATCGGGTCGTATCGCCCGGCGTAGCGCTTTGCGTATGCCCCGGCGTACCCGATCGCTACCACCGAAATCAGAGCGAGAGTCGCAGCGAACAGCGGCCGTCCTTCTGCCCCGAGGCCGGAGTCCCCGGAGATCAGAAGCGCCGCCACACCGCTGAACCCGATGAACAGCCCGATGAGCTTTCCCCGGGTGAGTCGCTCGTTGTCGAGCATGAAGTTGGCGTAGATGGCGGTGGCGAGGGGAATGAGGGCGGCGAACAGTCCGACGAATCCGGCCGACGCCTCGTCGTAGGCGAACGTGAAGAGAACGTACGGGATCAGCAGATTCGTGATCGCCATCACGGTCCCCACTTTCATGGTGAGGCGATCCGGGACTCGCAGCCCCTTCACGGCAAGGACGGCGATCACGAGAAGCGCGGCGATCGAAACTCTGAGAGCGACCAGCGTCCAGGGGCCAATGCCTTCGCCGAACGCTGCACGAACTGCGATACCGCCGGTGCCCCATCCGACGGCGGCAACAAGGAGGACGGCCCAGGTCGAGCGGTTCACGAATCGATCAGTCTCTCGCGACCCGGAGCAGGGAGACTCCGAGAACGATCAGGGCAAGACCGGCGAACGCGAACGCGGCGAGGTTGTCTCGCTGCCCGGTTTGGGGGAGTACGTCAGAGGCTGTTGTGGCGGCAGTATCGCCCGTGTAGGTGATCGATGCCGTCTGACCTGCGTCAAGCGTCCCGACCGTCCAGATGCCGCCGTCGAATGTGCCGGTGGTCATGGAAGTGACCGTGAGAATCGGATATTCGGGCATGCGCAGATCGCGCGCGGCGACGTCGATGAGATCCTCGGTGAGGTTCGTGATGACTCGATTGAAGTCAGCGTGGGTAGCGTCTTTGTTCGGAATGGAGGCGGACGTCTCGATGATTCCGTCTT
Source organism: uncultured Acidimicrobiia bacterium (assembly GCA_964195545.1). Taxonomy (GTDB): domain Bacteria; phylum Actinomycetota; class Acidimicrobiia; order Spongiisociales; family UBA5794; genus JAHEEL01. The sequence goes on along the minus strand of CAXMQQ010000003.1, from coordinate 445 downwards.
CGAGGGCGAACGCGGGAACGGCGAGAATCAGTGCTGTCACGAGCATTGTGACAAGAACGGCGACGCGCCTCATCGGCGTCTTCCCTTCCAACCGCGAACGACGTAGCGCCAGAAGGACGTGGTCTCGGCTCTCTCTTCTCCCCCCTCAGGGGGGAGTCCGGCCGCTAGGCCGGGAGGGGGGTCAGACGGTGGTGTTCCCCTCGAGGCTTGACCCCCTCCGTCAGCACCTCCGGCGCTGCCACCTCCCCCTGAGGGGGAGGAAGAGGATCCTTCGGCCGGGGGGGCAGGAACTGCAGCAGACGGATCGGATTGGAGTTCCTTGACCCCCTCCGTCTCGCTGCGCTCGGCACCTCCCCCTGAGGGGGAGGAGGAGGGCGGTGAGGGGGAGGAGGAGGACGTTGGAGGAACGGACTCCTCTGCCTTTCGGCGCTCTTCCCTCTCTTGT
>CAXMQQ010000002.1:0-47753 GCA_964195545.1 uncultured Acidimicrobiia bacterium | reverse complement strand
CGCGCGGTGCGCAGGGAACAGATTGTCCTCAACGCGGCGCGTCATACGCCCTCCTTCTCCCATCCGGACTGTCACCGTCGGTCCCGGAGTTTCACCGGGTCAACCCTTGAACGGGTTCGCGGACTTTCACCGCCGGTCGGGGATTTCACCCTGCCCTGAAGGGGGCACCCAGAAGGATAGTGGCCGTTGAGGCGTGCCGGGCCAGAAGCCCTGAGGTATGACCATGAGCAGGATGACGGGACACCGATTGCCGACTAGCCCCGGCAGCGAAGCTGTCGGACCTACTGTCTCCGGTCTACCGAGTAGGTCGAACCCGGTTGACGCTTCGCGAACTCCTTCATCTCTGAAGCGATCGCTGAGGCTTCCCATTCCGAGGCGATGGCACGTTCCTGGTTCGTCACCACGCCCATGGAGAGCGAGACGATCGGGAAGGCGTGGCGTTCACCGCGCCGGTCGGTGACTTCGATGTACCCCTGAACGGCGTCGACTGTGTCGTAGAAATCGAGAATTCCATCGTCGAATTCCTGGATCACCATGCTGCAGTACTCGTCTACATGCTCCGGATCGATCAAGGCGATGTAGTCATCCCCGCCAACATGGCCGACGAACGCGTCCTCGCCACCACACGCTGCGGCCGCCTCAACCATGACCTTGGCAGTGAACTTGATAACCGTATCGCCCCGCATGAATCCGTAGTGGTCGTTGAATGCCTTGAAATTGTCGAGGTCGCCGTACACGACGGCGATCGGTCCCCTCTCACCGATCCGCTCCTCGAGTTCTGCGGAGATTCGGAAGTTCCCCGGTAGACCAGTCAGCGGCGAGACGTCCCTCATCTGCCGGGCACGACGGATCACGGTCCGAACGCGGGCGACGAGTTCCTCTACCGCAAAGGGCTTGGTGATGTAGTCGTCGGCTCCCAGATCCAGGCCCTTCACCCGATCCTGGGCCAGCGCTCGTGCCGTGAGCATGACGACCGGCACGCTCGCGGTGGGTGGGTCATTGCGGAGATGCCGCAATGTGGTGAGCCCATCCATTCCGGGCATCATCACGTCGAGCAGGACCAGAGACGGCGGGTTCTCCGCAGCGAGCGTGAGCGCATCGATCCCGTTCGAGGCCGTGGCGGTCTCGAAGCCCTCGAGTTCAAGGTTCATCTTCACGTACTGGAGGATGTCCGGGTCGTCATCGACGACGAGGATCCGATCTCCCATATTGCCTCTACTAGCCGATCGCGTTTCTCAGTTCTCGGACGGCAAGCACCGGGTCGGGAGCGCGGAACACAGAGGTTCCGGCTACGAACACGTCGGCTCCCGCATCACGCGCTGGCCGAATCGTGCCCGGGTCAATCCCACCGTCAATCTCTATATCGGTCGACAATCCGGCGGAGTCAACGAAATTCCTGATTCGCTCCAACTTCGGCAGAACAGTCTCGATGAAGGACTGCCCGCCGAAGCCGGGATTCACCGACATCACAACGACCATGTCGGCCACCTCGATGAATGGTTCGATCGCTTCGAACGGTGTTGGCGGATTGATGACGAGTCCGAAGCCGAGACCAACATCGCGGGCGATCGAGGCGACTTCGCGGGGATCAGGAAAGACCTCGATGTGCACGGTCGCGAGGTCTGCCCCTGCCTCTTTCAGTGGTTCCATGTAGCGATCGGGATTCAGCGTCATCAGGTGGCAGTCGAGTGGGAGTGTCGTCACCCTTCGCAGCGAAGCGATCACGGGCATCCCGAGTGTGAGATTGGGAACGAAGTGGCCATCCATGACGTCGACGTGCAGCAGGTCGACGTGCTGTTCGATCCGGGCGATCTCGTCGCCGAGGTAAGCGAAGTCTGCAGCCAGGATGGAGGGGGCGATTCTTGGTGCTTTGATCACGGGAGTCGATTGTATCCTGTTTTCGGTTCGGCGATGCGCAACCGTCCGACGGCAGTCACCGGTCGATCACGGCCACGAACATTCCGTCTGACCCCGTCACATGTGGAGCGAGGAGGATGCCTCCTGCGATCGTTGAGCCAGGCAGACCCTCCGGCGCATGGGAGTCGACGCCTGAGACCACATCGGCCGTTTCTTCCGGTGTAACGGTGCAAACGGAGTAGATCAGTCGACCGCCGGGCCGGAGGAGCGATACGGCTGCTTCAAGCATTTGCCGTTGGACACGTCCCGCCTCCGCCGCACTCTCGGGACGAAGTCGATGGCGTATCTCGGGACGACGCCGCAGCGATCCCAAGCCTGTGCATGGAGCATCGAGGAGAATGCGGTCGAAGCTGGCCTGAGCGAACGGCGGCTTCATGGCATCGCCGATCACCCAACTCGCATCGGCACCCAACCGGACGAGCCTCCGCTGCGCAGTTGCCACACGTCCCGCATTCCGGTCCATTCCGACAATCATGCCCTTTCCCCCGAGCAGGTCCGAGAGATGAAGGGTCTTCCCGCCCGGCGCAGCGGCAAGATCGAGCACCCGGTCCCCCGGCTGCGGGTCGAGTGCAGCGGCAACTGCAGTGGACGACGGATCGGCCACCACGAGATCTCCCGAAGCGATCGAGTCGCGGAACGGAACGACGTTCTCGATGTGGAAGGCGTCTTCGATGCCATCGATCGCTTCGGCTGGCGCCTCTCCACGGCGTCTCCGCACACCGACGCTCGTCGGCTGATTGGAGGCCTCGAGAAATGCGGTCGCCATGTCCGAGCCGTACGCCTGGACGAGATCCGCGTAGAGCCACGGTGGAACGCCCAGTCGGAGCGCCTCCCCTTCGGGTCCGTCGGGGAGTGGCGCTTCCCCATCTCTCACGATGTTGCGCAGCACACCATTCACGAAGCCCGATGCACGGGGGCTCCCACCGATCCGGACGGCCTCGACCGCGCTGTCAACCGCGGCGTACGTGTCACCATCCAAGAACAAGATCTCGGCGACACCCACCCGCAGAACAGCTCGCACGTCATCGTCAACCGGACGCGAGGTTCGCGCATCGATGGTCCGGTCGATTCGATCCAGGTACCTGATCGTCGTGTACAGAAGTCGCTGGACGAACAAGACGTCCCTCCGCTGAAGATCCTTTGTCGCCGTCCGAATGATGATGTTCGAGTACGCACCGTCCTCGAGGATTCGGCGCAGGAGCTTGACCGTGACGACCCGTGTCTCGACGCCCTGCTTCATTCGGGGGGCGAATCGATATGGCCGCCGGCGCCGCGTCGTCCGTTGAGCCACGCGGTTCCGGTCATGACGGCTTTGCCGGCCGGCTGGAGCAAGTCGAGGGCAAGACCGCCACCTTCGAGACCGAGTACCGCGACCCCGTTGAATGGGGCGATCGTTCCGGGTGTCACCGCATCATTCGAGTACGAAGCCCGATGGACACGACACCGCGTTCCGTCGATCGAGAACCACGCGCCAGGGCGGGGGCTGAATGCCCGGATGGCCCGCTCTGCATACGTCGCGGTCCAGGACGCGTCAATCCTTCCTTCGGAACGGTCGAGGCGGTTGGCGATGGTTACTCCCGTTCTCAGCTGCGGGGCGGTATCGAGTCTGCCGGCGAGCAGTTCGGACGTTGCATCGTCGATCAGCATCCCCCCGAGGTAGGCGAGCCGACCGGTCAACGATCCCCCGGTCTCGTCGGAGGCGATCGGTGTTTCGACCGCAGCGATCACCGGACCCGTATCGAGACCCTCGTCGAGTTGCATCAGCGTGACCCCGGTTGATTCATCGCCCTCAAGGATCGCCCGTTCCACCGGAGCTGCCCCCCGCCACCGGGGAAGGAGCGAAAAGTGGACGTTCACGAATCCCGCAGGAGCTGAAGCAAGAGCTGCAGACGAGAGGATCCGTCCGTAGGCGACGACGACCCCGACGTCGATCTCCGCGTTCTGCAGAATCTCGTCCAATTCCCCACGGCTCTCGGGTTGCACCACCGGCAGTCCCCACTCGTCGGCTGCGAGCTTGACGGGCGGCGGGGTGAGTCTCCCAGAACGGCCTTTGGCACTATCTGGTCGAGTTACGACCAAAGCAACGTCCGTTACGTCCATCAATGCTGCAAGGCTCGGGATAGAGGCCGAGGGTGTGCCGAGAAACGCTGATCGCATCAGTGCGCTCCGAACGGCATCGTCTCGCGCAGCTCTTTCAGCGCTTCCTTCCGGATCCGTTTCGGGAGTCGGTCGAGAATGATCTCGCCATACAGGTGATCGATCTCATGTTGGAGCAGCCGACCCATGAGTTCATCACCGGCGTACTCAACGGAGTTGCCATCGATGTCGAGTCCTCGGGCTCTCGCGAATGCCGGGCGATTGAACTCCCACCAGCGACCCGGCACCGACAGGCAGCCTTCTTCGAACTTCCACTTGCCAGACGTCTCGACGATCTCGGGGTTGGCCATCATGAACGGCCCGTCACCGATGTCGGCAACGAAGAGCCGCTTCGAGATACCGATCTGTGGACCCGCTAGGCCAACCCCGGGCGCTTCGTACATCGTCTCGAACATGTCGTCCACCAATCGAGCCAAATCCGGCCCGAACTCTGTGATAGGTGTTGTCGCTGCGCGCAGCCCGGGATCAGGGAAGACGCGAATGGGATAGATCGGCATGAGCCAGCAGGCTACCGGTTCGGCTGCGGGGAGACCAGACGGATGGCGGTCACAGCTCGACTGGGTCCGCATCAACCCGCACCCGAGCACCGCTGTCTCTGATGTGCTGCACCGCAGATCGAAGCCTCAGGCGTGCTGGGGAGAGGTCCGGTCCCTGGATGAGCCAGCGCTCTCGGTCTCCTTCCTTCGCTGGGCCGAGGAGCGACGCATCTCCGACCGCTTCGATGAGGGCGGGACCGGCGTCGGTTGCATCCGTCTCGAGAGCGATGAGATCACCGATGGGCGGGAAGCCGTTCGTCTCGCGCCTCCGCAGCGTTTCATCCATGAAAGCCATCGGGTTACCGCTGCGTAGCGCATCGAAGACCCGATGGTCCGGCTACGCCGTCTGCACCAGGGCACGGCGTCCCCGACCGGGTCGTGCAGCCAGTGTGGCGCGTGCAAGAAGACGGAGGGCATCTTCATCGGCTCGGTAGTTCGGTGCGAGGATGCCGGCATCCGGATCGATGACGACCACAAGGTCGATCGGTGGCAAGCCCACAAGATCGCGCTCTGTGCCGACAGCGATCCGACGACCCGAGCCCACGGCGCCCACATCGCCACCGAAGACCCGTGCAAGATCATCCACGATCCGTGTCACCCCCCCGCCGAGCGCTTCGAATCGCGCTCCCCCACAGGCCAGGCACTGTGGATACAATCGGCCGCAACGGGCGCAGCTTCCGGATCGTTCGAGCATGGCATCGCAGTCCGGGCACTTCCGCAACTCACGGCATCGGGAGCAGCGAAAACTGCCGCCTCGTCTGGGAACGAGCACGAACACGGTGCCTCCGTCCCCGAGCGCAGCGATGGCCGTGCGCACGCGGTCACCCACGGCCCCGGATCCGCTCCCGTCTTCAGATCGGTCGACGACTTCCACGAATGGCCAGATCCTCCCGGTCCCGTCGATGACCTCCACACCGCTCGATAGAGCCTCGGCTGTGGGAACCGGCCCGGTGAGCAGCAGCGAGAACCGTTCGATCATGGAGCGTCTCTTGAGCACATCTCGAACGTGGAATGTCGGTGTCTGCGGGGACTTGTAGCCCCTCCGTCCCTCCTCGAGGACGACGGCAAGCCCGAGGCCGTCGATCCCCCAGAGTGCGACTTCCCTGGTTCCGACGACGACCGATCCCGTTCCGGACGCGATCTGGCTCCATGATGTCGTTCGCACCGCCGGGGATTCCTCGCTTGTCGCCAAGCGCACCCGGTCACCGAAGTGCCGGTGCAGTGCCTCAGCAACCGAGTGTGCCTCAGCAACCGTCGGTGCCGTCACGATCGCATTCTTCCCGGCGCGCACAACAGGCACGATCGCCGAAGTCACCGCCGGCAGTGGACTCCCCGTAACCAGATACGCCGGCCGCGTGCGCCGACCGCCCGCTTGCCGTTCGCTCCACGCCTTCAGGATCCCGTCGAGATCGGCGACAGCGCTCTGATGGATCCCTGGCTTCCTTCTGGGCAGGTTGGGGGGCGCACATCGCGAGAGCACCGTGGAAAGAGGAGCTACGTAGTGCGTGGCGGCCCAACGCAGCGAACGAAGCATCTCGGCGTCGAAGATCCCGCGGTTCCCGGAGCGGGCGGCGATCGGTCGGAGGGGTCGCTCGGGTGTGCCGTCGGAGATGGCGGTGACGTATCCGCGAACCTTCCGGCCACCGAGTGGGACCCGAACGATGTCACCGATGCCGAGTTCGGGCAGTGACTCGGGGACCTCGTACGCAAACCCGTCGTCAACCGCGAACGAGGGAACGTCGGGAACAACCTGTGCGATCCGCGTCAGGTGGCTGTTCCTTTGCTCTTGCGCAGTTCGGCGATTCGATCCCAGAGACGCTCCGCGACTTCAGACTTGGTCATGAGGCTCCACGGATCGGTTGAACCGTCGGGGAGCACGATCGTCACCTGGTTTGTCTCGGTGCCAAAGCCGGAACCGGGAGCGGTCACGTCGTTTGCGACGAGAAGATCGACCCCCTTGCGACGCGCCTTCGCTATGGCCTCGTCCAAGCCTCCCGTCTCGGCCGCGAAGCCGACGAGGAAGGGGCGAGGACTCATATCGGCAATACCACCGAGCACATCGAGTGTCGGCTCGAGATCGATGGTCGGTGGCCCGTCGGTTCGACGCAATTTGCCATCGATCGCTTCTGTTGGTCGGAAATCGGCAACTGCTGCTGCCATCACAGCGACCTCGGCCTTCTTCGCGATCGCCCAGGCAGCGTCCGCCATCTCCGCTGCCGTGTCGACAGAGAGCACGGTCACGCGGGGATGCTCGATCCCGGGTCCTGCCGTTACCAGCGTGACGTTCGCTCCTCTGCGGGCCGCCGCCGCAGCGATGGCGTTCCCCATCTTACCGGACGAGTGGTTCCCGAGATAGCGGACCCGATCGATCGGCTCTCGGGTGCCGCCTGCGGTGATCAACACGTCAACACCCGTCAGGGCACCCCCGGGGAGAACGCCAGCTACAGCGTCGGCGATGCGGTCGGGATCTGCGAGGCGTCCGAGGCCGGTGTCTCCACCTGCCAGGGCACCGGCCTCCGGTGAAACGATGTGGTACCCGAACGACTCGATTCGCTCCACGTTGGCCACCGTCGCGGGGTGCAGCCACATCTCGGTGTGCATCGCGGGAGCGATCACTACGGGTGCGGTTGTAGCGAGGACCGTGGCCGAGACCGAGTCGTCGGCGAGTCCGTTGGCTAGACGGGCGAGTGTCGCTGCGGTCGCTGGAGCCACGACGATTGCGTCGGCCCAGCGGCCGAACGTCGTGTGCGGGCTGACGTCCTCGGAATCAAACAGATCGGTCACAGGCTGAGTCCCTGTGATGGCCGCGAACGTGTGAGGGCCGACGAACTTGGTGGCCGACTGCGTCATCACGGTGCGGACAACGGCTCCGCGCTCGATCAGTCGACGAGCGAGATAGGCGGCCTTGTAAGCAGCCACCCCACCGGTGACACCGAGCACGACGCGTCGCCCGGCGAGCATCGCCTACTCCTCGATCGGAGCGACGACGACCTTGTCTTCGTAGATCTCTTCGAACGCGATAGACAGTGGTTTGCGCGAGAGGCTATGAACCTGCGGCGGAATGTACCCACCGAGTCCTTCGCCGAGTTGATTGAAGTAGGCGTTGATCTGCCGTGCGCGACGTGCCGAGAGCACAACGAGTCCGAAACGAGACTGGGTCTTCTCGACAATGGCGCCAATCGGCGGGTCGGTCATCATTCGGTGTCACTCCTGGTTGTGGCGGCATCACCGGCGGATCGGAACGCGTCCGAAACCTCGTCCGAGACAGCCGGTGCTTGGAGTATAGAGAGAACTTGGTAGATCGCGGTCTCCAAATCGCCATTTACAACGAGATGGTCGTAGCACTCCTGGGCATCGCGGATCTGTCCGTCCGCAACAGCAAGGCGCGCCGCGATGTCATGGTCCGAGGTATCACCCCGGTTGCGGAGCCTCCGCTCGAGTTCCTGCCGGGATGGTGGTGTGAGGAATACCAGCACGGCCGACGGATACGCTCGCTTGACCTGGTGGGCGCCGTTGTTCTCGATATCGAGGACGACGTGGGTGCCCTGATCAAGGAGCTCGATCACCGGTGCTCGTGGTGTTCCGTAGCGGTATCCACCGTATTCGGCCCACTCCAGCATCCCTCCGGATCCGACGAGGTCGGAGAACACCTCGTGGTCCACGAATCGGTAATCCACTCCTTCGGTTTCACCGGGGCGTGGCGACCGTGTGGTCGCCGATACCGAGAACCTCGCCCCCGACTGTTCGAGGACAGCATCGATCACACTCGATTTGCCGACCCCGGAAGGGCCCGACACGACGAGGAGTCTTCCCTCAGGCAAATGTCTGAAGAAGGTCTGCGCGCTGGCGGGATCCGAGTCCGCGGATCCTACGATTCTCCGCGATGCTCAGATCCTCCATGAGACGCTTCGCCTTGATCTTGCCCATGCGTGGCATCGAAGCCAGCAGCGGGTACACCTTGGTGCCGGCGACGATGTCGTCCGTCTCTGCCCGTTCGAACACCTCAGCGAGTGTCAGGGATCCGGTCTTGAGCAACGCTTTGATCTCGGCACGCTGGCGCCGGGCCGCTGCAGCCTTGGCGAGCGCTTCGGCTCTCTGCTCGTCGCTCATGGGTGGGAGGTTGTTGGTGGATGCCATGGGAGGACTCTATCAATCTGAAGGGCGAGCGCCTTCGACTTCGCGAGCGATCGCAGCGGCGGCGCCTCGCGGGTTGGCCGCTGCCGTGATGGGACGACCAACAACAAGGAGGTTCGCTCCCCTCGCAACGGCCTCAGACGGCGTCATGGTTCGAGCCTGGTCGTCATCGCGGTCGACGGGCCGAATGCCGGGTGTGACTCGCAGGAGACGTGGGGCAACGTCGGCAACGATGGCCAACTCCTTCGGCGAGGAGACGACGCCTTCGCACCCGGAGGAGTCAGCGACCTTCGCCATTCGAGAGACAAGTTTGCCGGGGGTTCGATTGATGCCGACCCGCGCCAGCGAAGCCTCGTCGAGCGAGGTCAGCACGGTCACTCCGAGAACGCCCGCGGGTGCAGCACCGGCTCCGGCCTGGAGACCTCGTACGGCGGCCTCCAGCATGTCTTGACCACCACCGACGTGCGCGGTCACCCATCGGGCGCCGTACTCGCCGAGCCGCCGGGCGGCCGCCTCGACCTGCGAGGGGATGTCGTGGAGTTTCGCGTCAGCGAAGACAGGTTTTCCAAGGGCGACGAGCGCGGAGATCAGCAGCGGCCCGGGTCCGTGGAGCAATCCGAGACCGATCTTGAAGCCCGCAACGTGGTCTGTAACGTGCTCGGCCATCGCGACCGCGTCTTCTGCGGTCGGAAGATCGAGGGCAACGATGACTCCGTTCACCACGGTTCCGCTGCTCCCACGAGTTCTTCGATCCTGTTGACACCGGTGCGCGTCATGTATCTCTCCAGTTGCTTGATGATTCGTGCGCCGATTCTCGGTTTGGCGAAGTGCGCGGTGCCGATGGCAACCGCCGACGCCCCGGCGAGGAGGTACTCGACGATGTCGTCACCCGACGTCACTCCACCGCAGCCGAGGATCGGGAGATCGGGAAATGCCTGGGAAACCTGCCAGACGCATCGCATGGCGATCGGTTTCATCGGGATTCCCGAGTATCCCCCGACAACTGACCTGAGTTTCGGACGGCGTGTCTTGACATCGAATCCGGCGCCCCACACGGTGTTGGTGAGCACAACCCAGTCCGCTCCGGCTTCTTGCACCCCCGCGGCGATCTCAACGATGTCGACCGCGTTCGGAGACAGCTTCGCCCCGATTGGCAGAACCGTTGCCGAGCGAACGGCGGCCACCACCTCGGCGGAGGCGGTCGGGTCGAGGGCGAAGAGGTGGCCGTCGTCGAGATTCGGACATGAGAGATTGACTTCCACGGCGGCGACACCGGCAGACTCAAGGCCCGACGCGACGTGAGCAAATCCAGCCGCATCGTGGCCGACGGCCGAACCCCACACGGGAACGGGAACATCGTCGATGCGCGGCCCCACCTGCCTGGTCCACTCCTCGATACCGGGATTCTGGATCCCGATGGCATTCAGCATGCCCTGCCCTGAAGAGGACAACCGAGGGGTGTCGCGTCCCGGCCACGGATCCGAGGACACCGACTTCGCGACCGCCGCGCCGTAGACGCTGAAGTCACCGACACCGCCGAAGTCGACGACCGACCCCACCGTGCCGGAAGCGGCAACGATCGGACTCCTCAGCAGGACCGGACCCAGGGTGGTTGAGAGGTCAACCGACGAGCGACTCACTTGCCACTCGCCTTCGATGGTTGGACGCTTCTCTCTCCCATCAGCTCACCGGGATGCCATCACGGGCCGTGACCTTGCCCCGGTAGATCGTCGCGGCCACCTTGCCCCGAAGCGCGAGACCGAAGTACGGACTGTTCTCGGATTTCGAGACGGTCGTCGACGGCGTCCAGTCAACCGTTGGATCGAACACCGTGAGATTCGCCGGTCCTCCCACGGCCGGCAACCGTCCCTGCCCGCCGAGTTGCCCGATGCGTGCCGGTGCGACAGAGAGCCGGTCATAGAACGCCGCTTGATCCAGGTCCGTGAACGTGTTCACGACCGCTGCCGCCCATTCGAGGCCGAGGACTCCGTTCGGAGCGTGTTCCCACGGAACCTCCTTCTCGTGGGCGGCATGGGGGGCATGGTCGGTGCCCAAGACATCGATCGTTCCTTCCTCGAGACCCCGTCGTAGAGCATCACGATCACCCTCGGAGCGCAGCGGCGGCATCATCTTGTACACAGGATCGGTCGTCTGCACCACGGTGTGCTCGAAGGCAAGGTGATGCGGACTCACCTCGGCGGTCACCGGCAGGCCCTTCGCTTTCGCTGCGGCGATCAACTCGACACCGGTAGCGGTAGACAGATGCTGAACGTGGTAGCGAGCACCGGTCATGTCGACGAGCCGGATATCGCGGGCAATGATGACGTCATCAGCAGCCGAGGGGATCCCGTACATGCCCAGGAGCGACGAGACGCTCCCTTCGTGCATGAATCCGCCACTCGACAATCCGACATCCACAGCGTGTTGCGAAATCACACCGCCGCGGGCCGCCAGGTAGTCCATCGCCTGACGGAGAAGCCCTGCGTCTGCGACGACATCGCCGTCATCAGAGAACACTCGTGCGCCTGCGGCCCACAGCTCATCGAGATGGGCCAACTCCTTGCCGGCACGTCCCTTGGTAATCGCTCCGACGGGAAGCATCTCAACCAGTCCGATCTCCGCTCCTCGATTCGCGACGAACCGAGCCACGTGACCGGAATCGGTGGCGGGATCGGTATTCGGCATCGCGAAGACGGCGGTGTATCCACCCGCCGCGGCGGCTCGTGATCCAGATTCGATGTCTTCCTTCCACTCCTGACCGGGCTCGCGCAAGTGAACATGGAGATCGACCAGGCCGGGACCAACCCAGGCGCCATCGCATTCGATCCTCTCATCACCGTCAAGGTCGGGGTCTATCTCCGCGATGAGGCCTTCCCGGATCCGAACGTCGGTCGCCTCGGGGCCATTCGTTGTGAGGACGATGCCCCCGGAGAGGATCAGGTCACTCATTGCTCTCACCTCCGAGCAGTCGGAACAAGATGGCCATTCGCACAGCAACGCCGTTGAACACCTGATCGAGGATCAGGGCTCTCGGGTCGTCTGCGACTGCACCTTCGATCTCAACGCCACGGTTCATCGGCCCGGGGTGGAGCACGATCGCTTCCGGTTTTAGGCGAGCGAACCGCTCCTTGGTGATGCCGTAGCGAGCCGTGTACTCAGACAACGACGGGAACACGGATGCGCCGCCTCGCTCGGCCTGAACGCGCAGGACATAGACCACGTCGAAGTCTTCGAGAACGTCGTCGAGATTCTCGCTTGCCGCGGCGTCGAAGACTTCCGTGTCGACGGGCAGGAGTGTTCGCGGAGCGACCATCGTCACCCCGGCACCCAGCGCCGAGAACGCCTGGATGTTGGAGCGAGCGACCCGCGAGTGCCGGATGTCACCGACGATGCCGATCTTGAGACCCTCGAGTTTCCCGAAGTGCTGCCGAATCGTCAGGGAGTCGAGCAACGCCTGCGTTGGATGCTGGTGAGCACCGTCGCCGGCATTGAGGACGGGCTGATCGATCCACTCAGCGATCCGCCAGGGAGCGCCCGTCGCCTTGTGACGAACGACCATCGCGTCGGTCCCCATCGCTTTCACCGTGAGAACGGTGTCCTTCAGGCTCTCACCCTTTGACAGTGACGAGGTTCCGGGAGAGAAGGACATCGTGTCGGCGCTCAGAGCCTTCACCGCCTTCTCGAACGACATCTTCGTACGGGTGGAGGGCTCGAAGAACATGCTGGCAACGGTCTTGCCTCGCAGGGCCGGGACCTTGGGAATGGGTCGGCGCAGAACGTCAACGAACTCGTCGGCATCGTCGAGCAGTCCGTTGAGGTCATCGGCTGTGAGGCCCTCTATGGTCAGGAAGTGGTTCATGTCTCTTCCGTCGTTTCGATGACAACGCCGTCCTCGCCATCTCTCTCCACGAGATGAACGGAGACCCGTTCGCCTCGCGATGTCGGCACGTTCTTGCCGATGTAGTCGGGCCGGATGGGAAGCTCGCGGTGACCCCTGTCAACGAGAACTGCGAGTTGGATACGGTTCGGGCGCCCGATGTCCGCGAGCGCGTCGAGCGCCGCTCTGATCGTTCGACCGGTATAGAGAACGTCATCCACGAGGATCACGGTCTTCCCTCCGATCGGAACAGGGACATTCGTCGCGCCCAGTTCCGTCTTCGGCCGCTGATCCAGGTCGTCTCGGTACAGCCCGATGTCCAGGCTGCCTGCTGGCACCGGCGATCCTTCGACGTCCTCGAGTGCCCCGGCAAGGCGTTCGGCGAGCGGCACTCCCCTGGTCTGGATCCCGAGAAGAACGAGACCATCAGAGCCGCGGTTCTTCTCGAGAATCTCATGGGCGATCCTGCTTATGGCCCGGTCCACATCTCCTTCATCCATCACACGAGCCATGCGTCGCACCTCCAAACATGAGAAAAGCGGCTGACGGTTCCGAAGAATCCGCCGCCGCTCAGAGCGTCGTACATGCTGTCTCCTTCCTTCCCGGCCTCGCAGGACCGGCTTAAAGGTTGGCGTCGATTTGCAGAACCGACGGTAGCGCGGTCCCACCGCGCGATGCAAGGAGTTGGGTCGAACCGCCAGAACGCGTGGGCCAGCAGTTGCCAAGGTGGACGGGCGTCGCGATGGCTAGGATCAGAACGGCACTGTCTCTGAGAGGGGAATGTTCATGACGTCGTTGCTTCGGGTGTCTCTGCTACTGGTGATATCTCTTCTGGTGTTCGCAGCGTGCGATTCCGGTGATGTCGAGTCGGTCTTCGAGTTACGGCCGGGCGATTGCTTCGACGATGTCATCGAGGACGGAGAATTCGCCGAAGAGTATGCAAGCCTGCCGATGGTCGACTGCGATTCCCCGCACGACAACGAGGCATATGCCTTGTACGACATGGCTGACGGCGCATTCCCCGGTCTGGCGGCAGCCGACGATGAAGCGATCGTCACATGTGTGCCGCTCTTCGAGGACTACGTCGGTTCGGACTATGAGACCTCTCGTCTCGATATCTGGTGGATGATCCCCACGGAAGATGGGTGGAGCGAGGGTGATCGGGAAGTCGCTTGCGTACTCTATGACTTGGACCTGAACAAGCTCACCGGTTCGATGGCCAACTCCGGCGAGTAGGGGCTGTCCCGGTTGACGAACTGCTCGATGAGCTCCATACGGCCGTCCAACAGATCGAGGAACAGGATCTCCACTTCGAGGTTTGACGACGCAATGTGCCGTCGAACCTGCCCCAATGTGACAACATGGAACCGATCGTCATTGCAGACGAACTGAGAGGAGACATCATGGCGAACAAGGACAAGGGCGGAAGAAGCACGAAGAAGGTTGCTTCCAGGAGCCTGAAAGAGAAGCGCCAGGCCAAGAAGGCCAAGAAGGCCTAGGGCAACTCGGCCGCGGTCTCATCCACGCAGACGGCCTACGCCTCAGCTGTGATTCGTCGCCGAGCTGGCTAGGACCCCGTTCACGAAGCTTCCCGACTTCGCCGTGGAGTATGTCTTCGCGAGTTCGACAGCCTCCGAGACCACCACGCCGACGGGGGTATCGGTGTACTTGAGTTCGTACACGGCGATTCGCAAGATCGTCCTATCGACCGCTGGCATGCGTGAGATACGCCAGCCCGTCGATTGCTTTTCGATCTCAGCGTCGATCTCCGTGAGGTGCTCTCGGACACCGGCGACGAGGCGTCCAGCTCGCCCGGTCGGCTCCACGGGATCAGAAGCCGGACCGAGGTCGACGGCATACAGCAGCCCGAGGGCCTGCTCACGTGCGTCTTGCTTGCTCACGTCACCCGTGTGATGTAGTTCCCGGTCCGGGTGTCGACCTTCAAGACGTCACCGACGTCAACGAACAATGGCACCTGGACGACGAGTCCGGTCGAGAGTGTGACCGGTTTGGTCGCACCCGACACACGGTCGCCTTTGACTCCTGGTTCGGCCTGCGTGACCTCGAGTTCTACCGCGGCACCGAGCTCGATGCCAATCGGTCTGTCTTCGTAAATGGACAGACGAACCGTCATCCCGTCGGCAATGTACGAAGCAGCATTCCCAACGGCCTCCTCTGACAGGGAGATCTGCTCGTACGTCTCACCGTCCATGAACGTGAAACCCATGTCATCGCGAAAGAGGTACTGGAAGTCGCGGCGATCGATAATGGCCTTCGGTACGTTCTCACCGGCCCGAAATGTTCGATCGATTACGGCGCCCGTAATCTGGTTCTTGAGCTTCATCCGGACGAATGCCTTGCCCTTGCCCGGCTTCACATGCTGATAGTCGACAACCTGGAACAGTCCCTCAGGGAGGTTCAGGGACATGCCTGGTTTGACGTCGTTCGTCGAGATCATCGGTGGGGGCTCCTCGTCTTCAATCGATGCCGATGGCGTGCAGCGAGGCCCGTACGGTAGCGTTGTCGGGATGTACGACTCGGGGAACGCCGAAGTCCTCGAGAACGACGAATCGGATTCCGCCGGTGTCTCTCTTCTTGTCGAGAGCCATGAGTCGCTCGATCTCGGGCATGTTCACATCTGGCGACCGAGTGGGGAGACCGAGGGATGCGATCAGGTCTTTCTGTTCCAGGCGACGCTCGAATCCGGCCGTCCGCTCCCCCACCAGGCCCGCTGCGACCATTCCGATCGCCACGGCCTCACCGTGGCTGATCCCGGCTGCAACTTCGACCGCGTGCCCAGCCGTGTGCCCGTAGTTGAGAAAGGCGCGCACTCCGCCTTCGCGGAAGTCCTCTGAGACGACCTGTGCCTTGACGCCGATGGCTCGTCCCACGACTTCGTCGAGAGGCGCTTCGATGCCGTGTCGCCGGTACAACTCGACGAGCTCAAGGTCCCCGATGAATCCTGTCTTGAGCGCCTCGGCAGTACCTTGTCTCCGCAGGTCCATCGGAAGTGACTCGAGTACGTCGATGTCGACGAGAACGCGCGCCGGTTGACGGAACACGCCAACAAGGTTCTTCCCTCCCACGTTGACACCGGTCTTCCCGCCCACCGCCGCGTCCACGGCGCCGAGCAGTGTCGTCGGTGCAAGGACACACTCAACACCGCGCAGGTACGTTGCGGCAACGAACCCCGCGGCATCCGTTGCTGCACCTCCACCCACGCCGACGACGGTATCGGAGCGCGTGAGGCCGAGACGGTTCAGTTCAAGAGCAGCGTCCTCGACGGTCGCGAGCGTCTTGGCACTCTCGCCGTCAGGCAGGACGATGACCGAGGCGTCGACACCGCCAGCGATGATCGACCGAGCGACCGAATCAGCCAGCAGACGGACGCTCGGTTGTGTCACGATCGCCACACGGCGACGATCTTCCCTCTGCGGCAGATAGTCCGCCGCTTCCGCGAGGACGCCATCGGCGATCACGATCTCAGAAACCGGCACATCGCCCTCGGTTATCACGACGCGTTGCATGCTGCCTCCACACGATGAGCGACCTCTTCCACCGACCCGACCCCATCAACGACGATGTCGGCCGCCCAGCGGTAGCGGTCCTCTCGAGACTCGGCGATGTCCCGTAGGCGGAACTCCGGGTCTGCAGATACCATCGGACGGCCGGCGGCGGCACCCACCCGACCCACGATCGTATCGGCATCGACGTCGAGCAGAACGGTTCTTCCGTTCGCACGCATGACTTCGACGTTCGACACGTCGAGTACAACACCTCCCCCGGTAGAGACGACACCATCATCCTGGGAGGCGATCGCCCGCACCGCCATGGTCTCGAGTTCGCGGAAGCGAGACTCCCCGAAGCGTTCGAAGATCTCGGCGATCGTCATCCCGGCGTTGACCGCCAACGTGGCATCCGTGTCGTAGAACGGGAGTTCAAGATGATCAGCGACCGCCCGGCCGACGCTCGTCTTTCCACTTCCCATCATGCCGATCAACCAGACATGTCTCATCAGAACTCAGCGAGGCGTCGCCGATGCGCCGCGTCGGCGTCCACGAAGGCACCGACCGTGTCTCCCCCGTAAACCCGTTGCATTTCTCCGGCGATCGAGATCGCGACCATCTGCTCTGCGACGACACCGGCGGCAGGCACCGCGCACACGTCGCTTCTTTCGCGAAACGCCACGGACACTTCGCCGGTGGTCACATCGACGGTCGCTAGCGGCCGCATGAGCGTCGAGATCGGTTTCATGGCCGCCCGACTCCGGATCACATTGCCGTTGCTGATGCCACCTTCGATGCCGCCGGCACGGTTGGTCTCCCGTTCGTAGACCCCTCCGACCGGGCGAATCTCGTCGTGTGCAAGTGAGCCGAGCCGACCTGCCGATGCGAATCCATCGCCGATCTCAACACCCTTGATCCCCTGAATCGACATGAGAGCGGCAGCGATCGTCGTGTCGAGTCTGCGGTCCCAATGGACATGGCTACCAATGCCGACCGGGACCCCGAACGCAAGGACCTCAACGACCCCTCCGAGCGTGTCTCGTTCCTTCTTGGCCTCGTCGACCGCAGCGACCATCGCCTGCTCGCTCTCCGCGTCATTGCACCGCACAGGCGAAGCATCGATCCGCGCCAGATCGCCGGACTCCGGGACACCGGAATCGGAAACGACGGAACCGATTTGGACGACGTGACTCAGAACAGTGACACCCACCTCCGCGAGCAACATCTTCGAGACATAGCCGGCGACCGTGCGGGCGGCAGTCTCTCGAGCCGAAGCACGCTCCAGAATGTCCCTCGCATCGTGGGTGTCGTACTTCATCATCCCAGGGAGGTCCGCATGGCCGGGACGTGGTGAGGTCATGACGCGCCTGGACGAGCCTTCGCCAGGAGACATCTCCTCCGACCAACGCTCCCATTCGGTGTTGCGAATCAACACGGAAATCGGGCCACCGAGCGTTCGACCGAATCGAATGCCGCCGAGGATCTCGATCTCGTCTCGCTCGAGGCGCATTCGGGGTCCGCGCCCGTGGCCGAGTCGCCGGCGCGCCAGTTCTTCTGCGAGGCCCTCGGCCTCGACGGCGAGGCCGGCCGGTGCTCCTTCGACGATGGCCGTGAGCGCCGGTCCGTGAGACTCACCGGCGGTGAGGAATCGAATCATTGGGACATCGTGGCAGGGGTACGCGGCGTTGTCACGTTCCGGTATCCAAATACCAGGACGCGATCGTCGCACCCCAAGCGATCGCGATGTAGGCCCCGCCGACGAGGTACGGACCGAAGGGGATCGAATCCTTCCGATCCTTGAGGCGGAACACGATGATGACGAGGGAAACCACTCCCCCGAGGAGGAACGCGGCGAACACGGCCACGATCAACGTCTCCCACGATCGGTACGCCGTGAACAGTCCGAGGAGGAAGGCCAGTTTGACGTCCCCGAAACCGAATGCGCCTCTTGCGGCGAGGGCGACAACGAGGAGCACCAGGAAGTAGATCGCACCGCCGCCGAACGCCCTGAGCAAGGGTCCGCTCTCGATGAGGGCTCCAACGGTGAGCAGTACAGCCCCAACGACCGTGCCGGGGAAGAGGATCCGGTTCGGGATGAGCTTCTCGTCGAGGTCGGTGAGGGTCAACGTCACGGTCACAGCGACGAACCACAAGTAGGAGGGCAGCACCCAGTCGATCCCGACCAGTATCGCGGTGAAAGGGAAGAGCGCGGCCGTGACGGCAGCGACGTACGGAGTGCGTCCGGGCTTCTCCACGATCGATTCGAACGATCGATCGGTTGCGACTCGCTCGGCAAGCACGCCAACAACGAGACCAAGCGGGACCAACAGCAGAGAGAGCATCGGCGAGGAGCCTATCCGCTTCTTGGTCGCACGCCCATCATCATCGGCGGTAGTGGAATCCTCGAGGCCCATCGAGTCGGCAAGAACTCCGTACAGCCGGTTGATGTCGGGTCGATCGATGGCGCACAACGCACCACCGGGGGTCCTCTGATCACGAACCGATCGCCGCACACATCAGAAGGCTGTATGCATCACATCGGTCGGCGCAGGCTCGCCCGTCCAGATCTCGAAGGCGGCCGCGGCCTGGGCTATGAGCATGTCACGGCCGTCGGCGACCGGGAATCCCAGTCTGCGCGCCTTCGTCACCGACGGGGACTCATCAGGTCCGTACGTCAGGTCGAAGAAGCCAGAGGCTCCGGCAAGTATGTCATCAGGGATCGAATCGCCCTTCATGCCGAGTGGTGTTGCGTTGACCACCACGGCACCAGCAACACCGTCGCCCCAAGGGATGACCGTGCCATCGATACGCACCCGTGAAAGCAGAGCGGCGGCAGCTTCGGCCCGTCGGCCGGAGATCACGATGGTCCTGTCGGCCACCGCAACGAGCGCACCCGCCGCCGCTCCCCCGGTCCCCAGGATGACGACTGGAACGTCAACCGGGAAACCAGCGGCAGCCCAGACGGCCTGGATTCCATCCACGTCGGTGTTGTGACCCCAGACCTCTCCGTCCCTCCGCACCAGCGTGTTAACGGCGCCCGATCGGAGGGCCACTTCCGCGACGCGGTCGGCGAGCTCGAATGCCAGTTGCTTGTGGGGCATCGTCACGTTCGCCCCATTGAGGCGGCCGTACCGAATCTCGTCAACGGCAAGCACCATGCCTGCAGCGTCCACGCGACGTGCCACGTACGTGCCCTCGATGCCGGCTGCTTCGAGAGCGGCGTTCTGGATGGCCGGTGAGCGTGAATGCTCGACGGGGTCACCGAGGAGGACGAGTCTCATGGGAGCACCCCGTCTTGCTTTGCCTGGGCGATCTTCTCCTTGTGCTCCTCATAGGTCTCGGAGAAGCCGTGGCGACCATCGGGCGACACGAGCACATAGAACAGATAGTCGCTCTCGGCCGGAGCAGCTGCCGCTTCGATCGATTCCACCTGCGCCGTTCCGATCGGTGTCGGCGGCAGACCCTTGATGCGATACGTATTCCACGGCGACTCGATCTCGAGATGCTCTGCAAGGACCCGCCCCGGACTCTCGCCGAGGGCGTAGACGACCGTTGCATCGATCTGGAGCGGTATGCCCTGGTCCAATCTGTTGTAGACGACCGATGCGATGAGAGGGCGGTCGGCATCGACTCCGGCCTCCCTCTGAATCAGTGACGCGACAATCAGAGCCTCGTAGCGCGTGATGCCTAGTTCGTCGAGACGCGACCAGTCGATCGTGTCGACGCGACGGACGGTCTCATCGGCGAGGATCGTGAGGATCTCTGCCGGTGTCGCTCCTTCACGAACTTCGTAGCGGGCGGGGAAGAGCAGTCCTTCCCACAGCGTGAGTGCGTCGACTCCCTCCGGCGCCTCCATCGGCAGGAGCTCCGAGGTGACCTCGCCACTCGTCAGCGCCTCTTCGAAGGCTTCGACGGGATATCCAGTCTCGGCGGCGAGTCCCGCCAGGATGCGACGAATGTCGTGGCCCTCGTAGACGATGATGCCGGATCCCGTCGGGCTGTCCGGACCTGTGACAAGCCGTTCGGCGACGGCCTCCGGAGTCATAAGCGTTTCGAGGTGATAGGTGCCGGCCTGGAGCTGGGATGCGATGCCTTGTGTCTCCACAACGTCTCGAAGGTCGCCCGCCCGCACGACACCGGCCTCCTCCATCGCCACCGCAATGTCACGGGCTGACAAGCCCGCCTGGATCTCGACGGAGACTGGAATGCCGGGCTCTACCTTGAGAGCCTGATCGCCGGCCACGGCCGATGCAAGCAACCGGGCCATGAGGATCAGAACCACGACGGCGAGGACGACAGCTACCGCGATGAGCAGTGGCTTCTTCCATCGCCCTTCAGTCGGTATCGGTGCTGCTGGTTCGGTCACCCGAGAGGTCCTCGCGATCGAGATAGGTTTGGAGAATCACGGCGGCCGCCACCTTGTCTCGGACGTCACGGCGCTTTGCTCGCCGCACTCCGCCTTCGAGCAGAGCGGCCTCCGCCGTCACGGTGGTGAACCGCTCGTCCTGGTATTCCACGGGGAGGCCGGTTGCCGCTTCGACTTCCGATCCGACTACCCGTGCCGCCTTCGCAGAGGGTCCTTCGAGTCCTGAAAGACCCGTCGGGAGTCCGACCACAATCAGTTCGACGCTGTGTTCCTCACACAATGCACGCACGGCACCGGTGAGTTCCACCGACCTCCGGTCGATGACAGAATGCGGTGACGCAATGGTACCGGTGGGGTCTGATAGCGCGACGCCGACGCGCCGCTCCCCCGGGTCGAGCCCGAGGATCCGTGTCACGATGCTACGACCGCTGCTCTCGCCGCGCTGCGAGCCACCTCGAGGGCGTCGTCGAGTCGGTCTCCGTTCGGTCCACCGGCCTGAGCGAGGCGCGGGTCGCGGCTCCCGCCGCCGCCCAGGAGCTTCGCCGCGTCGGCAATGACGTCACCGGCAGAGAGTCCCTCAGCGACAAGGTCGTCCGAGACGAACGCGATGAGCGCTCCCTTACCGTCCGTAGTCGATCCCAAGACTCCGATGCCACTTCCGAGCCGGTCTCGAATCTGGAACGCGAGGGCTCGCAGCGCATCACCGCTGAGACGTTCCTGACGAACGACAAGCAAGTTCTTGCCACTGTGTTCTTCGACTTCACCGAGCAGGTCCTTCGCTGCGGCCGAGCGGGATTGCTGCTCGAATTCCTCGACGCGCTCTTCCTGCTCCTTGGCTCGCAGCGAGAGAGCCTCCGCAGCCTCAACGATCCGCCCCGGCTGAGCACCGAGCGCCGATGCTGTGCGTTCAAGGTCAGTGCGCAGAGCCGCAAGGTGCTCGTACCCGGCTGTACCCGTGAGGGCATCGATCCGCCGTGTGTTTGCGGCCACCGAACCCTCGGTCACCAGGATCAGTGGTCCGATCTGTCCGGTCGTCGGAACGTGAGTCCCCCCGCAGAATTCGGTCGAGAAGTCGCCTGCCCGAACTACGCGCACCTCTTCGCCGTACTTGTCGCCGAAGAACGCAATCGCGCCCATCTTCTCGGCGTCGGCCTTCGACGTCTCGACAGTCGTGACGGCGGCATTCTCGATAACCCGCTGGTTGGCTGCGAGCTCGACTTCGCGCAGTTCTTCCTGGCTCATTCCTTGGTAGTGGCTGAAGTCGAATCGCAGGCGCCCAGCCGAAACCAGTGATCCGGCCTGGTGCACGTGCTCACCGACGACTTCTCTCAACGCCCAGTGGAGAATGTGGGTGCCGGTGTGGTTCTTCCTGATGCGTTCCCGACGCTCATGGTCGATCGACAGTGTGGTGTCCTGGCCCGCATGGACGGAACCCGACGTCACGACACCACGGTGGCCGTGGAGACCCGGGACAGCGAACTGTGTATCTTCGACCTTCACCGATCCCGTCGGCGTGACGATCGTTCCGGAGTCGCCAACCTGGCCTCCGGACTCGGCGTAGAACGGCGTGCGGTCGAGGAAGATCTCAACCTCACGGCCCTCTCCGGCCAGTTCGACGGTCTCGCCTTCAGCAACGATCGACAGGATTCGACCGACACCCTCTTCAAGGTCGTATCCGATGAAGTCTGTGTGATCGACGCCACTGAGGAGCGTGCGATAGGCATCGGCCTTCGCAGCTGTATCAATGCCCTTGAACGCGGCACGTGCACGCTCTCGTTGAGAGTCCATCATGGAGTTGAATTCTGCCAGATCGACCTGGAAACCGCGTTCAGACACGATCTCCTCGGTAAGTTCCTTTGGAAAGCCGAAGGTGTCGTGGAGCTTGAACGCGGTCTCTCCTGAGAGCATGGATCCGGGCTCGAGCGTCCGCAGTTCATCATCGAGCAGTTGGTGCCCGGATCGCAGCGTCCGCCGGAACTGTTCCTCCTCGCGAGTGACCATCTCGACGATCTCGCCCTGCTTCTCGACGAGTTCTGGGTACGCGTCGCTCATCACATCGATCGTTGAGTCCACGAGCTTGGGCATGATCAGATCCTCGGCACCGAGCAGAGAGGCGTGCCTCACTGCCCGACGGATGAGGCGCCTGAGCACGTAGCCCCGGCCTTCGTTCGATGGAACGACCTTGTCGCCAATGAGGAAAGTCACCGCCCGGCCGTGGTCCGCCATGATCCTGAGGGAGACGTCGGTCCGCTCGGAGTAACCGTATGTCTCGCCGGTCGCTCCTTCTGCGGTGGCGACGATCGGACGGAGTACGTCGGTTTCGAAGATCGTGTCGACGCCCTGGAGGATGGTTGCGATGCGTTCGAGGCCGGCCCCGGTGTCGATGTTCTTCGCCGGAAGGTCACCGATCACGTGGTACGGCTTGTCCTGGATGCTCTGCATGAACACGAGGTTCCATAGTTCGACGTGCCGCTCGTCATCGACAGCAGGCCCGCCGGTCTGGCCGTACTCTGCGCCCTTGTCGAAGAAGATCTCGGACGAAGGTCCGCACGGGCCGGGGACACCCATCTGCCAGAAGTTGTCTTTGTCGAGGCGCTGTACCCGATCAGCGGGCACGCCGACTCCGTCGATCCAGATCTCGGCCGCTTCGTCGTCGGAGAGATGCACCGTGTACCAGAGACGGTCCGGATCGATCCCGAAACCCTCGGTGACCAGGTCGTACGCCCACGGAATCGCCTTCTCCTTGAAGTAGTCACCGAAGGAGAAGTTCCCGAGCATCTCGAAGAAGGTGATGTGACGGGCCGTGGTGCCGACGATGTCGATATCGATCGTCCGTGCGATCTTCTGGACGGTGGCGGCGCGCAAGTAGGGCGGCGTCTCCTCGCCGAGCATGTACGGTTTGAACGGCACCATGCCGGCGTTGGTGAGCAGCAGGGTGGGGTCGATCGGGATCAGCGACGCCGACGGCACAACCGTGTGGTCGCGCTCAGCGAAGAAATCCAGGAATGTTCGGCGAATCTCGTTGGTATCCATGCGATCGGGAGGTTAGCCCGACGCTGGATCCACACTCTCAGCTTCTCCAACCACAGAGGTGGTCTCGATGGCCGTCCCGGCCCGCTCCATCCGATGACCCACAGCGCCCATGATGCCGGCAGCCGTAGATACTCCGGCTCGCGTTAGTGCTTCGGGGGTGATGCGCTCCCGAGCCTGCTTCGCCTTCGCTCCGAGATAGACGCCGGCGCCGATCGTTGCGACGGAGCCGGCGGCGAACCACTTGAGTCGTGTGAACATGTCGGACGAGGCTAGCGCCCTCCCCACAACACGCGTACCCAGGGTTGGCAGCCTTGTATTTGACGCCGTCAGCCCGCGGAATACGCACGTCCGCGTACCCAGGGTTGGGGGCCTTGCATTTGACGCCGTCAGCCCGCGGAATGGACAGTCGCGGGACTAGCGGTTCTTCCCGAGGATCCGGTCGATCTTCCCAAGACGCTCTGCGAGATCGGACTCCTCGCCGTGCTCGCCCGGGCGGAACAGGATCGCATCGATCGCCGCATCCGGCAGGTACTGCTGGGGCAACACACCGAGCACATCGTCGTGGGGATAGGCATACCCCTGTCCGTGCCCGATCGACAGCTGCCCCGCCGTCGCGGCCGAACGCAGATGCATCGGAACATCGGCACCGGGCGTGTTCTCGACCGACTCCCGGGCGACGCTGATCGCCGTCGCCAGAGAATTCGACTTCGCTGCGCTCGCGAGATACACGGTGGCATGAGTCAGGGCATAGGCGCCCTCTGGGAGTCCGATGACTTCCACGGCTCGGAACGCGTCGATCGCGATCCCGAGGGCCCTATGGTCGGCTAGGCCGATGTCCTCTGAGGCCAAGATCACGAGACGTCTCCCGATGAACTTCGGATCTTCACCGGCTTCGATCATCGTGTGGAGCCAGTAGAGGGCGCCATCCACATCGGAGCCACGAACGCTCTTGATGAACGCCGAGATCACGTCGTAGTGGCGATCGCCGCCCTTGTCGTACCGGATCACCCGTCGTTGCAGGGCCTCACCCACCTCTTCGACTCCGACGCTTGCCATGTCGCGACCAGCGGCGATCGTCACGGCGAGTTCGAACGCGTTCAACGCGAGCCGAGCATCGCCGCCGACACGGTTGGCGAGGTCATCGAGGGCGTCCTCGTCGATCGCTGATTCCGGAATACCTCGAACCGAGTCCGCCATCGCCCGACGGATGAGATCGACCACCTCGTCCGGTGCGAGCTCCTCCGTTCGGAACACGGTGGATCGACTGATGAGCGGTGAGTTGACCTCGAAGAAGGGATTCTCGGTCGTTGCCCCGACCAGGATGATGATGCCGTCTTCGACCCCCGGCAGTAGCGCATCCTGTTGGCCCTTATTGAAACGATGGATCTCGTCGAGGAACAGGACGGTCCGGCCGTCCCCGTTCTCGACGCGCCGTGTCGCCATCGCGAGAACTTCGCGAACGTCCTTCACTCCTGCCGATGTCGCCGACAACTGTTCGAAGCGTGCGCCGCTGTTGGTCGCAACGAGGCGGGCGAGCGTTGTCTTGCCGGAGCCGGGCGGGCCCCACAGGATCATCGAGACGGGGCGACCCGCTTCCACCATGGTGCGAAACGCGGAACCGGGAGCGAGCAACCCTTGTTGCCCGACGACCTCGTCGAGGTTCGCCGGACGCATACGGGCAGCGAGCGGCGCATTCGCGCGCCGGCGTTCGGCGCGTTGATCCGAGAACAGGTCGGGTTCAGTCACCCGCCGCCTCACCGGCGGCCCACTCGGCCACCACTTGCGGTCGGACTTCAATCCCAAGCTCACGGAGTTGATCGTCTTCGACACGCGAGGGGGAGCCGGTCAGTGGATCTGCGCCGGTCTGGGTCTTCGGGAACGGGATGACCTCGCGAATATTCGGGGCGTTCTGCAGAATTGCGACGAGTCTGTCGATTCCGATCGCGAAACCGGCATGGGGCGGTGTTCCGTAGCGAAGCGCTTCGAGGAACCAACCGAACCGCCGCTCGGCGTCCTCATCGGAGATCCCCAGGGTCTCGAACACTTTCGACTGAACCGCAGGGTCGTGGATCCTCACGCTTCCAGAGCCAAGCTCGGAACCGTTCAGCACCAGGTCATAGGCCTTCGAAATCGCGTGGCCCGGATCCTCGCTCATGGCTTCCACGTCGACGGGAGCGGTAAATGGGTGATGGAGGGCTACGAAATCCCCGTCTTCGTTCCGCTCAAACACGGGGAAGTCGACTACGAACAAGTACGCGAGTTCATCGTGTCCGTCGGATTGCCCCACGTCGAGACGGCTTTGACCGAGGATCTCCAACACGGTGCGGGTCTCGTCTGCGACGAGGAGAAGCACATCACCGGGTTTCGATCCCAGAACAGTGCCGATATCCGCCAACTCGGCGTCGGACAGGAACTTGGCGACAGGGGAACGGAACCCACCGTCATCCTCGGCCACCATCCAGACAAGTCCTTTCGCTCCGAGCTCCTGCGCTCGAAGGGAGAGCCCGTCGAGGCCCGAACGCGACAGCCCGAGCGGTCCGGCATTGATGGCACGGACGGAGCCACCCGAGGCCAGCACTCCCGAGAATGCTTTGAACTCAGTGTCGGCGAACACTGCACTGAGGTCGTTGATCTGCATGTCGAAGCGGATGTCCGGTTTGTCAGTTCCGTAGCGCTCCATAGCCTCATGCCAGGTGAGCCGCGGGAACGGTCGAGCGAGCTCCACACCGCGCAGGTCTTTCGTGACCCGGGTCGACACCTCTTCTAGCGTGGCGAGTACGTCTTCCTGCCCCCAGAACGAGCCTTCGAAGTCGAGTTGTGTGAACTCGAGCTGACGGTCTGCACGGAGATCTTCATCCCGGTAGCACCGTGCCACCTGGTAGTAGCGCTCGACGCCACCGATCATCAAGAGCTGCTTGAACAGCTGGGGTGACTGCGGCAGCGCGTAGAAGTTCCCTTTTCGAAGTCGTGACGGGACGAGCATGTCACGAGCACCCTCCGGGGTCGATGCGATGAGGGTCGGTGTCTCGACCTCCAAGAATCCGAGGTCGTCCATCACGTCACGCATCGCCCGAATCGTCTTTGAACGGGCTCGGAGGTTCTCTGTCATCGACGGTCGCCGAAGGTCGAGGTAGCGATACTGGAGCCGCTTTGCCTCATCGACGTCGATACGGTCGTCGATCTGGAACGGCAGGGTCTTGGACGGGCTGAGCACGATCATCGTGCTGGCGACGACTTCCACCTCACCGGTGGGCAGATCCGCATTCGCCATCTCCGCCGGTCGGAGGCGAACCGTGCCGGCGATGGAGATGCAGAACTCCATGCGAAGCCCGCTCAGCTCTCGCTCAGACGCGGGAGCATTGTCGGGATTGAGGACGACTTGGACGATGCCGCTCGCGTCGCGGAGATCCACGAAAATCACTCCACCGTGGTCGCGGCGTCGGCCGACCCACCCGGCCAGCGTTACCGCTGATCCAACATCGGCGGCGCGCAGAGTTCCAGCGCTGTGGGTCTTCATCGTCTCAGCCATGTCTCGATCTCCTCTACTGCGACCTCACGTTGTTCGCCGGTCGCTAGATCGCGTGCAGTGACGCGGCCTTCGTCCCATTCCTCGCCGACGACGACGGCATTGGCCGCTCTCGACCGGTCGGCTGCCTTGAACTGTGCTTTGACCGATCGATCACCGGCGACGGCATCGATTCGTAGGCCTGCTCCCCGTAGACGACGGACGAGCGCCACTGCGTCCGACCGCCGTTCTGGGGCCGCCACGATGACGTAGGCGTCGAGGGAGGGAATCGGCTCATCCTGCTCGCGAGCAAGAAGGATTCGGTCGAGGCCCATCGCCAGTCCCACCGCGGGTGTCGGTCTGCCTCCGAGTCGTTCGAACAGCGAGTCGTAGCGGCCGCCGCCGCCAACCGAATTCTGTGCTGCTTCGAACCCGAGGGGCACGTACTCCCAGACGGTCCGGTTGTAGTAGTCGAGCCCACGAACCAACGTGGGGACGATGCGATACGGAATACCGGCGTCCTCGAGACCTCGCCGAACGGCTGCGAAGTGGTCTGCGGCCTTGACCGAGAGCTGTTCGGTCGGTGTCGGCGCCTCAGCCACGACGAGCGCATCCGCCTTGGAGTCGAGCACTCGCATCGGATTGTCATACATGCGGCGCAGCGCGTCGTCAGAGAGCTCGTCTCGACGGCTCTCGAGGTAGGCGATCAACTCGGATCGATATGCCGATCGGTCCTCAGCGTCACCAATGCTGTTGAGTCGCACCTCGACGTTGCGGACTCCAAGCTCCTGGAGATAGCGGTAGCCGAACTCGATGACCTCAATGTCCGCTCCAGGAGCCGCTTCACCGACGTACTCAATGTCGGCTTGCAGGAACTGGCGGGTTCGCCCCTTCTGGGGGCGTTCATAGCGAAACATCGGGCCCCACGAGCTTCCCTTGAACGTCCCGACGACTCCCCCGGATTGAATGAGGGCTCGGACGACCGATGCGGTCGCTTCCGGTCGTAGCGTCAGCGAGCGTCCGCCTTTGTCGGTGAACGTGTACATCTGCTTCTCAACGACCTCGGTGTCTTCGCCCACTCCTCGGGAGAACAGTTCGGTCGCCTCGAACAGAGGAGTCAGCACAAGTCCGTATCCGTAGCGTGCCGCGAGATCAAGGAAGACGCGCTCCGCCTCCACCCAGGCGGCAGAGTCGGGTGGGAGGATGTCGTATGTGCCCTTCGGGGCGCGATAGGTCATGACCCTCCGGTCAATGGAAGAAGGGCAAGAGTAGTGCGCTGCGAACCCTGGTTCGATTGAGCGTTCATTCCGCGGGCTGACGGCGTCATATACAAGGCTCCCAACCCTGGGTACGCGTTCTCTAGGGGGTGTTCATCCACTCCAGGATGAAGGGATTGACCATTCGCTCGCGCCTGATCGTCGTCTCGGAACCGTGGCCCGGCAGCACCCGCATGTCGTCCGGCAGGGTCATCACCTGAGTCTGCATTGACTCCATCAGATCTTCCCAGCTCCCGTAGGAGAAGTCCGTACGTCCCACGGACCCTGCAAAGAGCTGATCACCGGAGAACACGATGCCCTCGTCCTCCACGACGAAGATGCAGTGACCCGGCGTGTGGCCGGGCGTGTGCCTCACCTCGAACTCGAGGCCCGCGAGTTCGACGCGCTGGCCGTGTTCCAGGTCCACGAACCGTTCCGGTGGTGCAAACTCCTCCCCGCCCGGAGGCACGTAGCCGAACAGCGAGCGCACTTGACCCACGGGGTCGGACGCAAGGAAGTCGTCATCCGGGTGGAGATAGGCGCTCACACCGGTGCGATGCACGACATCTCCCGCACCTCCGGCATGATCCACATGCCCGTGGGTCACAAGAAGGCCCACCGGGATCAGGTCATATTGCGTCAGCAGACCGACGATCGCATCCACATCGGGTGGAGCATCGACGATCACCGCAGGCCCACCCCGCTCAGGCGCGACGACGTAGCAGTTCGTTGCCGCCGCCCACAGCTCGGCCGAGGTCAGGATCATCGTCCACCTCCAGGTACCAATCGATATGCCTCGTACACGCCTCCGACTTCACGCAGGTCCGAAAGGACTCGTTCAAGCTGCGCCGGATCGGAGAGCTCTACTTCGTACCTCAGGAATGCGACGCGATCACGTCCAGCAACCGACGATGAGGTATGGATGTTCGCACCGTGATCCGACAGTACCGCGGTGACGTCACGCAGCAGACGGGGTCGGTCGAGCGCTTCGACCTGGAGCCAGACGAAGAACGACTCGGATTGGCTGGGCGCCCATGCTACTTCGATGAGTCGTTCAGGTTGCTCCTCAAGCGCTCCGATGTTGGTGCAATCGGTGCGATGCACCGAGACGCCGCGCCCCACCGTGACAAAGCCCATGATCGGATCGCCCGGGACCGGTCCGCAGCATCGGGCCAGGTTGACGAGCACATCATCGAGACCCTCGACGATGACGCCGCTGATCGGCCGAGTCCGCCGTCGCTCCGGTGCGACCAGCCGGTCGAGGGCCTCATCGGTCTCCTCCTCCTCATCCGGTGCGATCCGCCGCTCGAGACGCCCAACAACGGTCTTGGCACTCACTCTCCCCTCGCCGACCGAACCGTAGAGATGCTCAAGATCGCTGAAGCCAAGTTCCGCTGCGACGGCAAGCAAATCCTCGTCGTGTCCTGAGAGAGCCAGCGACCGACGTCGCAGTTCCTTGGTGACGTCATCGCGCCCATCCACGAGCGCCGTCTCGCGGCGCTGCTTGACGAACCACTGTCGGATCTTGGCCGCCGCTCGAGACGAGGTGACGAATTCGAGCCAGTCCCGGCTGGGATGGGCATCCTCTGACTTCGACGTGATGATCTCAACGATGTCACCGGACTCGAGTTCTGTCGCAAGCGGCACGAGTCGCCCGTTCACCTTGGCGCCAACGCATCGGTGCCCGACATCGGTGTGGATCCGATACGCGAAGTCGACCGGTGTAGCCCCTTTCGACAACGTGAGTACCGCGCCTTTCGGGGTCAGGGCGAAGACTTCGTCCTGATAGAGATCCAGCTTCAAGGCCTCGAAGAATTCACCGGCGTCTGCAGTGGCGTTCTGGAGAAAACTGATGTCGGCTACCAGCGGCAACTCTGACCCGTCATCTCCTTCCTTGTAGCGCCAATGTGCCGCGATGCCGGCCTCAGCTCTTTCGTGCATCTCCATCGTGCGGATCTGGACCTCGAGTGGCTTTCCATCCGGTCCCACGACGGTGGTGTGCAGCGACTGGTAGAGGTTGAATTTCGGCATCGCGATGTAGTCCTTGAACCGCCCCTGGATCGGAGCCCACATGGAGTGGACAAGACCAAGGGCCGCGTAGCAATCCTGCACCTCGGGAACGATGATGCGAATGCCGATCAAGTCATGTATCTCATCGAACTCCAGACCCGAGTCGATCATCTTGCGATAGATCGAATACACGAGCTTGGGACGGCCGGTGATCGTTGCGTCGATGTGGACGTCCTCGAGCGCTCCGGCCACTTCGGCCATCACGTTCTCCAGATAGACCTCGCGCTCCGGTGCCCGCTGTCGAATCAAGTCCACGAGGTGTTGGCGTCTCGCTGGATAGAGAGCAGCGAAGCTCCGCTCTTCGAGTTCGTGTTTGATCTCCTGAACACCAAGTCGGTGGGCAAGCGGCGCGTAGATATCGAGCGTTTCCGACGCGACGCGAATCCGCTTCTCCTCCGGCAGCGGATCGATCGTCCTCATGTTGTGGGTCCGATCGGCAAGCTTGATCAGCAGCACTCGAATGTCCCTGGCGAGTGCCACGGCCATCTTCCGGATCGTGGCAGCCTGCTGCTCTTCTCTGCTCGAGAACTTGATCCGATCGAGCTTCGTAACGCCGTCGACGAGGAGCGCCACTTCCGATCCGAACTCGCGCTCGAGGCCGTCGATGCTGTACTCGGTGTCTTCGACGACGTCATGGAGCACCGCCGCCACGATCGTGGCGGTGTCCAGTCCGTACGTAGCGAGGATCTGGGCGACCGCAAGCGGGTGGACGACATAGGGATCGCCGGTCTGCCGGAACTGTCCTGAGTGTGCCTTCGCCGCGACCTCGTAGGCCTCTTTGATCGCGTCAACATCAGTACCCGGATGGTGCTCGACGGCGATCGTGATCAGATCGTCGAGCATCTCCTCAGGTGACTTCACCGTCTCTGGGGATGCAATGGCCTCTGCCATCCCGAAAGTCTACCGACGCTTCTTCCGCTTCCGCGGTGCACGTGCGGCCGCCCCAGACGCCCCGGTCGGGGCCGATGGCATCGCGGGGACGACAGTGGGGGCCGCCGATGCGTTTTCCACGATCACGGCGCTCCCGTCGCCGCTGCGACGTCGCATGGCACGCTTGCGGGCCACAACCCAGTCCTCTTCCCGCTCCTTCCAGGTCGCCAGCAATGGGGCGGCGACGAAGATGGATGAGAACGTGCCGATGGCGATTCCGATGAACAGCGCCAGAGCGAACTCCCTCAGCGTGTGCGCTCCGAAAGCGAATGACCCCACGAAGAGCAACGAACCAACCGGCAACAGCGATGTCAGCGACGTGTTGATCGACCGCATCAACACCTGGTTCATCGACGTGTTCACAATCTCGGTGTACGTGTATCGATCATGCATGAGTTCGACGTTTTCGTTGACCTTGTCAAACACAACGACGGTGTCGTACAACGAGTAGCCGAGGATCGTTAGCAGCGCGATGACCGTTGCCGGCGTCACGATGAATCCAGCCAAGGCGAAGAATCCGGCCGTGATGATCAAGTCGTGGAAGAGCGCAGCGAGTGCTGCCACCGCCATCTTCCACTCGAAGCGCCAAGTGATGAACAGCGCAACGACGAACAAGAACACGACGAGCGCCTGGATGGCGGCCCGTGTCACCTCGGCGCCGAACGTCGGCCCGACCGCGTCGATCGTGACCTCGTTCACTTCGACTCCTGCAACACCACCTGCCGTTTGGACCAACTCATCCTGGGATGCGGCGTCGAGCGCTTCCGTCTGGATGAGGATGAAACCCTCTCCGGTGAGCTGGACCCGAGCGCCGGCCTGACCGATGTCCGCGAGCGAGGAGCGAATCACGGTGATGTCGACGTCGGCCTCGTTCTCCACCGTGACGATGACGCCACCGGTGAAGTCGATGCTGAGATTGAGCGGCCGCACGAGAAGCATCAAGAGTGACAGCACCACGAGGGCGGCAGAGACGATGAGGGTCTTCTTGGAGATGCCAACGAAGTCGAAGTGGGTCTCGCCTCGATACATCCTGGTGAGGACACTCATGAGGTCACCTCAACGGGCTCGACGGATGTTGACGCTTGACTGCTCTTCTTCCCCATCGCACCTCGAACAGAGAACCAGCCCCCGTCACCGAGTGCCGAATGGGCGACCAGCCACGTGCCGGGTCGGGTGTAGTAGTACGACACGAAGACGTCGACCACCGTGGCGATACCGAGGGTGAGGGCGAATCCCTTCACAGGGCCGACAGCGAGGAGCCAGAGAAGGATCGCGGCCAGGAAGGTGACGGTGTCACCCTTCAAGATCGTACTGAATGCGCCCGGATAGGCATGGTCGATTGACGGACGCAGGGGACGTCCGGCGTGGGATTCTTCCTTCACCCGTTCGAAATACACGATGTAGGAGTCGAGCGTTATCCCGATCGACACAACCACGCCGGTCACACCGGCCAGTGTGAGTGTTGTTCCCTGGAATTCGCCGAGCAGGATCAGCGCGCCGACCAGGAATGATCCGAACACGGTGAGGCCCAGCATCGCCACCACACCGAGGATCCGGTAGTAGACGATCATGTAGACCATTACGAGCGCCAGCCCGATGAGACCTGCGATGAGGCCAGCCTTGAGCGAGTCGGCGCCGAGAGATGCGGAGACAGATTCAACCCGTTCGCGCTCGAAGGTCGTCGGCAATGCACCGTAGTTGAGGATGGCGGCGAGGTCCTCGGATTCGGCCTGGGGATTGTCTGAAGATCCGATGGTGATGACCACCTGATTCGGATCGAGGCCCTCGTCGGGGCTGACACCTGCCGCAACTTCAGGTGCCGATCCAACGACACCGTCGACGACGATCGCGAGGCGACGCTGCGGTGACCCCACCTGATAGATCGCGAGTTCTCCGGTCGCAAGTCGGAACTTCTCTCCGCCGTCATCGGTGAACTCCGGCACGACGACCCATCCGCCGGCGCCACCGAGGCCCCCGGTACCGCTGAACTGGGCGCGACCGCCTTTCATATCGGCACCGGTCAGGAACGCCGGACCAACGATGTAGACGAACGAGCCGTCTTCGCTCGGGAGGTAGGCGATGGTGGCATGAACGTCATCTGGATCGGACAGACCGGTGACCGGATCGAGGTTCTCCGGATGATCTCCATCGGGGTCGGTCAGCGCCGGGCTGACTTGGACGAGGCCGAACACGGGACGGAACGACATTTCTCCGGTCGTGCCGACCGCCTCGAGGGCGCGTTCGCGGTCGTCTACCCCGGGGAGTTGGACCACGATGGATCGTTCGCCCTGAACCGAGATCTCTGGTTCCTGCACGGATCCGAGTTCTTCGATCCTGCGACGCATGATCTCGACCGCGGTATCGAGCGTGTCCGCATCAGTCCCTTCCGGGCCAACGAGGACAACGGCGAAACCACCCTGGAGGTCAAGTCCCAGCTTCGGCGCCCACCCTGCGAGCAGCATGGCACCGATCGACCCCCACGCGATGGCGAGCGTGATCAGCAGCGTGAGGAGCGCCTTCTTCCTGTTCACTCCGAGTCTTCTCCGATGCGCTCAGCGACGGCTCGTCGGGAGATGCGCATCGTCGAGCCTCCGCCGATGTCGATAATGAAGCTTTCATCGTCTTCGGATTTGATCCTGCCGTATATGCCGCCGATAGTTCTGATCTCGTCACCGACGGAGATCGAGGCACGAAGTTCCTGCGCCTTCTTGGCGCGTCGACGCTGTGGCAGGATGAGGAGGAGGTAGAAGAGACCGCCGAGGATCGCAATCGGCAGCAAGAACCCGACGATGCTGCTGCCGCTCTCGGTCTGAGCGATCACAACAGCCAGAATGCTTGACAGAAATGGCACTGGATCCTCCGTTTGAAACCCGACAGGCGTTGCCGGTGAAGCGCCGGAATCCTAGCCGTCGGGCAGACCTACTCCCCCAATCGGGCCGCCACGGCGTCCCGTCGGAATTCGTCGAAGCGGCCGTCGGCAATCGCCCCTCGTGCGGTTCGGAGGAGATCAAATGTGTAGGTGAGGTTGTGGAGTGTGAGGAGTCGGTCGGAGAGGGGTTCGTTCGTGGTGTATAGATGCCGCAAGTAGCCGCGGGCGTATCGCCGACAGGTGAGGCACGAGCACTCGGGATCCAGCGGGCCGTCAACCCCAATCCACTCCGCTCGTTTGATCGAGATGTCGCCGTATCGGGTCAGCGCCTTCCCATGGCGGGCGAGTCGGGTGGGGATCACACAGTCGAACAGATCGACACCTCGAGCGATCGCGGCCAGCATCCCCTCGGTGTCGCCGAGGCCCATGACGTATCGGACGCGATCGGGTGGAAGATGGGGAATCGCTGCGTCGAGAGCGAGGTCTCTCTCCTCCGATGTTTCCCCGACGGCGAGGCCTCCGATTCCGAATCCGGGGAATCCGAGTGCCGCGATGTCCTTCGCCGCCTGTTCTCGAAGATCCGGTTCGGCACCCCCCTGCACGATTCCGAACAGCGCACGGTCGTCGCGTTGTTTCGCTTCGAGGGCACGTTCGGCCCACCGATACGTTCTGTGCATCGCTTCCTCTGCCACTGGTCGGGGCGACGGAAGTGGCACCGGTACGTCGAGGACCATCGCGATGTCGGATCCGAGTGCTTCTTGGACGGTCACGGCACGCTCCGGGGTCAACTCAACACTGGCGCCGTCGTAGGTGCTGCGGAAGACGAGTCCTTCTTCGCTGATCTTGGGATTCAGTGACAGCACTTGGTATCCGCCGCTATCGGTGAGGATCGGTCCATCCCATGCCATGAACCCGTGGAGTTCTCCCAACTGCGACACCACAGTTTCGCCGGGACGCAGCATCAAGTGATAGGTGTTGGCCAGAACGATCTGGGCGCCCACAGTTTGAAGGTCTTCGACATCCATGGTCTTGACCGTCGCTCGCGTTCCTACCGGCATGAAGTTCGGCGTCTGGACCTCACCGTGTGGCGTCTTCATGACACCGGCTCTTGCCCCGTCATCGGATTGGCTTAGTTCCCAGGTCACAGCACTCATCGTTCGACCTCGATGAACATGGCATCTCCAAATGACAGGAAGCGGTATCCGGATTCGATTGCATGATCGTATACGTCGAGCCAGTCGGGTCCGATGAGAGCGGCGATCATGACGATGAGGGTTGTGCCGGGGGCATGGAAGTTCGTCACCATCGCATCGACGATCTTGGGTCGATAGCCGGGCGTGATGAAGAGGTCGGTCGATCCAGACCCGGCCTGCAGGTGACCGTCCGCGTCGGCTGCGGTCTCAAGTGTTCGAACCACCGTCGTGCCGATCGCGACAATCCGCCCCCCGCCCTGCTTCGCTGCCGCTACCGCCATCACTGTCGCCGGCGAGATCGAGTAGCGTTCCCGGTGCATCTGATGATCCGTGATCGGGCCAGCCACCATCGGCCTGAACGTGTCGAGTCCAACATCGAGTTCGACCTCCGCGATGCGAGCACCACGAGATTGCAGCGCCTCTACAACGGCGGGCGTGAAGTGCAGAGCGGCCGTTGGTGCAGCCGCAGATCCTGCGGCCCTCGCGAACATGGTCTGGTACCGATCATCGTCATCGAGTGTTCCGTGAAAGTAGGGAGGGAGAGGGATCTTGCCGAGGCTGGGAAGGATGTCATCGACGTCTGTGTCGGTGTCGGCGACGATCTCCACCGTCACCACGCCTCGATCCGGCTGCGTCATCACCGTCATGCGCAGGGGGTCGGCCACCATCTTGGTTCCCGGGCTGATCCGACGTGCGGGTCGGACCAGCGCCTCCCATCGGACCTCGTCGATGCGTTTGGTCAGCAACACCTCGACGGCGCCGCCCGACTCTTTCCTGGCACGAACCCGTGCAGGCCGGACACGTGTGTTGTTGACAACCACGAGGTCGCCTGGATCGAGCAATCCCGGTAGATCCGTGAACATCCGGTCCTCGAGCGTGCCGGCCACGAGCAGTCGTGCGGCATCCCGGGGCTCGATCGCACTCTGGGCGATGGCGTTCGTCGGAAGGTCGTAGTCGAAGAGGGATGCGTCCATGGGGAGAGAAGATAGGGTGAAGCAAGACGTGAGATTTGAGACTGGAGCTATGAGCCTTGTGCTCCGTGCTCCGAGCACGACACGCACGATCGCGATCCGGACAGCCGCCCGGTTGTGCCGCCTCCCTCTATCAGGCCCCGCCTCTCTGATTTCCATGAGAGTTGAAGCCAGTTGTCGCCCCTCGACACGATTGAGGAGGTTCGTTCCGTGATAGCGGTGACCGATGAGCAGTTGGCGGGTTCGCACGGTCCATGGTTCTCATGCCAGATGACAGCGATGCATGGCTAGATCTAGTTCACGGTCCGTACACCGAGGACGGGACGCGAATTGTGGCGCACGAACGGAGTCACGACTGAACGCCTGCCCGAGAGTCCATGAGGAACACACGCTGACCGGACTCAAGGCCCTTCCTGCTCGGAGCTCATGGCTCAGAGCTCAGCGCCTCGTCCTACTCATCCAACAGTGACCCCTGTGGCGACGCAACAACGTCCTGCTCGACGCCAAGGTGCTCGTATGCACGGGGGGTCGCGATCCGCCCGCGCGGGGTTCGCTGGAGGAAGCCCTCCTGCAGAAGGAACGGTTCGTAGGCGTCCTCGACGGTCTCGGGTTCCTCGCCCACTGCGATCGCAAGGGTGGACAGACCGACCGGTCCCCCACCGAATTTGACGGCAATGGCATACAGGATGGCTCGGTCAACCTTGTCGAGACCCATGGCGTCGACCTCGAATACCTCGAGCGCACGATCGGCGATACCGCCGTCAACGTGGCCGTCGGCCCGTACCGCTGCGTAGTCGCGCACTCTTCGGAGCAGACGGTTGGCGACGCGAGGCGTACCCCTGCTCCGACGAGCGATCGTGTCCGCTCCATCTTCGGTGATGTCAACGTCCAGAATCGCGGCCGAGCGGTGGATGATCGCCGAAAGATCGACCGTGTCGTAGTAGTCGATCCTTGCCACGTATCCGAAGCGGTCGCGAAGCGGTGGTGCGACGCGGCCCACACGGGTTGTTGCGCCCACGAGAGTAAACGGGGGCAGGTCGATCTTGATTGAGCGAGCCGCGGGACCTTTTCCGACGACGATGTCGAGTTGGAAGTCTTCCATGGCCGGATAGAGCACTTCTTCGACCTGACGAGGCAGCCGGTGGATCTCATCGATGAACAGGACATCACCGGCTTCGAGGTTGGTGATCACGGCTGCGAGATCGCCGGGCCTGTCCAGCGCCGGCCCAGATGTGCCTCTGAGCTGCGCATCCATCTCGGCGGCGAGGATCCCTGCGAGCGATGTCTTTCCGAGACCGGGCGGTCCGGAGAAGAGCACATGATCGATCGCTTCTCCGCGTCCTCTCGCCGCCTCGATCAGAATGGCGAGACGCTCTTTGAGAGCGCCCTGTCCGATGAACTCGGCCATCTTCCTTGGACGGAGGCCCGATTCGATCACCTCATCTTCTGGCGTCGTTCCGCCGGTGAGGAGTCCCTCTTCCCTCATCGTTCGCTCCGTTTGCCGAGCGCTTGGAGAGAGCGCTTCAGGAGTTCCTCCACGGTCAGATCGGAGGGAAGGTCACGTAGGACGCTACTGATCTCGTCGGGCTGATACCCGAGGCCGTCGAGCGCCGCCCGAACCTCACCAAGCGGTCCGGAGGTCGCCAGATCACCGTCGGGCACGTCGAGTTTCGGACGCAGTTCGAGCAGCAGTTTCTGTGCCGACCTCTTCCCGATGCCGGGAACCGCAGTGAGCGCGGCCGCATCGTCGGTCGCCACGACCCTTCTCAGATCGTCGGCGGTCATCGTCGCGAGGATCGCTAGTCCCACCTTCGGGCCGACGCCGGAGACACCCATGAGGAGGCGAAAGAGGTCCCGATCGTCGGCCGTCGTGAATCCGAAGAGGGCCAACTGGTCTTCCCGGACGTGAAGATGGGTGTGCAACACGATCTCCGAGCCGATGCCGGGGAGCTCTGCAAATGTTCGCCCCGTTACCGCGATCTCGTAGCCGACACCGCCGACGTCGACCGTCACGGCGTCGGCTCCGGCCGCGACAAATTCGCCCCGGATGCGGCCGATCATGAGACCCTCGCGGCCAGTGAGGCGTGCTGGATATGGCACAACGCCACGGCCAGGGCGTCCGCGGCATCGGCCGGGGTGGGAGCCTCCGGAAGTCCAAGGCGCATGGCGACGACTCGCTGCATCTGTTGCTTGTCGGCAACGCCCGAGCCGGTGAGGGCCATCTTGACGGCCGACGGTGTGTACTCCGCAGTCTCAAGACCCGCTTCTGCGAGCACGAGGAGGGCGATTCCCGAGGCACGGGCAACCGATATCGCCGTCCGTCGGTTGCTGTTGACGAAGACCTGCTCGATGGCAGCCATGCTCGGCTGATACTCCGCAACGATCTCCCGAAGGTCCCGTGCGAGTTCGACAAATCGCTGACCCAGCGGATGTGATGGCTCAGTGCGAATCACGCCGGCGGCCACTGCCGTCTCCCTTGCACCGGACTTCTCGAGGATCCCGTAGCCCGTGCGGGTCAAACCGGGATCGATACCTAGTACGAACATATGTTCTGCAGGCTAGCCGACCGCAGTGACAGAACCCAAGATTGTCGAAGTCATGGCAGACCCATCCAGATCTGGGCCGTGGCAGGAAACGATTCAGGCGGTGGCGGATTCGCCGGAGCCCATCCACGTCTTCTGGGCAAAGGGAGTGCCATCCGCCCTGATATGGAAAAGTCAGATTGTGTCCGCCCACCGACGAGGGCGTTGATAGCGTTGATCCTCAACGCCCAGGAACACACATGCGCCACGGCTGGTGCCTCCGCGGGACTCGCCGGTGCACCTGGCGACGCGACAATGATCGCGAAGGAGAAACGATGAAGAAGTTCGTGCTGCTCACCTACGGATTCGTGCCACCGACCCCGGAGATCATGGAAGCCTGGGGAGACTGGTTCGCATCGATCGGCGAGAAGATGATCGATAGCGGCGGACCGCACGGCGGCGGTAGGGTGATCACGAAGGATGGAACCAGAGACCTTGCTCGGGACCTGGATGCTTTCACCGGATACGTGATCATCGAAGCCGCCGATCTCGACGAAGCGACGGCGATCGCCGAGGCCTGCCCGATCATCACCGCGATTCGCGTCTACGAAACGATGTCGATGTAGAGCCATCCGCTCGGTCTACCGCTAGCCCCGACGGGACACAGCTCTCTCCGCCACTACCGAGCACGTTTGTGTCAGGACGTGTGGGGAGTCCGACGGAGCCAGCCGGATCGTTCCGGCCGATCGATTAGGACTCGCTGATCCCGAGTTTCGACAGAAGGTGGCGACATTCGGCATCGGCGGCTTCGAAGTCTTCTCCCTCTCCGGAGCCGAGATCGATCATGCCACCGTTCCCAGAGACGTCGGGGTCCGGCATGTCGTAGCCATTCGAGCGCATGCACTGGGTGTACTCAAGAAGCGTGTCTTCAAATCCGGATGCGTTCCCAGAGGGGCCGGTCATGACGACTCCTTCGAGATGCTCCTCACAAGAAGCCATGCGTTCATTGAGATCGGCCAGCCCTTCCTCAGGGTCGGTCCCAGCAACTTCAGTAGTCATCTTGATAGGAGGGAGTTGCACGTTGCCGTCGGCGTCGACCGTCGGATCACCGACGTCGAAGCCTTCCTCGCGGAGACATTGAGCGAAGGCGAGCATCGCGATCTCAGCCTCGGCTAGCAGATCACCGCCGTTCGGCTCAGTCTCTTCTGCCGTGTCTGCCGTGTCCGATTCGAGGCTGGCGACTTGCACCAAGCCACCATCGTCCGAACACGCACCAGCCACGAGAGAGAGGGCGAGGATCAGACCAAGCAGAAAGTAGGGGCGTCTCATGCGATCAACATACGCCTGCCCGCCAATTGATGGGCCCGGATCAGGTAAGAATCGAGTGAGAACTCCCACCAATTCGACTCTCCACGCACAACCAGCATCGACGCGGACCGCTTGCTTCTTGCACTCTGAAGAGTTGGCCGGATCAGGCAAGTGTGCCGCTACTGGTCTGCCTTGACGAGCCGGAACACGATGATCCCCGGCTCGACGGAGAGGCGTCTTCGACGTGTCGTGGGTACTTCCCAAGGTCAAACAAGTGAAGTAGCCGAGCGCTCCGGCACCGCGCACATCCGACGGAAGGTGTCAGCGATCTGCTCGGTGAAGAACACGCATCCCTACTGGCATGGTCGGCGTGAGTCCGATTGTGCTGTGACATTTGAGAGATGCGCTGTGGGAGTTGACTCGTCCTCGTCTGGGTCTCCCGCTATGTTGTGGTTGATTCCACCGGATGGAGCCACCATGCCAACTGGCGACTTGTCCTTTGCAGGCGACATCGCTGAGATCATCGAGATCGTCGCAATCCTCGTCATCGCGATCGGTGTGGGCGCAGCCATCATTGGTGCCCTGATCGTTGCGTTTCAATCCGGCTGGGATCCTGCTTTCGAGCGGTTCAAGCGATTGATGGTACGTGGGTTGCTGATTGGTCTCGATCTACTGATCGCCGCGGACATCATCAAGACGGTCACGTTGGAGCCCACGCTTGAGAACATCACGGCGCTTGGCCTGCTCGTTCTGATCCGGACGTTCCTCAACTGGTCGCTGACCCTCGAAGT
The DNA here is from genome assembly GCA_964195545.1 of uncultured Acidimicrobiia bacterium. Classification (GTDB taxonomy): domain Bacteria; phylum Actinomycetota; class Acidimicrobiia; order Spongiisociales; family UBA5794; genus JAHEEL01. The sequence goes on along the minus strand of CAXMQQ010000002.1, from coordinate 6,812 downwards.
AGAGGGATACTGGCCCTGGCAACATGAAAGATCCGACTGAACTCGGCAGCGTCGGATCAGTCTCTCAGAAATGGGCGAGAAGACACTGGCTGACTCTTCGTCGCGAGGTCCCGATCCGGGACGCGCTCGAATCGAGCCCGACACACATGGCGTCGATAGCAACGAGTATTGACCGAGTTTGGGTCGCACAAGGATTCACAGCCGGGCATGTGGTCGGTCCGTAGGTTTGTTCCCGAGCCACAGCTATCCGGGGAGGTCGTCTGTGATTGTTCTTGTAGCTCAACACTCAGTTCGGGACTACGACGCTTGGAAGAGCGTGTACGACACCATGCCGCCAACGTCTCAAGGGGCGCTTTTCGCTCGATCGAATCGAGCCATCGATGATCCCAATGTGGCGGCCGTTGTTTCTCTGCCTCCGACTGTTGAGGCTGTTGCTCAATGGAACCCTCTCGGACCACGAATGACCTGCCCTAGATCTTCATCACGTGTCGGATCTCACATCCACCTGATCTGACGAAGCGTTCCTCTGCCGCCGATTCGGCTGTCTTGGACCGAGGCAGCCACAGACGAGCCCGGCAAGCGCGAATCAGTCCTCGAGTTCGGCGATGACCTCATCGGAGATGTCGAAGTTTGCGTGCACGGATTGCACGTCATCCAAATCCTCGAGGGCATCGACCAGGCGCAACACTTTCGAGGCGTTCACGGCATTGAGCGGGACCGACACTGCCGCTATCTGGGTCACGGCGCCCTGATCCACCGCGATGCCGGCCTCCTCCAAAGTCGACCGGACCGCAGCCAGATCCCCGGCCGCACATGTGATCTCCCACTGGTCGCCTGCTTCCTCGACGTCATCTGCGCCACCCTCGAGGGCAGCCATCATCACGGTGTCCTCGTCTCCCGTGACGAGGAGATAACCCTTCTGCTCGAACAGGTACGCCACCGACCCGGGTTCGCCGAGGCTCCCACCGTTCTTCGTCAGGGTTGATCGGACATCGGCTGCGGCGCGATTTCGATTGTCCGTCAAGATCTGCAGATAGAGGGCGACACCGCCTGCGGCGTACCCCTCGTACCAGAACTCCTCGTAGTTGACACCGTCGGCGTCACCCGAACCTCGGGCAACTGCCCGTTCGATGTTGTCCTTCGGAACGGACACATCCTTCGCGTTCTGTATGGCCGTCGCGAGCGTCGGATTCCCGTCAGGGTCACCGCCACCGGTTCGTGCCGCCGCCTCGATCGCTTTGATGAGCTTGGCGAACTGCTTGCCCCGCTTGGCGTCCTGGCGCCCTTTGCGATGCTTGATGTTCGCCCACTTCGAATGTCCGGACATCAGCGCTCCTCAACGAGATCGATGAGCCTGGTGTGAAGACGGTCGTCGGCCGTCAACTCAGGGTGGAAAGACGCTGCAAGGATACGGTCCTGTCGCACCACAACCGCGTGTTCGCCTCCCCCACCCGGATCCTCCACCGTCGCGAGAACCTCGACGTCGCCGCCGACCTTCTCGATCCACGGTGCCCGAATGAAGACCGCTCTCATGGGTTCGGCAAGGCCCGTCACGCGAAGATCGGATTCGAACGACTCGACCTGTCGACCGAACGCATTCCTCTCAACAACCACGTCGAGGACCCCGAGCTGGGGCTGATCCACCCCCGTCGTGCCCGACGCGAGGAAGATCAGCCCAGCACAGGTCCCGAACACGGGCATGCCGTTTGCGATGCGATCGCGGATCGGATCGATCAATCCGTAGATCGTCGCAAGGCGGCCGATCGTCGTGGACTCACCGCCCGGGATGATCAGCGCATCGATTTCAGACAGCTCATCGGCCGTTCTGACCTCAACGCCATCGTGTCCGAGACGTGAGATGACAGCAAGGTGTTCACGGAAGTCACCCTGGAGGGCGAGGGCACCGACTCTCACGTCAGTCGCCGCGGTCCTGCATCCGCTCTTCGGCGGGCATCGTGTCGATGTTGATCCCGACCATCGCCTCACCGAGGCCGGCGGACACAGCGGCAATCTTCGCTGCATCTTTGTAGAAGGTCGTCGCTTCAACGATGGCTCGGGCACGAACGTCGGGATCGCCGGACTTGAACACGCCGGATCCCACGAAGATACCGTCACAGCCGAGCTGCATCATCAGCGCCGCATCGGCGGGCGTGGCGATACCACCGGCCGCGAAGTTCACCACCGGGAGCTTGCCCGTCGCAGCGACTTCCTTGACGAGTTCAATCGGAGCCCTGAGCTCCTTCGCAGCATTCATCAGTTGATCCGGCCCAAGCGTGGTCAGCCAGGCGACCTGCGTGTTCATGAGACGCATGTGCCGTACCGCTTCGACGACGTTGCCGGTTCCTGGTTCGCCCTTCGTGCGAATCATGGCTGCGCCCTCGCCGATGCGGCGGAGCGCTTCTCCAAGATCCTTGGCTCCGTTGACGAACGGAACGGTAAACGAACGCTTGTCGACATGGAATTCGTCGACAGGCGTGAGGACCTCCGACTCGTCGATGTAGTCGACGCCGAGCGACTCGAGGACCCGTGCTTCGACAAAGTGGCCGATCCGTGCTTTCGCCATCACCGGAATCGACACGGCGTTGATGATCTCTGTGACCCTCGCCGGATCTGCCATCCGTGCGACGCCGCCGAGCGCTCGAATGTCGGCGGGGACGCGCTCGAGGGCCATCACAGCGACGGCACCAGCTTCCTCAGCGATCCTCGCCTGGTCGGCGTTGACGACGTCCATGATGACGCCGCCCTTCAGCATCTCGGCCAACCCTCGCTTCACGCGATCGGTGCCGTGTTCGGTCGTACTGTCCACGGTGCTCTCCTCGGTGTCCTTTCGATCAAGTCTACCGATGGGTCACCCCGTAGAGCCGGTCCCAAAGAAGTGTCACCGACGGGCGATCGCGTCCTCGTAGGCGGACACGTAGTCGGCTGCAACCGATGATCCGTCGAAGCGCTGGACCCGCTTCTCTGCGGCCGATCCGAAGCGAGCAGTCATTTCGGCATCGAGGAGCAGTCCGATGATCTGTTCGGCGAGGCCATCCGGATCGCCTGGCGCAACGAATCGGGCGGTTGATCCTGCTACGTGCTCGAAAGCGGGAATCGCCGAAGCAACGATCCCGCAGGCCGAGGCCATCGCCTCGGCCACGATGATGCCGAAACTCTCGCCACCAAGGTTCGGGGCGCAGAATACAGTGGCGTCCCCGAGCTCAGCCTCCTTCACCTCATCGCCGACCCATCCGAAGAACTCGACACCTTCGATCGGTTCGTCACGCGACGCACCCAGGACGCTGAGGGTCGCACCCGGCACAGCGTCTCGCACTGTCGGCCACGCTTCAAGAAGAATCGGTAGCCCTTTCCGCTCATCGTCTCGACCGAGGAAAGCGACCCTCCCAGGAGTCTTCGGACCGGTCCGGTATCGGGCGACATCGATACCATTGGGAATAATGCGGTACTCGACAACCCCGTCGATAGAGCTCCCCGCAATCGGACTCACCGCGGTGACGACAGTGGCTCTTCCCACGGCGAGGCGCACGCCAGTACGCCCGTGTCGGTACAGGCGCCGAACCCAGCCCGGAGGATCGGCGTGGAACGTCGCGACCTTCGCCGGTCCATCGACTCTCAATGCCGCAGGTGACACAGCAGGCATCAGTGGTTCGTGGACATGAATCACGTCAACATCCGAGAGGGCCGTTCTGAGCTGGCGACCGATGCGAGGATCGAGGCGGATCGGTGTCTTCGCTCGGTTGGCCGGCACGACCGTGGTGGCTCCGAGAAGAACCGCACCGTCGGGTCCCTCGATACCAGGTCCAACGATTCGTGGCTCGTGACCGGCGTCAATCAGCCATCCAGCGAGACGGACTACCTGGTCCTGGACACCGCCCGGTCGACCGAGATCGTACGGGGAGACGAGTCCGATCTTCATCCGCCCGAGTCCTCCGCCACGCGATCGCTTGGCCAATTCGGTGAAAAGAGGTGCCAGTCGGTCGGCCTCTCACGGATGAGCTTCTCGTAGGCGTGGGCAATGGCCTGCGTACCAAGGCGAACGCGCTCGGATCGGTCTTCACCCTCCGGGATCGGCAACTCCGGTTGGCATGGGAAGTAGTGGCCGGCGCCGTCGAACTGGGATCCGATGGGGAAGATGGCGGCACCTGTCATCAGGGCCAGCGACACGGGTCCGGCGGGCAACGTGGTCTTCTCGCCGAAGAACTCGACCTCGATGCCGCGACCGGTGACATCCCGATCGGCGACGAGTGCTACAACCTGGGCGTTGTTCAGAGCCCTCACCAGCGGTGTCGTCGTCGAACCGCGGCCTGCAACGATGATCTCGATCCCATATGCGGCTCGCGTCTTCACGAACCAATCGGTGATGCGCGAGTTGGGAAGGTCCTCGGCGACGGAGAGCACATGCAAGTCGAGCGTCTCCGCGAGCGATCCGGCCACCTCCCAGTTCCCCATGTGGGGCACAACGAAGATGATCCCCCTCCCCTGGTTCTTGGCCTCGAAGACGTCATCGAGACCCGTCACGCGTGTTCCATGGATGACATGGTCTTTGCGTCTCGGTCGGAACCAGAACACTTCTGCCCAGTAGCGTCCGTATGAGGCGAACATGGCTCGCCCGGCAGCAGTGATCTCGTCCTCACTCGGATCGGGCCCCATCACACGGCGCATGTGTCGCCGGACAAGACCCATCCGCTTGCCCGCGACATATGACAACCCGGTGCCGAGAGTGCGCCCGGTCAGTCTGACAGCCGGCGCTGGCAACAAACCGAAGAGACCAGAGAGCACCCGGTAGAGCAAATAGCCAGGAAGACCCTTCACCCTGGGAGCTGCTGCCACGTCTTGTGGATCCGCTGCAACACGGTCAATCCGGTGAGGATGACGAAGATCCAGAGCATCGAGATGAGCACCGGGAGGCCAAATCCGGCCAGGATCGTACCCAATATTGCGAGCAACATTCGCTCGGCTCGACCCATCCAGCCACCACGGCCCTCAGCTCCCCATGACTCGGCCTTCGCTCGGACATAGGGCACGAGCAACGAGAACGCGAGCGCCACGAGACAAAGAATCAGGGCCATCGGGTCGTCCCGGAGATACACGCCGAGACCGACCCAGAAGGCGATCTCTCCGAACCGGTCAGACATCGTGTCGATGAATGCCCCGCGGTCGGATGCCGTGCCCTTGAGCCTGGCCAGTGGACCGTCGAGCGCATCGAGCAACACACCGAAACCGGCAACGAGACCACCCTGCCACAACAACCCATTCGCGATCATCGCGGAGCCACCGATCGTGATGGCGAGGCCGAGAACCGTGACCATCGTGGGTGTCACACCGATCTTGGCAAGGCCGCGGGCGATCGGCTGCAGAATGGGTGCAACCTTCTTGCGCGCTTTGAGATCGATCATTTAGAGCCTTTCGACGGTAGCGAAGGTACCACACGATTCGGCGCAGTCCACACTCGATACAATGCGTCAACGATATGACATCGACGGTCAGCCGATGCGCCGCTACGCGAGGGATGTGATGCCATGGTCGATCGCTATGCCCAGTTGAGCTTCGACGGAAGTGAATACGATCTCCCGATCGTTGAGCCAACTATCGGAAACGCCGGTCTTACGATCGCGAAACTCCGTGCAGACTCCGGTGATGTCACGTACGACCCGGGATTCGCGAACACTGCGGGCGCTCAATCCACGATTACCTACATTGACGGTGGCGCCGGGATTCTTCAGCACCGCGGCTACGCCATTGAGGACCTGGCGGCCAATGCCTCATTCCTCGAGGTCGCGTACCTGCTGCTTGAAGGGAAGCTCCCGAACAAGACTGAGTTCGAGGCTTGGGCCGAGGACGTCCGGATGCACACGATGCTGAACGAAGAGATGAAGCGCTTCTTCGACGCCTTCCCAAAGAAGGCCCACCCGATGGCGATTCTGTCTTCGGCCACGAACGCCATCTCGACATTCTACGAGGACTATCACGACCCGTCGAACTCCAAATCTTTCGACGAGAGCGCTCTTCGGCTCCTCGCGAAGATGCCGACGATCGCCGCGTGGGCGTACAAGAAGTCGACTGGAATGCCGTACTCCTACCCGAACAACGAGCTCAACTACGTCGAGAACTTCCTGTCCATGATGTTCAGCCTTCCGACTTCTCGCTATGAGGTCGATCCGGTCATCTCCAAGGCGGTCAACGTCCTGTTCGTGCTCCACGCAGATCATGAGCAGAACTGCTCGACGGCGACCGTTCGTGGCGTCGGGTCCAGCCAGGCGAATCTATTCGCCTCTGTCGGTGCCGGCATCGACGCATTGTGGGGTCCGCTCCACGGTGGAGCGAACCAGCGGGTAATTGAGATGCTGCAGGCAATCGTCGACGATCCCGACGCTTCGGCGAAGTCCATGATCGCTCGTGCAAAGGATCCGAACGACCCGTTCCGGCTCATGGGATTCGGACATCGTGTGTACAAGAACTACGACCCCCGGGCCCGTGTCTTGCGGAGCTATGCCGACGAAGTGCTGGCTGCCGTCGGTATCAAAGATCCGCTCTTTGACATTGCGAAGGAGCTCGAGCAGACGGCATTGGAAGACGACTACTTCGTCGAGCGCAAGCTCTTCCCGAACGTCGACTTCTATAGTGGCTTGATCTTCCGGGCACTCGACTTCCCGACACGGATGTTCACGGTGCTGTTCGCGATGGGCCGTCTCCCAGGTTGGATGGCCCAGTGGAAAGAGATGACGGAGGATCCCTCCACGCGGATCATGCGTCCCCGCCAGATCTACGTCGGCGACGTCGACAAGACGTACGTTCCCATCGACGAGCGATGA
>CAXMQQ010000001.1:0-7111 GCA_964195545.1 uncultured Acidimicrobiia bacterium | reverse complement strand
CGTGAACTCAGTCGAACCCTCACCCGACTCCGCCAACACCTTCGTAATCGCAGCCGTCAACGTCGTCTTCCCATGATCAATATGACCCATCGTCCCAACATTCACATGCGGCTTCGACCGCTCAAACTTCGCCTTCGCCATCAGCGTGCTCCTTCTATTCGCCTCTGACCTTGGCCACGATTTCCTGCGCGGCGGCGGTCGGAACTTCTTGGTACGAGTTGAACTGCATCGAGTAATTGGCACGGCCCTGGGTGCGTGACCTCAGATCCGTGGCATACCCGAACATTTCTGCGAGGGGCACGAGGGCCTTGACGACCCGACCGTGTCCACTTTGGTCCATCGATTCGATCTTCCCTCGACGAGAGGAGAGATCGCCGATCACATCACCCAGGTAGTCCTCGGGGGTGACGATCTCGAGCTCCATGACGGGCTCGAGAAGTTTCATGCCGGCGGCTTTGGCGGCATCCTTCAAGGCCATCGACCCTGCGATTCGGAAAGCCATTTCGTTCGAGTCCACTGCGTGGGCCGAACCGTCGATGAGTGAAGCCTTCAGGTCGACAAGCGGGTACCCGGCAAGGATGCCCGAATCGAGTGCCTGGCGCATTCCCTTCTCAACAGCTCCGATGTACTCACGGGGGACGTTGCCGCCCTTGACGGCGTCGACGAACTCGAAGCCACTGCCAGGGGCGAGCGGTTCGAGATTGATGACGACGTGGCCGAACATGCCGGAACCGCCGGTCTGACGCTTGAACTTGGCGTCGATCTTGTTGACCGCCTTCTTGATCGTCTCGCGATATGCGACCTGTGGACGACCGACGTTGGCCTCGACCTTGAACTCTCGTCGGAGGCGCTCAACGAGGATCTCGAGGTGAAGTTCACCCATCCCCGCGATGATCGTCTGACCCGTCTCCTCGTCGCTGCTGACCTGGAAGGTCGGATCTTCCTCTGCGAGCTTCGCGAGAGCTTCACCGAGTTTGTCCTGGTCTGCCTTGGTCTTCGGCTCGATCGCGACCGAGATCACCGGATCGGGGAACGTCATCGACTCCAATTGGACTGGCGCGTTCACAGCAGACAGTGTGTCGCCGGTCTTCGTGTGTTTGAGACCGACGGCGGCGACGATGTCACCGGTGTGGATCTCGTCGATATCCTCCTGCTTTGCGGCATGCATGCGGAGCAGTCGACCGATCCGTTCCTTCTTGCCGTCCGTGGTGTTCAACACGGCGTCACCCTTGTTGATGGTACCGGAGTAGACCCGAAAGTAGGTCAGCTTGCCGACATACGGGTCGGTCATGATCTTGAAGGCCAGCGCCGCGAATGGCTCATCATCCGATGGTGCCCGGGTGATGGTCTCGCCTTCGCGGCCGGGCTTGAAGCCGTCGACCGGGGGGAGTTCCGCCGGGGACGGCAGGTAAGCGATGATCGCGTCGAGCAACGGCTGTACACCCTTGTTCTTGAACGCAGAGCCGAGCATCACCGGTACGAATTTTCGGTTGATCGTTCCACAGCGGATGACTGAGCGGATCTCGGCCGGGTCGAGATCGTGGTCTTCGAGATACTTCTCGAGAAGCTCTTCATCCTCATTTGCGACGACGTCGAGCATCTTGTTGTGCCACTCGCGGGCAACCTCGAGATACTCGTCCGGGATCTCGACGACTTCGCGCTCTTTGCCATCTTCGTCGTGCCAGACGATGGCGTTCATTTCGACGAGGTCGATGACTCCGTGGAATTCGGACTCTGCACCCATCGGGATCTGGATGGCAACGGGGTTGCCACCGAGACGATCGACGATCGATCTCGTAGCGGCGTAGAAGTCGGCGCCGATCCGGTCCATCTTGTTGATAAAGCAGATCCGTGGAACGCCGTACTTGTCGGCCTGACGCCAGACCGTCTCCGACTGCGGCTCGACGCCCGAGACGGCATCAAAGACGGCGACGGCGCCGTCGAGAACCCTGAGCGAACGCTCGACCTCGACCGTGAAGTCGACGTGGCCGGGCGTGTCGATGATGTTGATGACGTGATCGTCCCAGGCGCAGGTCGTCGCGGCGGACGTGATCGTGATGCCACGCTCCTGCTCCTGCTCCATCCAATCCATGACGGCCGCACCCTCGTGGACCTCACCCAACTTGTAGGTGCGCCCCGTGTAGTAGAGGATCCGCTCCGTCGTCGTGGTCTTGCCCGCGTCGATGTGGGCCATGATCCCGATGTTGCGGATCTTCTCTAGAGGGATGTTGCGTGCCATGAGGTTTCAGTACTTTCGAACTACCAGCGGTAGTGGGCGAAGGCCTTGTTGGACTCCGCCATCTTGTGAACGTCTTCGCGGCGCTTCACTGCTGCACCGGTACGGTTGGCCGCATCGAGGATCTCGTTCGCAAGGCGCATCGCCATCGTCGGCTCCTTGCGCTTGCGGGCGAACTCGACGAGCCAGCGAACGGCGAGGGTCTGACCGCGTCGGGGCCGAACCTCGACGGGAACTTGATAGGACGAGCCACCGACTCGTCGTGACCGAACCTCGACGGAGGGTCGGATGTTGTCGACGGCCCGCTTGAGAACGGTCAATGGATCCGAACCGGTGCGCTGCTCGACAGTGTCCATGGCGCCGTACACGATCCGACGTGCTGCGCCCTTCTTGCCGCGCCAGAGCACCTTGTTGATGACTTGGGTGACGAGAACGGACCGGTAGACCGGATCTGGCTCGAGTTTACGAACCTCGGCTGGTGCGCGACGCATGCCTAGGACTCCTTCTTCGTTCCGTAACGGGAACGGGCTTGCCTGCGCCCGTCGACGCCTGCGGCATCGAGGGCACCACGGATGACCTTGTAGCGGACACCCGGGAGGTCTTTCACGCGGCCACCGCGCACGAGCACGATCGAGTGCTCCTGGAGGTTGTGGCCTTCACCCGGGATATAGGCCGTGATCTCAGCACCAGAAGTGAGGCGTACACGAGCGACCTTACGGAGCGCGGAGTTCGGCTTCTTCGGCGTCACGGTGTAGACGCGGGTGCAGACGCCGCGTCGCTGCGGCGACCCTGCGAGACCAACGGTCTTCGACTTCTTCGGCTTGGGCGTTCGGCCCTGTCGGACCAACTGCTGTACGGTCGGCACGTGGGTACCGTCTCTCTCTTGTCGATGCACCCAAGCCCGATGAGTTCGGAACTGGGGTTCTGACGAACGAAAACCGGCGTCGTCACGCGTTGTGACTCCGCCGATCCCTTCTGTGAGCCACTCCGCTCACAACAGCGTTCTTGCGAACACCTCAGGGTAAGCGCGGACTCCGGTGGGAAACCGGATTCCGAAGTATATAGACCCGTGGTCATAGTGCGCAAGACGAAAGACAGGCAAGAGATTCGGGACACCGGACATGAGGTTCCTCTGTCTTGCCCCGTGTCTCATATCTCGCGTTTGCTAGATCGGAAACGCTGGTGGTTCTGAGTCCGGCGGCTCTTCGACCTGTCGTTCGGACTTGGGTCGCCCTCCGGGCGCCAGATCGCTTCGTCCCTCCCGAAACCCCATGAACGTGATCATCGCTACGAAGATCGCTAGGAAGGTCTCCCCGAAGTAGAAGGCGGTCGCAACCACCGCTACGCCCGTCACGACGGAGATCCAGCGGGCGATCGGTGTGGCCTTCGTCGGTGTGACCATCTCCAGGGCATGTTGGAGCATGTGCCCGCCGTCGAGCGGCAGGATCGGTATCCAATTGAGGATGCCCCACACGAGACCGGCCCAGACGAAGCTCTCCAGGACCACGAAACCCAGATCGGGTATCCCGTCGAACACCCCCGACCTGCTGAGTCCGATGACGCCGAGACCGGCGGCGATTCCGACCGCCGACCCGGCCGCCGAGACGATGAACCGGCGCCCGGGGCCGATGCCCCGAGGCGCCGTCCACGACGTGAAGCCCCCGAGGGCGAAGAGCGTGATCGAGACCGGGGACGCACCGAAGGCCCTCGCAGTGAAGGCGTGTCCAGACTCGTGGAGGAGAACGGCGACCAGGACCGCGCCGGTCCACGCCGCGATCTCCCAGCCGGAGTACACCCCGAGGCCGAACACAGCAACGAACAGGAACGACCAGTGGATCGAGACGGGGACGCCGAACAGGGGAAATCGCAACACGGGTCAACGATAGGCCGCCCACCGCCTCATCGGTTGTGCCTACAACCACCCACCACGTGGTCGCAAGCACGAAAGATCGGAGGCGGCCCCTTCGGGCCGCCTCCGATCTTTCGTCTCAGCTATCTTGGCTACTCGTCGTTCGCGGTTGCTTCGACCTCCACGGTCCCACCGAGCGACGCAAGCCACTCTGCCGGATCGGAGGGCAGACCCTCGTCGACCGACTCGGGTGCCTCGTCTCCGAAGAGACCAAGCGCCGTCACGACGTTCGCGTCGGGCAGCATCGGTTCGATCGCCTGGTAGTGCTCGGAACCGGTCCCGGCCGGGATCAGCTTGCCGATGATGACGTTCTCCTTGAGTCCCCTCATGAAGTCCGACTTCGACTGCAGTGCCGCTTCCGTTAGCACTCTTGTGGTCTCCTGGAAAGACGCAGCCGACAGCCACGAATCCGTCGCGAGCGACGCCTTGGTGATACCCATCAGCTCGGGACGACCTTCGGCAGGAGCCTTGCCGTCCTCGACGAGTTCCTGGTTGACCTGACGGAACTCTTTCTGGTCGGCAAGCTCGTTCGGGAGATACTGCGAGTCGCCCGGGTTGGCGATGCGCACCCTGCGGAGCATCTGACGAACGACCAGCTCGATGTGCTTGTCGTGGATGTCCACACCCTGCGACTGGTACACCTCCTGGACCTGATCCACGAGGTAGCGCTGGCATGCGCGGATTCCCTGGACTTCGAGCACTTCTTTGGGATCGAGTGGACCTTCGGTCAACTGCGCCCCCGGCTCGATGATGTCACCCTCGGAGACACGTGGCCGTGCCCAGCGGGGCAAAGAGTGACGCACCTCCTCATCGCCAGCGACGATCACCAGGTATCGGGCGTTCGTCTCTTCATCGGTCTCGAACTTGATGACACCGCCGGTGTCGGCGAGGATCGCCTTCCCCTTCGGGGTACGGGCCTCGAACAGCTCGACCACGCGTGGCAGACCATGCGTGATGTCCATTCCGGCGACTCCGCCGGTGTGGAACGTACGCATCGTCAGCTGCGTGCCCGGCTCGCCGATCGACTGGGCTGCCATGATGCCGACCGCGGTACCGACTTCAACCATCGATCCGGTTGCCAGGTCGATGCCGTAGGAATCACGGCTGATCCCATAGCGGGACTCGTCCGTGAGCGGTGAGCGGACCCGAACCTCAGTGACTTCGTCGAGTTCCCCGAGGCCGATGACGGCATCGAGATCGAGGATGAAGCCTTCCTTCAGTCTCCTGCCGTCCGGCAACTCGACGACCTTTCGGCCATCCTTGACGGGCTCGGCGAGCATCCGCCCGAACACGTGGTTCTTGAGATGACGCACCGAGGAACCGTCGTCCTCGCGAGTCTTGATCAGGATGCCCGCATCTTCGGTCGGCTCGTCGTGGATGATGATCTCCTGGGAGACATCGACGAGACGGCGAGTCAGATAGCCCGAGTCGGCAGTTCTCAGCGCCGTATCGGCAAGACCCTTCCTGGCACCGTGTGTCGAGATGAAGTACTCGAGCACCGAAAGGCCTTCACGGAAGTTCGACTTGATCGGCTGCGGGATGATGTCACCCTTCGGGTTCGCAACGAGGCCACGCATGCCGGCGATCTGCCGCAACTGCATGATGTTCCCTCGAGCGCCCGACCGGACCATCATGTCCATGGGGTTGAACTTCTCAGCCATGAGCGTTTCCGCCATGGCATCCTTGACCCGCTCGGTTGCCTCAGTCCAGATCTCGATGAGCTCCTGCTGACGTTCAGCGTCCGTGATCACGCCCTTCTGGTAGAGACCCTCCATCTTCTCCGCCCGTGCTTCGTAGAGCGCGAGGATCTCGGCCTTCTCCGGCGGTGTCTTTACGTCTTCGAGACCGATCGTGAGACCAGCCTTCGTTGCGTATGTGAAGCCCAGTTCCTTGATGGCGTCGAGCGTGTTCGCTACGTCCGGCTTGTCGTAGTGTCGGATGAGCTCGTCGATCAACGTCCGGACGTCTGACTTGAGAACAGGAGCGTTCACGTACGGGAAGCCCGCAGGGAACACTTCGTTAACCAGAGCGCGCCCGAGCGACGTCTCCGTCAACCCATCCGGATCGACGGTCGCTTCTGCGATCAGGGACCCGAGTGAACGCTTCAACGCAGCGTGCATCTTCGGGTCACCGGCGAGCCAGCCCACTCGGAGCTTGATCGGAGCATGGAGCGAAAGGTCACCAACCTCGTACGCCATCATCGCTTCCTCGATGTCCGAGAACGCGCGTCCGGCGCCCTTCGCGTCTTCGGTCATCTCCGAGAGATAGAAGAGTCCGATGACCATGTCCTGAGAAGGAGTGACGATCGGACGACCCGAAGCGGGCGACAGGAGATTGTTCGACGACAGCATGAGAACCCTGGCCTCAGCCTGAGCCTCTGAGGACAGCGGAAGGTGAACCGCCATCTGGTCGCCGTCGAAGTCTGCGTTGAACGCCTCGCACACGAGGGGGTGCAGCCTGATGGCCTTGCCCTCGACGAGTACAGGCTCGAACGCCTGGATCCCGAGGCGGTGAAGCGTCGGCGCACGGTTGAGGAGCACCGGATGCTCTTCGATGACGTCGGCGAGCACATTCCACACCTGGTAGCGCCTGCGCTCGACCATGCGCTTGGCTGCCTTGATATTCTGGGCCTCGCCGATATCCACGAGGCGCTTCATCACGAACGGCTTGAACAGCTCGAGCGCCATGATCTTCGGCAGACCACACTGGTGGAGCTTCAACTCCGGGCCGACGATGATGACCGAACGTCCCGAATAGTCGACGCGCTTGCCGAGCAGGTTCTGACGGAACCGGCCCTGCTTCCCCTTCAGCATGTCGGACAACGACTTCAAGGGTCGGTTGCCCGGACCCGTAACGGCGCGACCACGGCGACCGTTGTCGAAGAGAGCATCGACGGCCTCTTGGAGCATGCGCTTCTCGTTATTGACGATGATCTCGGGGGCACCGAGGTCGATCAGGCGCTTCAG